>NZ_CP040749.1:1123125-1497500 GCF_006065315.1 Aureibaculum algae | reverse complement strand
GGCTTCTAAGGCTACAAAACATGTCATATCTTTCATAATAAAAAGATAAGCGGAAAGCCTGCTTCCTGAAACCTGAGAGTTACTTACACTGTTTTTAGTGTTGTGTTATGGATTAAACCGTCATCCTTCTATGTTACCAATATATAAAATGTATACAATTGCATTACATATGAGGGTTTTTAGGTTACAAAACGCTTTATATCATTCATAGTAAAAAGATAAATCGGAAAGTCTGTTACCTGAAACCTGAGAATTACTTACACTGTTTTTAGTGTTGTGTTATGGATTAAACCGTCATCCTTCTATGTTACCAATATATATAATGTATACAATTGTATTAAATATGGGCTTTTTAGGCTACAAAACGCGTCATATCCTTCATAATAAAAAGATACAGCGGAAAGCCTACTGTCATAAACTCGAGAATTAGTTACACTGTTTATGGTGTTGTGTTAAGGATTAAAGCGTCATCCTTTTTATGTTACCATTATATATAATGTATACAATTGCAATAAATATGGAGTTTTTAGATTACAAAAAGCTTCTTATCATTCCTAATAAAAAGATACAGCCAAGCCTGCCCCTAAAACCTGAGAATAACATTTATAACACATACCTTATATATATATGTAGATAGACTTACCTAAACGAAAAGTTATTAGTAATGGTTTTAGGGAACACCCAAATAATAAATGACATTATATTGTACAAGAATGTCTTTTCTAATATCTTTGTAAACTTATTTACCTTATATATATGATTAAAATTACATTACCCGATGGTTCAATTAAGGAAGTTGCTAAAAATAGCACTCCAATGGATGTTGCCAAAAGTATCAGTGAAGGCTTTGCTAGAAACGTTATTTCTGCTAAATTTAATAATGTAACTGTTGAAACTTCAACAGAACTTACTGAAGATGGCTCATTACTTTTATATACATGGAAGGATTCTGAAGGAAAAAAAGCATTTTGGCATTCTTCAGCTCACCTTTTAGCTCAGGCCATACTTAATTTTTATCCTAACGCAAAACTTACTATTGGTCCTGCTATTGAAAATGGATTCTATTATGACATTGATTTTGGTGATGAAACTTTATCTGACAATGACTTTAAGAAGATAGAAGATAAAATGATTGAATTTGCACGTCAAAAATTTGAATTCAAATTACGTGCGATATCAAAAGCTGATGCCTTACAATACTATAAGGAACAACATAATGAATTTAAGGTTGAGTTAATTGAAAATTTAACTGATGGTGAGATTACCTTTTGTGATCATGCCGACTTTACGGATTTATGTCGTGGTGGTCATATCCCAAATACAGGTTTTATTAAAGCTGTAAAAATAATGAGTGTTGCGGGAGCGTATTGGAGAGGTGATGAAAAGAATAAGCAATTGACTCGTGTTTATGGAATTTCTTTTCCTAAACAAAAAGAGCTTACTGAGTATTTACATTTACTTGAAGAAGCAAAAAAACGTGATCATAGAAAATTAGGTAAGGAACTTGAGCTTTTTACTTTTTCACAAAAAGTTGGGCAAGGTTTACCTTTATGGTTACCAAAAGGAGCTGCTTTGCGTGAAAGATTAGAAAACTTTCTAAAGAAAGCACAAAAGAAAGCAGGTTATGAAATGGTGATAACTCCGCATATTGGGCAAAAAGAGTTGTATGTAACATCGGGCCATTATGCTAAGTATGGTGAAGATAGTTTCCAACCGATACATACCCCTAAAGAAGATGAAGAGTTTTTGTTAAAACCTATGAATTGCCCACATCATTGTGAAATTTTCAATACCAAACCTTATTCTTATAAAGACTTACCAAAACGTTTTGCTGAATTTGGTACTGTGTATAGGTATGAGCAAAGTGGAGAATTGCACGGATTAACTCGTGTAAGAGGTTTTACACAAGATGATGCTCATATTTTTTGTACCCCTGAGCAATTAGACCAGGAATTTAAAAATGTTATCGATCTCGTATTATATGTATTCAGTTGTTTAGGATTTGAAAACTTTTCTACACAAGTTTCTATTAGAGATATGGATAACTTAGATAAGTACATTGGTGATGTTGAAACTTGGGAAATAGCAGAGCAAGCAATAATTAATGCTGCTAAAGATAAAGGATTAGATTATGTTATTGTAGAAGGTGAAGCAGCTTTTTATGGGCCGAAATTAGACTTTATGGTTAAAGATGCTCTAGGAAGAAGCTGGCAATTGGGAACCATTCAGGTCGACTATAATTTACCGAAACGCTTTGATTTGACCTATAAAGGAGCTGACAACCAATTACATAGACCTGTAATGATACATAGAGCACCATTTGGATCTATGGAAAGGTTTATTGCTTTATTATTAGAACACACAGGAGGCAACTTTCCACTGTGGCTTATGCCTGAGCAAGTTATTTTATTGCCAATCAGTGAGAAATATGAAAAATATAGCAAAAAAGTTTTACAATTGCTGGAAAATTACGAAATTCGCGGCTTGATAGATGATAGAAATGAAAAGACGGGTAAAAAGATTAGAGACGCTGAAGTAACTAAAATTCCGTTTATGATTATCATTGGAGAAGATGAAGAAAATACCGAAACAATATCTGTGAGAAAACACGGAGGTGAAGATTTAGGAAAAATGACCATAGAAGAGTTTTCTTCCTTGGTAAGTAAAGAAATAAATAGTACATTACAGGAGTTTAAGTTTAATTAAAAATTTACAGTCATAGCAATACGTAGAAAAGGGGGTAGAAAACCTTGGAGAATACAAAAAGAAGATGCACATCGCATAAACGGTAACATTCGAGCTCAAGAAGTTCGTTTAGTTGGAGATAACGTAGAAGTAGGAGTTTATCCTTTAGCTCAAGCAAAGAAAATTGCTGAAGAGCTAGAATTAGATCTTGTGGAGATATCTCCCAATGCATCTCCGCCCGTTTGTAAGGTAATAGACTACAAGAAGTTTTTATACGAACAGAAAAAACGCGAAAAAGCTTTAAAAGCAAAAGCGAGTAAAGTTGTAATGAAAGAAATCCGTTTTGGTCCGAATACTGACGATCATGATTACGATTTCAAAAAGAAACATGCTATTAAGTTTTTAAGCGAAGGTGCTAAACTTAAGGCATATGTATTTTTTAAAGGTAGATCTATTGTTTACAAAGATCAAGGTGAAATTTTATTATTAAAATTAGCCACTGACTTAGAGGAGTACGGAAAGGTAGAGCAATTACCACGATTAGAAGGTAAGCGAATGACAATGTTCATTGCACCTAAAAAGAAATAGTTTCTTTTCAATTGCAAAATCACAGAGTTTAGAAAGTAAGTAAGAATAAATATAAAAGTAGGAGACAATGCCTAAAATGAAAACAAAATCTAGTGCCAAAAAACGCTTTAAGCTAACTGGTTCTGGTAAAATTAAAAGAAAGCACGCTTTTAAGAGTCATATATTGACTAAAAAATCTAAAAAGCGTAAGCTTAAATTAACACATTCAGGATTAGTACATAAGGCTGATAAAATGAACGTGTTGAAAATGTTAAAATTAAAATAAACTTAATCGCAAGTTAAGTTTATAGGTAATTATTATAAACCATGTATTAGTGCCTAAAAAATGTCTCAATAAAATAGAGACTGCCTGATACAAAAAACAATTAAAATTATGCCAAGATCGGTAAATTCAGTAGCTAAAAGAGCTCGTAGAAAAAAAATATTAAAACAAGCAAAAGGTTATTTTGGAAGACGTAAAAACGTTTACACAGTAGCTAAAAACGCGGTAGAAAAAGCAATGTCTTATTCTTACCGTGATAGAAAAAACAATAAACGTAACTTTAGAGGATTGTGGATTCAGCGTATTAATGCTGGTGCACGTCAACATGGAATGTCTTATTCTCAATTTATGGGTAAAGTAAAAGCCAATAATATTGAGTTAAACAGAAAAGTATTGGCTGATTTAGCAATGAATCATCCTGATGCTTTTAAAGCAGTTGTAGATAAAGTTAAATAAATAACAATATTCTTACTTATTAAAAATCCCGTACTTACGTTCGGGATTTTTTTTTGTTTCAATTGTATATTTATTGCTATTATTAAAGCACAAATTAAATCTCTAAATTAACGATAGCTTCTTCAAGAAGCTTAATTTTGTATTAAAATTATAATAATGGATTTATCTAAAGTAAAACTAGTAGTGACTGATATGGACGGCACATTGTTAAATGCCAATCACGAGGTTAGTTCTCGTTTCTTCACCCTATACGAACAATTAAAAGGTTATATTCATTTCGTTGCCGCAAGTGGAAGGCAATACCAAAGTATGACTTCTAAATTAGAAACGATAAAGGATGATATTACTATAATAGCAGAAAATGGTGGTATTGCTATGCAAGGTAAAACAGAAATAATGTTGACCCACTTACCTAATAAAAAAATACAACAACTCATTCCTTTGATACGTCAAATTGTGGGTGGGTATATTGTACTATGCGGTAAAAGAAGAGCGTATATTGAAACTGAAGATCAATCATTCATTTCGCTATTTGACGAGTTTTATAATACCTATGAAATTGTTAATGATCTAACTAAAATAACTAATGATGAGATTCTTAAAATTGCCGTTTACCATTTTAATTCTTCAGAAACATTTTTATATCCTAAACTGAAACATCTAGAAAATGATTTGAAAATTAAAGTATCGGGGCAAAACTGGTTAGATATCTCAGATTTAAATGCTAACAAAGGTTATGCCCTTAGTCATTTACAACAAAGTATGGGAGTTACTAAAGATGAAACTATGGTTTTTGGCGATTACAACAATGATTTGGAAATGCTTGAATTGGCACATTTTAGTTATGCCATGGAAAATGCTCACCCGAATGTAAAGGAGGTTGCTAATTTTTTAACGAAAAGTAATAAAGAACAAGGAGTAGAAATAGTTTTAGAACAATTACTACAAGCAAAGTTAAAGAGTAATGTTAGGCATTAGACCTCACAATACAAAGTATCAATTCCCAAAAGCAGTTATAACAATTGATCTTGAATTAGCATGATTACGATGCTCACAAAGGTATATACCTTGCCAAATTCCCAAATTTAATTTCCCATCAGTTATAGGAATTTGTACTGAAGCTCCTAATAGTGATGCTTTAATATGAGCTGGCATATCATCAGTACCTTCATAGGTATGTCTATAGAATGGTGCATTTTCTGGGACTGTTTTATTAAAATGACTTTCAAAATCTTGTCTTACGGTTGGGTCTGCATTTTCATTAATCGTTAAACTTGCCGAAGTATGTTTTATAAATACCTGTAACAATCCAATTTTTATTTGCTTAAACTCAGGAAACTCTTGAACAACTATATCTGTAATGATATGAAAACCCCGCTTTTTAGGAGGTAACATAAGTTCTTTTTGATAGGTTTTCATAGCCAGTATTTTGATTTCATTAATATAAAAATATTAACTTAATTATTGGGTTGTTGGGCACATTATTTATTTGTGCTAAAATTACACTTATAATATTTTTCTTATTAGACATTTAATTCTTAAATTCACACATATAAATAAATTACAAGAATAAAATTTTTACTATTTTTTGAAACTAGACGAAAAAATAAAAAAAGCAATCGCACATTTAAATCCAGATTTAATATCTGAAATAATGAAGTTCGCTACCATAAAAACCATTCCAAAAGACACAGAAATTCTAAGAGAAGGGCAATACGTAACGGTTATACCCATAGTATTAGATGGTTTAATCAAAGTATTTACAAGACATGAAGATAAAGAGTTACTTCTATATTATATAAAGCCCAATGAAAGCTGCATTATGTCATTTGCTGCCAGTTTAACTAATGTGCCTATTAAAGTGTTTGCTACTGTAGAGGAAAACACTACTGCAATGTTATTTCCTGTTGATAAAATATTAGGTTGGACAAAGCAATTTCCTGATATTAATACTTTATTTTTTCAACAATACAATCAGAGATATAATGAATTAATAGACATTATACATCAAGTTTTATTTGATAAAATGGATAAAAGATTGTTTAAATACTTACAGGATAAAAAAGTAGTGACACATAAAAACCCTATTAAAATATCTCATCGGCAAATTGCAAATGAATTAGGTACCGCAAGAGAAGTGATTAGCAGAGTTATGAAGAAACTTGAAAACGAAGGCAAACTAAAACAACAAACAAATGGGATTAAAATTTTATAGCAGTGACTAAAGTTACTGCATAGGTTATAAATATCATTGATTTTTGTAACAGAATGTATAATTGACAGTTCGTCTTCAATAAGAATAAAATATCCTTAAGTAATTAATCATTTCAATAATTATTTTATGACAAAAAATTTAGGTAATATTGATAGAATTATCAGAATCATAATTTTTATTGTAATGACAACTCTTCACTTCTCCAAAACAGTTACAGGTACTATTGGGTTAATTCTATTACTTTTGGGAGGAATAGCATTGTTATCAAGCTTAGTGAGTTTTAGTCCTGTTTACGAAATTTTTGGTATTTCAACTTACAAAGAAAAGGATTTGAAATAACACTAAACAAAAAAAATGCCCATCTTGGATGGGCATTTTTTTTGTTTAGTATTATAAATTGTCATACTCCCCTAGCCCTTTAGTAAACCTTTCTGGATCTGCTGCTAAATGGTAACGTGGGTCGTCTATATCTTCTACAATAACCTCTCTAAATTTAGGATTCGATTTGTAAAGAAGCTCTTTACAATCTTCACTTAAATGCTTTAGTTGAATTTGTTTACCAGCAGCCTCATACTTATTTACTAAATTAAATACAGCTTCTAGTGCAGAATGATCGCTAATACGCGATTCCACAAAATCTATTTCCACCTTTTCTGGATCATTTTTAACATCAAACTTATTGGTAAACTCCTGAATACTTCCAAAGAATAATGGTCCCCAGATTTCATATGTTTTTGTACCATCTACTTTCATACGTTTTCTGGCACGGATACGTTTGGCATTTTCCCAAGAAAAAACCAAGGCACTTACAATTACACCCGCTATTACTGCGATGGCTAAATCGAAAATTACGGTAAGCCCTGATACCAGAATTAGTACAATTAAATCACTTACCGGAATTTTATTTAAAATTCTAAAGCTAGACCAAGCAAACGTACCAATAACTACCATAAACATAACTCCAACTAAGGCTGCAATGGGAACTTGTTCAATTAAACCAGATGCGAATAAAATAAAACCTAACAAGGCCAATGCGGCTACAATACCTGACAATCTACCACGACCGCCTCCTTTTATATTTATAATAGATTGACCAATCATGGCACAACCTCCCATACCACCAAAAAATCCAGTAACTATATTTGCTCCACCTTGTGCTAAACATTCACGATTTGAATTCCCTCTAGTTTCAGTTAATTCATCAACCAAGTTTAAAGTCATAAGAGATTCTATTAAACCAATAGCGGCTAAAATCAATGCATAAGGGCCAATAAATACAAAGGTTTCCCAAGTAAATGGAACTTTATTAAATATATCGAATTGAAATTTAGGCAAACCACCTTTTAAACCTTCTCCTCCCCCATCGGCAATAAAACTACCTACTGTGGCAACATCTAATTTTCCGAAGATAGCAATTGCTGATACTACTAAAATTGCCACCAAACCATCAGGTATTTTTTTCGATATTTTAGGTAATCCAAACATTAATAACATGGTTAATAACACTAACCCAGACATCCACATTAATTCTTTACTAGGAATCCATTGCTTCGCAAATCCCTTTTTCTCAATTGAATATATAGCAGAATTTTCAAGGTTAAATTTCACCTCATTATTTGAAGCATCAAATACCTGACCATCACTTATATTATATCTTAAGGCATTGCTATCAGCATCTAATAACTGATTCTTATCTTTTACAAAGAGTAATTTACCAGTATTACCATCATAAACTTGATTATCGGTAATTGTCATAATTTTTTCTACCGACTCTGTCTTGATCATATTATTACCATAAATATCCTTTATGTTCTCCTTAAACATACCTAACTGAGACAAGAATATAACGATTGCCAGACCATTAACAAACCCCATCATTACAGGGTGAGGAATCAACCTAACAAATTTACCTAGTTTAAAAACACCCGCTAACATTTGTATAATACCCATTAAAATAACGGTAGCAAAAAGGTAATACAAGCCTAACTCTTCGTCTGGACTCCCCATGGCATTCCCTTTAGCAACCAACGTTACCATAACTACTGCTAATGCCCCTGTTGCTCCTGAAATCATACCCGGTCTACCTCCAAAAATGGCTGTAATTAATCCGATCATAAATGCTGCATACAGGCCCACTAAAGGATCAACACCTGCTACAAAGGCAAAAGCTACTGCTTCTGGAACCAGAGCTAATGCTACTGTAAGTCCACTTAAAATATCATTCTTTGCGTTCGCTGCTCTTTTTCTAATAAATTCAGTCATGGCTATAATTTTGAAGCGGCAAAAGTACAGTTAATCTAAAGATAGACAATAGTATATAGTAATATTTTCATTAAGTTTGACCTATAAAACATATTTAATGAAAAAAATCTATCTTCTTTTTTTATTTATTCACTTCTCCATTTTAGTGGTCAGTCAAACAAAAAATGATTTTATAACTGCCTTCGAAAAAAGTAACGGAACTGAAACGGCTACTTATAAACAAACAATCCAGTTTTATTCAAACATAGCAAATAGATATCCTGAAATACAGCTTCTAGAAATTGGCCAGACCGATTCTGGCAAACCATTACATATTGCTATTTTAAACCCTGATAAAGAGTTTGATTTTTTAGAGATAGAAAAAAACAAAACTGTATTACTTATAAATAATGGTATTCACCCTGGTGAAAGCGATGGTATAGATGCTACCATGATGCTTTATAGGGATATCGTTCAGGGTAAAATTAAAGCTCTTAAAAATGTAGTTTTGGTAACCATTCCTATTTATAATGTAGGTGGAAGTCTTAATAGAAATTCACATAGTAGAACGAACCAAAATGGTCCGAAGGCCTATGGTTTTAGAGGTAATGCTAGAAACTTTGACCTGAATAGAGATTTTATAAAAAATGACAGTAAAAACGCTAAAACGTTTGCAAAAATATATCATTTGGTTAATCCTGATGTTTTTATTGATAACCATGTTAGTAATGGTGCAGACTACCAATATTCACTTACGCACTTATTTACTCAACACAATAAATTAGGCGGTAGCTTGGGAAGCTACATACATTCTAAAATGATGCCTGAATTGGAGAAAAAACTTGCTAAAAAAAAATGGGATATTACCCCTTACGTAAATGTTTTTAATAGTACTCCTGAAAAAGGTTTTTCTCAATTTATGGATTACCCACGCTATTCTACTGGGTATACCACATTATTTAACACCTTAGGAATGATGGTAGAAACGCATATGTTAAAACCTTATAAACAACGTGTTGAGGGCACTTATGAATTAATGAAAAGTATGCTAGAGATTATGGAAGAAAACAGTACCGAAATTAAGGCCATACGACGGGATTATTATAAAACAATACTCAAGCAAAAAAACTATCCTCTAGATTGGGAAGTTGATACAACCCAGACTACTACATTAAACTTTAAGGGGTTTGAAGGTAAAATGATACCAAGTGAAATTACTGGAAAACTCAGGTTAAAATATGAGAGAAGTAAGCCATTTACTAAAAAAATTACTTACCAAAATTATTTTAAACCAAATGCAGAAATAGCAATTCCAAAAGGCTATATAATTCCACAAGCTTGGTATAGTGTTATTGATCTCTTAAAAATAAATAACATAAAAATGAAGGCTATTGCTAAAGACACCACATTTAGTGTAGAAGCATATCGTATTTTGGAATACAACACTAGGAAATCTGCATATGAAGGGCATTATCAACATTACAATACTTCAATTGAATCTAAAAGAAAAGATATGACTTTCAAATCTGGTGATTATTTAATCTACACCAATCAGCCTGGCGTTCGTTATTTATTAGAAACTTTAGAACCTCAAGGTCCTGATTCTTTTTTTAATTGGAACTTTTTTGATACCATTTTACAACAAAAAGAAGGCTTTTCCCCCTATGTTTGGGAAGATTTAGCCAAAGAAATATTAGATAATAATTCCGCCTTAAAAAAGACGTTTGAAGATAAAAGAGCGAACGATGATGATTTTGCAAACAATTGGTACGCACAATTAAAATGGATTCACACTCATAGTGATTATTATGAAAAAGCACATATGGAATATCCCATTTATCGATTTTAGTTGTTAGCGAAAAAGTTACATCCGATTGATTTTCGCTAGCTCCGCCTCTTCAAATGAATAAAGAAAAATATATATTATCCAAATTTCTTGTACTCGACACTAAATTACGCTCAGCATTTAACATTAACTGTCATAATTTTATTGCTACAAATTCGATTTAAAAAAGCAATTTTATATTCTTATAAGTGTTTTGTAAGGCTTTTTCCGTTTCAGTATCAGACAACCACACAACTTTTGTAATCCCTTCTTCTAATTGAGGAAAGAGTTCTCCTTTAAAATCAGAAGTCATTTTAAACCAATAACTAACTTTTAACACATATTTCTTTTTGTGTTTATAAATATGATAGGTTGTTTGTAATTGATGTGAAATTTTAAGCTTTTCAATACCGGTCTCCTCTTCCACCTCCCTAATAGCAGTCTCTTCAATAGTTTCACCTTTTTCAATTTTCCCTTTTGGTAAATCCCATTTATCATTTCTAAATATAAATAGCACTTCATTTTTATCATTAAAAACTTTTCCTCCACCAGCTTCAATAATTTTAAATGCAGATGTAAAATGTTGCCATAAACTATTAAAATCATCATTATATAGAAATACAGCTTCCATAGATCCCTGTTCCATTTTATCAATAATTGATAGTACATCAATATCGTTACTATGAAAAAAATGACTTTCAGATTGATACTTTACATCTGTAACCAAATTAATTGGGAAATTGTTAAAAAATACGGTCTTCATTAATTAATATTTTATTGAAATAATTGTTTAAATTTGTGCTTATGATTTTTGAAAAAAACAAAGCTAAAGAAACCGCTGAGTTCTTATTACAAATTAAGGCAATTAAACTCAGTCCAAAAAATCCTTTTACATGGGCATCTGGATGGAAGTCTCCTATTTATTGTGACAATAGGATTGCTTTATCGCATGTAAATGTTAGAACTTATATTAGAGAAGTTTTATCTAAAATAATAGATGAAAAATATGGTAAGCCAGATGCTATTGCTGGTGTTGCAACCGGTGCAATAGCCATTGGAGCATTAGTGGCACAAGAATTGGGGTTACCTTTTATATATGTACGACCAGAAGCAAAAAAACATGGTAGACAAAATCAAATAGAAGGTCAAATTGAAAAGCATCAATCTGTAGTAGTTGTTGAAGATTTAATAAGTACAGGTGGTAGCAGCCTAAAAGCTGTTGAAGCTTTACGTGAGCAACAAGTTAATGTAAAGGGTATGGTGGCCATATTTAGTTATGGTTTTGATGTTGCTGTTCAAAATTTTGCGGATGCAAATGTAGAATTAACAACGATAAGCGATTATGACACGTTAATTGAACAAGCAGTAGCAAGAGAATATGTCGCAGAAGAAGATCAATTTACGCTACAGCGATGGAGAATGAAACCAAGTGAATGGAATGGTTAGTACTCTTTAGAATAAAAATTTTAAATACGAAAAATGAATTTAGAAACAAATAAAGTAATAGTTAGTAAGACACAAGAAGAAATGTTTAATTTTTTAACTAAAGTTGAAAATTACGAACAAATTATGCCTGAGAATATTGATAAATTTGAAGTTAGTGAAGATTCTTTCTTATTTTCTTTAAAGGGTATGCCAGAAATACGATTAAAACTTCAAGAGCAAGTAGCTTCAAATAAAGTTGTGTTAGGATCTACAAGTGATAAATTTCCATTTACCTTAACTGGAAATATTGTTAAAATTGACGATAATTCAAGTGAAGTTCAACTGTTATTTGATGGACAATTTAACCCAATGGTGGCTATGATGATTAAAAGCCCTATTCAAAAATTTATTACCACATTAACTGAAAATATTGAAAAATTATAATTGAATTAAATAAATTTAATTTCTTTTAGACCAAATTCTTTAAGACTTTCATCTTCTAATTCAACAATTAAATTTCCCATTAGTGAAGTTCCAATTATTCTTCCTAAAAATTCCTGATCATCTGCATTTTTAAACATAGACGGAACACCATTTCTGTATAAGATAGATTCGTATTGACTTTTTATCTTTTTAAACTCATGTTTTCTAACCCCTATGATTTGATATTGGATTTCTAATAATAGTTTTTCTAACAGTTCATCCCTATCAATGGTTCTATTTAAAATTCGCTTTAATGAAGTGGCATTTGACAAATCATCAGAAAAGTTTTCTTGATTTACATTTAAACCAATTCCTACAATTGCGTAATTCACGTTAGAACTTTTTAAAACACATTCTGATAGAACACCACATATTTTCTTGCCGGCTGACAAAATGTCGTTCGGCCATTTTACAGATAATTTTTCAGGTATATAATATCTCAACACATTATAGATGGCAATTGAGATGCTATAATTTAACATAAACTGATGGACTACTTTTAACTCATCAAACCTTATTAAAACACTAAACGTAAGGTTCTTACCTTCTTCAGAAGACCATTGATTATCTCCTTGCCCTTTACCCTTGTGCTGCTTTTCTGCAACAACAACGGTGGCATCCTTAACATAAGATTGCTTCATTAATTCTCTTAAATAAGAATTTGTAGAATCTATGGCACCAACTTTGACTATCTTCATATATATGCAAATATAACAATATGTACTTATCCTTTTTGTTAAAAAACAAAATGTGAAGATGAGTTCATCACTAATGATAAAATTAATACATTTGCATCAAAATTATAAAGGCAGTTAATGACGAAAAATAAAGTTAGTACCGATCAGTTAATTTCAGAGATACTTAACGGCATAGATAAGGTTAAGGGTGCAAAAGTTAACATTTTAGATTTAAGAGATATTGAAAATACAGTTTCAGACTATTTTATAGTTTGTGAAGGTGGTTCAAACACACAAGTAAATGCAATTTCAGGCTCGGTACAAAAAACGGTCAGTAAAGCCTTAAAAGAAAATCCATGGCACATCGAAGGTGAGGCTAACGCAGAATGGATTTTATTAGATTATGTAAATGTTGTAGTTCATGTTTTTCAAAAACATATCAGAGAATTTTATGACATTGAGAGCTTGTGGGGTGATGCTAAAATCACGACTATAGAAGCTTAAAAACAAACAATAACAATTTTAGAACGCATCAATGAGTAAGGATAAAAAGAACAACAATAAGAAGCCCTTTAAAGAGTTTAAATTTAAATTCAATTTTTACTGGGTTTACGGTATTTTATTTGCCTTAATAATAGGTTATCAATTTTTTAATAGCTCAGAACTAGCTACTAGTAAATTAACTGAAAATGAATTTAATGAAATATTAAAGGAAAATGACGTTGAAAAAGTTGTTATCGTTAACAACGATGTAGCACAGGTTTTTATTAAAGCTGAAGCTTTACAAAAAGAGAAATACAAAGATAAAACTAAGAGTCCTTTCTATAACGCGAAAGATCCTTTATATGTTTTTGACTTTGGTGATTTACAAAATTTCGAAAAAGACTTAAGTACGAATAAAGCCGAGTATAAATTAGATTTTGACACTAATAATACTACAGAAACAAGTGTTTGGGATGGTATTTTTATGTGGCTTCCTTTTATCTTTATAATCGCCATTTGGATCTTTATTATGAGACGTATGTCAGGATCTGGTGGTGGAGGTGGACCCGGTGGTCAAATTTTTAATATTGGAAAATCAAAGGCTAAATTATTTGATCAAGATCAAAAAGTTCAAACTTCTTTTAAAGATGTAGCCGGACTTGAAGGTGCAAAAGAAGAAGTTCAAGAAATAGTTGATTTCCTAAAAAACCCTGATAAATACACCAAATTAGGTGGTAAAATTCCTAAAGGAGCCTTATTAGTAGGCCCTCCAGGTACAGGTAAAACATTATTGGCAAAAGCCGTTGCTGGTGAAGCCAAAGTTCCTTTCTTTTCATTGTCAGGTTCAGATTTTGTTGAAATGTTTGTAGGTGTAGGAGCATCTCGTGTAAGAGATTTGTTTAAACAAGCGGCTCAAAAATCACCATCAATTATATTTATTGATGAAATTGATGCCATTGGTAGAGCAAGAGGTAAAAATAATTTTTCAGGTGGAAATGATGAGCGTGAAAACACGTTGAATCAATTATTAACGGAAATGGATGGTTTCGGTACAGATGTTAATGTTATTGTATTAGCTGCTACAAACCGTGCTGACGTATTAGATAAGGCTTTAATGCGTGCAGGTAGATTTGATAGACAAATTTATGTTGACCTACCTGATATGAATGAACGTAAAGAAATTTTTGAAGTTCATATTAGACCTTTGAAAATGTCAAAAGATGTTGATATTGAATTCTTAGCTAAGCAGACCCCTGGTTTCTCTGGTGCTGATATTGCTAATGTTTGTAATGAAGCTGCTTTAGTAGCGGCGAGACAAGATAAAAAGGCAGTACATCATCAAGATTTCTTAGATGCCGTTGATAGAATTGTTGGTGGTTTAGAAAAGAAAAACAAAATAATGACCCAAAAAGAAAAGAAAACTATCGCTTTTCATGAAGCCGGTCATGCAACAGTGAGTTGGACATTAGAACATGCTGCTCCCTTAGTAAAAGTAACCATTGTACCAAGAGGCCAATCATTAGGGGCTGCCTGGTATTTACCAGAAGAACGGATGATTGTTCAAACAGAACAAATGTTAGATGAAATGTGTGCAACCTTGGGTGGTAGAGCCGCTGAAAAATTAATTTTCGGTAAAATTTCTACTGGAGCTTTAAGTGATCTTGAAAAAATCACAAAACAGGCGAGAGCAATGATTACAGTTTATGGTTTAAGTGAAAAAATAGGTAACATTACGTATTACGATTCTTCAGGACAATCAGATTATAATTTCTCAAAACCATACAGTGAAGAAACTGCAGTGTTGATTGACCAAGAGATTTCTCACTTGATTGAGACACAATACAAAAGAGCCATTCAAATTCTTACTGAACATAAAGAAGAGTTGACGACATTAGCGGAACTTCTATTAGAAAAAGAAGTGATATTTGGTGATGATTTAGTAAAAATACTGGGTGAAAGACCGTTTGCAAAAGAACCGTTAGCCGTTAGTAAAGCTAAAAAGGATTTACAAAAAAAAGAAGCCAAAAAAGCAGTAGAAGAAGTTAAAGACGAAAAAGATGTGAACAATGAGGGTGAGATTTCAACAGAATTAGCGTAATCGTTTCTTAAATATATAATTTTGAGAAACTCTCTAAGTAAATGAATCTTTTTAAAAAATTTTTTAGCTCGTCACATGGAAATGACCTAGATAATACTACTTCTAAAACAACAGTTTTAGATGTAGCTGGATTAGATGAAACTTTTGTCCATAACTTTATAGAAAAAGGTGGTAAATTTTTATACTGTGCAAATCAAGAAGAGGTCAATCAACATTTATCAAATATTATTAAAGAAAATAGTTGGGAAAATGTAGTTTGTTTTGATAATGATTTAAAGAAGATTTTAACTATTGTTGATAGTGATAACACCTCTACCATCAATAAACAATATCCATTTTTTACGTACTGTGAACATTTACTCTCTGATGAAGGGAGTATATTGTTTTCTTCAAAACAAGTTCATTATCATAAAATTGTTGAATTACCAGACTATTTTATCGTATTTGCAAAAACCAGTCAAATGGTGAAAGACAAAAGAGAAGGGTTAATGGGTATTAGACAAACGTATGAAAAAAATTTTCCTACAAACATTAGTTCTATAAAAAGTTATGTTCCTGAAAAAGTGGATGATGATTTTTTAAGCTTTGGTAATAATAATGCAAAAAACTTATATTTGCTATTACTAGAAGATTTATAACATGCGAGAAATTGTTGTCAGAGCATTATCAGGCATAATTTACGTTGCTTTAGTTATTGGTAGTATACTTTATGCTAAAGAATCTTTCTATGCCGTTTTTTACATCTTTATGATGTTATGTCTTTATGAATTTAAAAATTTAATTCATCTTAGTTATAAATGGACCTTTGTTGTAGCAACCTTAATTTATCTTAATTATATTGAAACCCCTACGCTGGTTTCTAAATACCTACACTTTTTACTCATCACGAGTTTATTTGTGCCTGTCATCTATCAACTATTTATATCGAAAATAACACTAACGTCTAGTAAACTAGGACATTACTTTTTAGCATTGGCATATATTGCCTTGCCTTTTGCAATGCTAATACAAGTTCCTTTTATTAATGGTGAATACCATCCAAAAATTATTTTAAGTGTTTTTGTTTTAATTTGGATTAGTGATACTTTTGCGTATTTAGTGGGCAGTACTATTGGTAAAACAAAATTATACAAAAAAGTATCTCCAAACAAAACTGTTGAAGGTGCCTTAGGGGGGATGGTAGCAGCTTTAATTGGCGGCTATATCATCTCATTATACTTAACTAATATTGCACTAATTCATTGGATAATAATTGCTTTTATTGTCTTTGGTTTTGGACTTTTAGGCGACTTAATAGAGTCTAAATTTAAAAGAGAAGCAGGCATTAAAGATAGTAGCAATTTTATACCTGGACATGGTGGATTTTTAGATCGACTAGATAGTATTATTTTTGCTGCACCTTTCGTTTACGTATATTTACATATCATCACTTAATTATTATAAAAAATGTTTCATAAAGAAGGATATAAAATAATCATGATTTCTATGCTTATTTTTGCTGGTATTATTTTATTAGTGGATAACCTCATTCATGTTGAATGGTTAAGAACTTCCATTATGGTTCTTTTTTTAATTCTGTTTGTTTTAATACTACAGTTTTTTAGAAACCCTAAAAGACACACTGTAGAAAATGACAATCAAATCATTGCTGCTGTAGATGGGAAGGTTGTCGTTATTGAAGAAGTCGAAGAAAACGAATTTTTTAAAGATAAACGTAGACAGATTTCTATATTTATGTCACCTTTGAATGTACATGTAACGAGATACCCTATTGGTGGTAAAATAATTTATAGTAAATACCATCCTGGTAAGTATCTAGTGGCTTGGCATCCAAAATCATCGACAGATAATGAGAGAACAACAGTCGTCGTTGAAAATAGAACAGTTGGTAAAATTTTGTTTCGGCAAATAGCTGGTGCCATGGCAAGACGGATTGTTAATTATGCCAAAGAGAATGATAATGCCGTACAAGGTGCCGATTCCGGATTTATTAAATTTGGATCTAGAGTAGATATTTTTGTACCATTAGATATGAAAATTAATGTATCTATAAATGATAAAGTTAAAGGAGGAGAAACCGTAATAGCAACTTATGTCTAAACTTGATGAAAGATTTATAGCTGCCTTTGATATTGCCTCGGCGATGACACAAAAAATTCCACCAGACACTATGCTAATGTTTTATGCCTATTATAAGCAAGCAACAAAAGGTGGTAATTTTAAGCAACCTACTGAAGGTATTCCTCTAAAAAATGCCTTTAAACTAAATGCATGGTTTCAAATTAAAAATTTAAGTATTGATGAAGCCAAAGAAAAATATATTGAATTAGTTGAAAAAATAACAAATCAAAAAATAAATTAATATGAATCTAACAAAGAAGTTATCCGTAGTATTTTTAGGTGCAGTACTTAGTATAAGTGCTATTTCTTGCAAAAAAGAAGTTAAAAAAGAAGTACCTGCAAAATTTTCTATTGAATCTAAAACCATCACTGTAAATTGGACTGGTTATAAAACTACTGATAAAGTAGCGGTACATGGTGTTTTTCAAGAAATTACACTTGGTAATGTTAAGAATGATACCACAGCTGTGGGTGCTTTAGATGGCACTACATTTGACATACCAGTGAGCAGTTTATTTTCTAAGGATTCTATTAGAGATTCAAAATTAAAAACGTTGTTTTTTGGAGTAATGGATGCTACTGTATCTTTAACAGGTACTTTAAACTTAAAACAAGACGGTACAGGTAACGTAGATCTAAAAATGAATGGTGTACAGCATAAAGTTCCTGTTACTTATACTTCAAGTGGTCAATTAGTTGAATTAGAAGGTTCATTGAATTTAGAAGATTTTAAAGCTCAATCTGCTTTAGAATCTATAAGTAAAGCATGTTTTGATTTGCATAAGGGCCCTGATGGAGTAAGCAAAACATGGAGCGAAGTAGGAATTAGTGCAGCAATATATTTGAAAAAAGAGTGATCTATTTTAAAACAAAAAAAATGCACTTAGATAATTATTATCTAAGTGCATTTTTTTTTAAACTGTTTATCCTACTGGTTTAATAATTTTCCATATCAAAGCTCCTAAAATACCACCAATGATTGGTGCTACAATAAACAGCCACAATTGAGTTAACGCAAGTCCTTGTACAAATAAAGCAGGTCCGATACTACGTGCAGGATTTACTGAAGTTCCTGAAATAGGAATGCCCACAATATGTATCATAGTTAAAGCCAATCCAATAGCAATTCCCGCAAATTTAACATTGGCATCCTTATGTGTAACACCAAAAATAACTAATAAAAAAATTGCTGTTAAAACCACTTCTGCTATAAATGCAGATTGCATGTTGTACCCATTAGGAGACCCTGTGCCATATCCATTTTGTCCTAATCCATTTATTGCAATATCATAATCAGCATGACCACCAGCAATTAAGAATAATACCCCAGCACCCAAAATAGCACCTATAATCTGGAAAATAATATAACCGCCAGCATCTTTGGCATTAATTTTTCCTGCAAAGAGCATACCCACTGTAATAGCGGGATTAATGTGACAACCTGATACAGGTCCAATGGCATAGACCATCGCTAAAACTGCAATACCGAATGCAAATGCTATACCTAAAAAACCGACATCTCCGCCGGAAATTACTGCACTACCACAGCCAATAAAAACCAGAACAAATGTTCCGAACATTTCTGCTAAATAATTTTTCATATTGTATAAAGTTTAGTTAGGAACCCGATTTTCAATAGTAAATTTCATTTAAAATCGGGCTCATCGTTTTGATAAATATACTAAATATTTTCTTGGCTATTAAAATTCATTGAATTTGAGTACCTTTGTAGAAAATAATTTTTATGAAACTTTTACTCCTTACATTAGGGCTGTTAGCCTTAGCTTTTGCCGGAATTGCTATTAAGATTTGGGCCAAAAAAGATGGTAAATTTGCAGGTACATGTGCTAGTCAAAATCCAATATTAAATGAAAATGGTGATTCTTGTGGTTTTTGCGGTAAATCACCTGATCAATTTGACACTTGTAAAGAACCTCAACATAGCTAATGTTATCCTTTTTATATGTAATTTTTATTTTGAGTGTTGTTGCTCAACTATTCTATTTTTACATATTTAGTAAATTTACTTTTTCAAAACAAGAAGTAACCAACATACAACGATTAAAATTTTCGGTAATTATCTGTGCCCGAAATGAAGCTGATAATTTAAAGCTACATTTAGAAAAAGTACTTACACAGAGATACCTAGATTTTGAAGTAATTGTTGTTAATGATGCTTCTTCAGATACTACTTCTGCCCTACTTGAAGAATATCAAATAAGATTTCGTCATCTCAAAATTATTGAAATAAAAGCTAGTGAGGATTATTCTGGCAACAAAAAGAATGCGATTACTAAAGGCGTTGAGGCGGCAAAATATGAATATCTTTTATTTACTGATGCTGATTGCGAACCTGCTTCAACACATTGGATTTCAGAAATGGCATCTCAATTCAGTGATCGTAAAAAAATAGTGTTGGGATATGGTGCTTATAAAAAAATATCCAATTCCTTTTTGAATAAAATTATCCGTTATGAGACATTGATAACGGCGGTCCAGTATTTTTCCTACACAAAAATGGATATGCCTTATATGGGAGTAGGTAGAAATTTAGCCTATAAAAAAAGTCTATTTACCGAGGTCAATGGACTTGAAAGCCATGCCAATATTAAATCGGGAGATGATGACCTCTTTATCAATGAAGTTGCTAATCAAAAAAACACAACTATTTGTTTTACAAAACAAAGTTTTACCATTTCAGAACCGAACACAACATTTAAAAGTTGGTTCAATCAAAAAAGAAGGCATACCACCACTGCTAACTACTATAAACCTATTCATAAAGCTTTATTAGGTGTTTATTATATTTCTCAACTCTCATTTTGGTTACTCACAATAATATTGTTGGCTTATGCGTTAATTGGACAACTGGAAATTTGGATTGTAATCTTATTAATGCTCTTACGACTACTTATACAATATATTATTATTGGAAAAGCTGCCGAAAAACTCAATGAAAAAGATTTGATTCCTTGGTTTCCAATACTAGATATTTATTTAGTTTTTATTCAATTCATAATATTTATTAGAAACTTAAAAGGAAAACCCAACGCTTGGTAAAAAAGACGGAAAATATTATTGATAGCATCAACAAAGCAAAACAAGGAGATGAAACTTCTTATACGTTTTTGCTTAATATGTTTTGGAAAGACATTTATCGTTTCATTCTCAACAAAACAAATGACGAAAATGAGGCGGAAGATGTCACCATCAGAACTTTTTCGAAAGCATTTGATAAAATTGATACATTTGACGAAAATTACGAGTTCAAAACATGGCTACTTTCCATTGCCAATAACTTGTTTATTGACCAACTACGTAAAAAAAAGACAGAAACAATTTCTATTGACAAAAAAAATTCTGAAGCGTATAAAATAGAAGATGCAGAGCCAACGCCTGATGACCTTTTAATAATAGAACAAAATTTAGCACAATTACTAGCCTTTATAAAACAGCTAAAACCTCATTATCAAGAAATTATAAACCTTCGTTTTTTTCAAGAAATGAGCTATAAGGAAATGGTTATAGAACTTAATGAACCCATGAGTACGATTAAAGTTAAGTTATTACGAGCTAAAAAATTATTGGCCGAAATTATTAACTCCGCAAAGTCATAATACAATCAACACGTATCAATTCGCCAACATCTTAATAGTATCATTTTAAATTTGCTTTAGTGCTGTATTAATTAATACGGGATAGGCATTAAAAAAAAATCACTATTTTCACAAAAGCAAACTACAATTCTGTGAAATATTATTGACATGTTTCGTGCGGTTGGCACAAGCAATCAAAAAAAGAATTGGCAAAATATCAACCCCTTGAGACTATTTTTAAACCATGAATAAAAGTTGGCTAAAAAAACTAGGCCCTGGTTTGCTATTTGCCGGTGCCGCAATAGGCGTTTCTCATTTAGTGCAATCAACACGAGCTGGAGCCGATTTCGGATTTGGACTTATATGGGCAATACTTTTAGTTAACCTTTTTAAATATCCTTTTTTTCAATATGGGCCACGTTATGCGACTGCAACTGGAGAAAGTTTAATTGATGGCTATAAGAGACTTGGCAAAGGTGTTTTGATTGTATATTATATTCTTACACTAACAACAATGTTTACCATACAAGCTGCCGTTACGATAGTAACTGCAGGGTTAGCTGCAAATCTATTTGGCATTACCCCAGATGTTACCCTATGGAGTATAATCATAACGCTGATTTGTTTAACCACATTGTTAATTGGTAAATACAAACTACTTGATAACTTAATTAAGGTTATTATTGTTATACTCACCGTAAGTACCTTAATAGCGTTTGGGGTTGCCATTTTTAACACCAACAAGACTGTTAGTTTTACTCAAATCATCCCTGAAGGAGCATTAGAAATTGGTTTTCTAATTACTTTTTTAGGATGGATGCCTGCTCCGCTAGATATTTCCACTTGGCACTCCCTATGGGCATTGGAAAAGCAAAAGGATGGAAACAATACATATAACACGAAGCAATCCATATTCGACTTTAACATTGGTTATATAGGTACAACAATTTTAGCTTTTTGTTTTTTAGGTTTGGGAGCTTTGCTTATGTACCAATCTGGTAGTGAATTTAGCAGTAGTGCAGGTGTTTTCGCACAACAAATAATTGGTCTATATACAGAAACTTTAGGTTCACATACAGCTATCTTTATTGGTATTGCCGCCTTTACTACAATGTTGAGCACAACACTAACAACGCTAGATGCTTCGCCTCGTGCTATGGAAAGATCATCAGTATTATTATTTAATAAAAAAACGAAGCTAACTTATAATTTCTGGATTATCATACTTTCAGCAGGTACCATGATTATCTTATTCTATTTTATTTCCAATATGATAACCTTAGTTAAAATTGCAACCATCCTATCTTTTTTAACGGCTCCATTTTATGCTATTGCTAATTTTATGTTGATTTCGGGTAAGCATACTCCAAAAGAATGGCATCCGTCAATCGGAATGAAAATAGTAAGCTATTTGGGTATTGTATTCCTTATCGGATTTAGTGTGTGGTATCTTTTTAATCTATAACCCCAATTTAAATGCCAACGGTTGTATGGAAAAATGGATTAACATGCCCTTTACAGAATATTCCAAATATCCTTAAGTTTAAAATTGAATTCGTAACTTTGCATTCCATAAAAATTGAACAAGAGAATATGTCAGAAGAATCTGTAATACTTCCCGTAAAAAAACCAAAATGGTTACGTGTAAAACTACCAACAGGTAAAAAATATACTGAATTAAGAAGTTTGGTTGAAAAATACGATTTACACACAATTTGTACCAGCGGTAGCTGTCCCAACATGGGTGAATGTTGGGGAGAGGGCACTGCTACGTTCATGATTTTAGGTAACGTTTGTACGCGTTCTTGTGGATTCTGTGGTGTAAAAACAGGCAGACCTGATACTGTAGATTGGGAAGAACCTGAAAAAGTAGCTCGTTCAATTAAATTAATGCAAATAAAACATGCCGTAATTACTTCTGTTGATAGAGATGATTTAAAAGATGGTGGTTCTATAATTTGGGAAGAAACAGTCAATGCTATACGTAGGGCAAATCCGGAAACTACATTAGAAACTTTAATTCCTGATTTTCAACTTATACATAAAAATTTAGACAGAATTATAGCTGTATCACCTGAGGTAGTATCACACAACGTAGAAACTGTAAGACGTTTGACAAGAGAAGTTCGAATTCAGGCAAAATATGATCGGAGTTTGGCGGTATTAAAATATCTAAAAGATAGTGGTATCAAAAGAACAAAATCTGGAATTATGTTAGGCTTGGGTGAAAAAGAAGACGAAGTTATGCAAACCATGACAGATCTTAAAAATGTGAATGTTGATGTAGTTACTATCGGTCAGTATTTACAACCTAGTAAAATGCACTTACCTGTAAAAGAATTTATTACGCCTGAGCAATTTAAAAAATACGAAGAGTTTGGATTAAAACTAGGCTTTAGACATGTAGAAAGTGGTGCTTTGGTACGCTCTTCTTACAAGGCACAAAAACACATTTTATAAAATTTTAACACTTTTTAACTTTTCAATTACTCAACTCATACAATTTTGGCATGGAACTTGCCGTTATAGATGTGTAAGCAAAGTAGTTTGCTTTCATTGTATAAATTATTTGAGTTAGTTAAATTTAGAGCGTCCCAGGAGTGGGACGCTTTTTTATTGGAACAAATCGGTTATACATTAAAAGGTCGCGTTTACTCATTTATACTTTTCACTCCTCAATTGATGCACTATTTTTGAAATTCAATTAAATAGTTTTACCATGAAAATTCTTTCGAGTTTAGTTTTACTCACTCTTTTATCCATAAACATTTTTGGGCAAACCAAAACCATACACACCTTTGTTGCACTTTGCGATAATATTAACCAAGGTATCGTTCCGGTTCCAAAAAGTTTGGGTAATGGTCAAGACACAAAAAACAATTTATATTGGGGTGCCACTTATGGCGTAAAGTCATACTTCAAAAACAAAACATCCGATTGGAATCTGGTAAGCACATTCGCCTCTAATAATCCCATTATTTTAGAACGCATTTTATTTAAGCATAAATCTATAGATGTTTATATGCTTGCTGATGCTTATGATGGTGAAAAAATAAAAACATGCATTGAAGATTTTTTAAAAGCATCTAACGGACAAAAACCTATTACTATAACACATGATAAAATGTCATTAGACTTTGGTGGTAGTGCTGATTTAGTGTCATATATAGGACATGATGGCCTAATGGATTTTGATATAAATATAACATATAAATCAACGGAAACCACTAAAAAAGATGCTATTGTATTGGCATGTTATAGTAAAAACTATTTTTCATCAGAATTGAAATCTGCAAAAGCAAATCCCATTTTATGGACTACGCATTTAATGGCACCTGAAGCTTATGTTTTAAAAGCGGCCTTAGACGGATGGATACATAATGAAACTGGAAAACAAATTGACGAACGTGCTGCACAGGCTTACCATAAGTATCAAAAATGTGGTATCAAAGGAGCTCGAAATTTATTTACAACAGGGTTTTAGAGGCTATCGCAACCAAATGAACAATCCCAACCAAACCATTGGCAAACTCTCCACAAAAAAGGCACTATAATACTTATTTTGATCTTCGGTTGATTTTACTAAAAAAAGTAAGGTTACTACTGCTATATAGAAATGTATTCTTAATTGCTCTGGTACTACTGTCGTTTTAAAAAACTCTAATCCTAAAAAAAGCATTAAAAATAATATCCCTAACCATTTAGATTTTTGTATCCCAATGGTCTGTGGTAAGGTTTTCAACTCTTCTTTATCATAAGTGACATCTCTAATATCAAAAGGGATAGTTATTGCCGCCACAAATAAAAAGCGTTGTACAAATAGTATAATTTCTGTGTTACCTATATGAATTTGATGTTGTACCAACGGTATTATAACCGTAACGGCTGCCCATGAAATTGCTATTAAAAATAACTTTACAAAAGCAATATAACGCAGTGAAATTTTTTGTTTTTTTAGATGAAATGGATTTACATAGAATAATGTGATAATCCCAAAAGGGATAAACCAAAACAATGTTGCGTATCTAAATTTAAAAATTAATAAAAAAGCAACTACAGCACTAAATACTGTAAATAGAATTAAAATTAATTTATTGTTTTTTATAAATTCGTAAAACCAAGGTTGCACTTCTTCTATTCTAAAAATGCGAATTAAATTATACGATGCTATTGTTGAAAACAAGCAAAAAAGAGGGATTATATAACTAGAATTTCCATAAGATAGCAAGGTGATTTTCACCAAACAAAATACCGCCAATGCCACGTGAATGTTACTAAAAATGTAGAAATCAAAAACGCGTTTTAATAAGGGCATTTGGTAAAAAATCTAAAATGTTATGGTTGCTGATAAATTCTATAATTGCATGTCCAAAAATACCTCTTTTTTCGCTACTTTTGATTCTTAATAATTCATATATACGCACATATAAACAATATATTTTTATGCAAACGGATTCTTTTACTCTAAGACACCTCGGCCCTCGCGAAAATGACATTCCAGAAATGCTTAACACCATTGGTGTACATAGCTTGGATGAATTGATAGACAATACCATACCTAGTCATATTAAATTAGAAAAACCGTTGAATTTACCATCTCCAATGAGCGAGTATGAATTTACCAGTTATATTCAAAAATTATCTAAAAAAAACAAAGAGTTTAAATCATATATTGGTTTAGGCTATCACCCAACCATTTTACCGGCTGTTATTCAACGAAATATTTTTGAGAATCCAAGTTGGTACACTTCGTATACGCCCTATCAGGCAGAAATTTCTCAAGGTCGTTTAGAAGCTTTGTTAAATTATCAAACGGTTATTGCTGACCTTACAGGAATGGATATGGCAAATTCATCATTATTAGATGAAGGTACTGCGGCAGCTGAAGCGATGATTATGTTGTACAACAATCGCTCAAGAGCCCAAAAGAAAAGTGATGCCTTACAATTTTTCGTTTCTGATGATGTGTTACCTCAAACGGTGTCTATATTAAAAACACGTTCAGAACCCTTAGGTATCGAACTTATTTATGGGCATCATGAAGGTGCTGCACTTTCTTCGAATGTTTTTGGTGCTATTGTTCAATATCCTACAAAAAATGGTCAAATTTATGATTATACTGATTTTATTGAAAGTGCCAATCATCAGGATATAAAAGTTATTGTAGCCGCTGATTTATTGAGTTTAGCTATATTAAAATCTCCAGGAGAAATGGGAGCATCTATAACTGTAGGTACTTCGCAACGTTTTGGAATTCCGATGGGTTACGGAGGACCACATGCTGGTTACTTTGCAACCAAAGATGCGTATAAAAGATCAATCCCTGGACGAATTATCGGTGTAACGATAGATACCGATGGCAATAGAGCCTTACGGATGGCACTACAAACCAGAGAGCAACACATAAAACGTGAAAAAGCAACTTCGAATATTTGTACCGCACAAGTATTATTGGCTGTTATGGCGGGTATGTATGCCGTTTACCACGGTGCCGATGGACTAAAATATATAGCCAACAAAGTGCACAGTTTAACCACTATTTTAAATGAAGAAGTTAAAAAATTAGGTTTACAACAAGAGAACTCAACATTTTTTGACACCTTAAAAATAAAAGTAAGTGCTGCCAATGCCGTTAAAAAGCTTGCCGAGGCTTCAGAAATCAACTTTTTATACTTAGACCATACAACTATTGGGATTTCATTAAATGAAACTACAACAATTGCAGATGTAGACAGTATTGTTTCTATTTTAGCGGAAGCAGAAAATGCAAAGCATGCAGCATGTGCGAACTACACAGATATAACTTCAATACCTGATGACTTACAAAGAAATACGCCTTTTATGACCTTTGAAGTTTTTGAAAATTACCATTCAGAGACTGAAATGATGCGGTATATTAAAAGGTTAGAGAAAAAAGATATCTCGTTAACAGATTCTATGATTTCTTTAGGTTCTTGTACCATGAAATTAAATGCCGCTTCTGAAATGCTTCCTTTGAGTTCTAGCAGTTGGAATAGCATCCATCCATTTGTACCTATTGATCAAGCACAAGGATATCAAGAAATGCTGAGAGATTTAGAACATTCTTTAAACATTATTACAGGTTTTGCTGCCACATCGTTGCAACCCAATTCAGGGGCACAAGGTGAATATGCAGGCTTAATGGTAACTAGAGCATACCACGCTTCTCGCGGTGAATCTCATAGAAACATTTGTTTAATACCTGCTTCTGCACATGGAACAAATCCTGCTTCAGCAGTAATGGCCGGTATGAAAGTTGTGGTTACCAAAACTTCGGAAGACGGAAATATAGATGTTAACGATTTACGCGAAAAAGCAGAATTACATAAAGATAATCTTGCTGCGTTAATGGTGACCTACCCATCAACACATGGTGTTTTTGAAAGTGCCATTAAAGATATTACGAAAACCATTCATGATAATGGCGGACAAGTATATATGGACGGAGCCAATATGAATGCTCAAGTTGGCTTAACCAACCCAGCTACAGTTGGTGCAGATGTTTGTCACTTAAACTTACACAAAACATTTGCCATACCACATGGTGGTGGTGGACCTGGTGTTGGCCCTATTTGTGTGGCTAAACATTTAGCTCCATTTTTACCGACCAATCCTATTATTAAAACAGGTGGTCAACATGCCATTACTGGAATTTCTGCTGCTCCATGGGGCTCTGCTCTGGTTGATTTAATTTCATACGGTTATATTAAAATGTTAGGTGCTGAAGGTTTAACACAAGCCACTAAATATGCCATTTTAAACGCCAATTACTTAAAATCTAAATTAGAAAAACATTTTAAAATATTATATACTGGCGAAAAAGGTTTTGCTGCTCATGAAATGATTGTGGACTTTAGAGAATTTAAAGCCAAAGGCATAGAGGTAACTGATGTTGCGAAGCGATTGATGGATTATGGCTTCCATGCTCCTACCCTTTCTTTTCCTGTTGCAGGTACTTTAATGATCGAACCTACTGAAAGTGAAAGCAAAAAAGAATTAGATCGTTTTTGTGAGGCTTTAATTTCAATAAAATCTGAAATTGATAGCTATGAAGAGGGTATAGATTCTGTATTAAAAAATGCCCCACATACACAAGCTATGTTAACGGCTGATGATTGGCAATTTAGCTATAGTCGACAAACGGCTGCTTTTCCGTTACCGTATATTGCTGATGGCAAATTTTGGCCACCAGTACGCCGAGTTGATGATGCATATGGAGACCGGAATTTAGTATGTTCTTGTAACCCTATTGAGGATTATATGGAGGCTTAAGATTTATTTTATTGTTTTATTACATGAAAACCAAATAGTCGTTATTAATGAAATACCCACAATTGTGGGTATATATTGTTGCTTGCCATTTCAAAAATAAAAACTGATGAAGTGTTTCAAAGTTTTAGTAATGTTATTCTTTACAATAACCTTAAGTGCACAGTCTTTTTTAGGTACTATTGACTATGGAAATTTATCTTTTAATTTCAAAATAAGTCTGACTACAATTGATAACCATACCAATGCCTTTTTTTCTAGTATCGAGATGAATGCTTATGAAATCCCGTGTCAAAATACAAGTTACGAAAAAGACTCTCTTTCGTTTTATGTAATTAGCGACTATTATACTTACAAATACAAATACATTAAACAAAACAATAATTTTAAAGGCCATTTAAGGGTTTATTCTAATGAAAACAAGCAACTATTGAACACATTTGAAACAGATTTAGTTGAAGAAAACAGAACTGACATAAAAGTGATTGAAAAACAAGATGTTAGCTTTACTTCCAATGGTTTAAATTTTTTCGGAACACTATGGAATCCAAAAAATTCGACTCAAAAGGGTTTGTTTTTAGTAACATCCTCTCAAGGAAATGACCGAAGCAGTTCTAATGCCGAGGCTTCATACTTTGCAAGTCTTGGTTATACCGTTTTTAATTACGATAAACGAGGTACAGGAAAATCTGAAGGTAATTGGCAATCAGCAACAATAGAAGACCTATGCACAGACGATATTAATGCTATTTCTTTTTTTGCAAAAACTGCAATGCTTCCGCTATCAAAAATTGGAATAAAAGGTAGTAGTCAAGGCGGGATCAAAATACCATATATATTGACAAAAATTCCAGAGCTCAACTATGGAATTTCAGTAAGTTGTCCCAGTGGGACACTCTTAGAGAGTGATCTAAATAATTGGAAAAACATGAATGTTGATAAAATTGGTCAAGAAAACATAAATTTAGCTGCTAAAGCTCAAAAAGCGGGATATGAGTATTTGGCCAACAATATGAGTTTTAAAAAATTAAACTCGATTAAAAATAAATATGAAAATCAATTTTGGTTCGAACATGTTTGGATTCCTGAAGAACATATTCAAAAAGATTACAAATTAAACTTTAATGGACTTCCATACTTCAAAAAAATCAGTCAGCCTATATTAGTCATTCAAGGATTGTCTGATAAAGTTATTCCTGAAAATAGCTACTTAATTATTGAAAAGGCTCTAAAAAAATCAAAATCAAGAGCATATGAAATTTTAACTTTGGAAAACACGACACATTCTATGACTTATTTAGATAAAGAATTCCCCTATTTTCAGACGTTAACACCTAACTATTTGATTTCAATAGTCGAATGGTTGAATAAAATTGAAAACAACTAAAACAGTATACAATAATGGACAATGGTGCAGTACACATAAAATCTGTTTAATTTACCAATAGTGTACTTCTGTAACGTTGGTTCAGAGTAAAGCTAAATTTATCAATTACTATAGCATATATTAAGAATCCTTAATATTAACGTTGATTTATTTTCACTTTACTACCTAAGATCTAAATAAACGATAAACTAAAATAACTATATTTATTATATTTGGTAATCTATATAATAAACATATGTAAGGGTACATATATTCCTAAGTTGTACGCAATGTCTCAAAACCGAATAAGGAATTATGAAAAAACTGTTCTTAATATTTCTTTTACCACTTCTTGGATTTTCTCAAAATTCTGAAATTAAACCTTATGTCGACTTTTTAAAAAAAGTAGAAAAGAAGTCTGCTAAAGATTACATCTTGCAACAGTTTCAAGAACACGACATTGTAATTCTTTGTGAAAGAGACCATAGTGAAATTTCGCAATATGAATTGATAAAAGAAATATTATCAGACGAATATTTTAAAGAAAATGTGAAAAACATTTTTACTGAAGTTGGAGTTATTAATCTGAATCCAGAAATAACTGATTTTTTAAAAACAAGAGAATTAAATAGTCTTTATGTGGACAAAAAACTAACTGAATTTCAACGAAATGCTTCTTTCTATCCGGTTTGGGAAAGATATAACTATCATTATTTATTAAAAACTATTTATAATATTAACATTAATTCAGAAAATCAAATTTCACTCCACCCTTCTGATTCTGAATTTGATTGGAGGAAAGTAAAAACAGCTATAGATTATACTACAGAATATGAAATCGAAATTGAGCCAAGAGATAGTTTAATAGCTTATAACATCATTAATCAATACGAAAAAATAAAATCCAAAAACAATTTTAAAGCACTAATCATCTTGAATTTCAGACACGCTTTTAGAATAAATACAATTACACCAGACGATGAAATTGTACAAAATTCTGGCAAATATCTATCTGATTATTTTGGAAACAAAGCCGTAAGTATATTTTCCAATCGTCCCGTTTTTTTCAGAAAACAAAAAGATTGGGCATACAAACTCATTCAAGAAGGAAAATGGGATGCTGCTTTCAAATATTTAAAAATTGATGATGTTGGTTTCGATTTTAATAATTCCATTTTCGGAAACGATATTTTCGATTTACAGCAAGTCAAAAATGAGATGAAGTACAAAAATGTATTTGATGGTTTTGTGTTTTATAAAACTATAGAAAAGCACGAATTAATGGACTATTACAATGGTCTAATTTCTAAAGATTTCGAAAAAGAATTCTTTAGAAGACTTAAAATTCAATTAGAATATTTTGAGAATAATTCTATGTTAGAAAAACTTAAAGATAAGAGCTTTAGAGATAAATTATTAAAAGAATGGAACACAAAAAGAATAAGAAAGTATCGAGATTTTGAGTACTTAATCGAAAGCAGGGATAGATATTTAAATGAGTAAAACACTGCGTGAAATACAATACTGTGGTAAAACACAAGTAAAAACGGACTAATTTTTCACTAAATAACTTTCATAGTTTCCATCATATATTAGTCCCAATAAAGCAATAGTAAAAGCCTGTTAATAGATCATTACAAACTGGACAATTCTCCTTGAAAGAAGGTAGTTATGTGATAACTGTAACTTCTAATAAAATATAAATAGTAAAATAAATGAAAAACATATTGAAAATATTTTTTTACTCAGTAATAGCTCTCTTATTTAGTCAATGTAAAAATGAGATTAAGGATGATGAAACTAGACCAAATATTTTATTTGTCCTTGTTGATGACCAGCGTAATGATGTTATCTCCATTGCAGGTCATCCAATTGTAAAAACACCAACAATTGATAACCTTGCCAAGAATGGAATTCGGTTTACAAATGCATTTGTTACCTCTCCAATTTGTGCGGCTAGTCGAGCTTCTATTTTCACCGGATTATATGAATACAAACACAATTATACTTTTGGTAAAAAACCACTTAAAGAAGCATTTGTCGCTAATTCTTATCCCTTGTTACTTAAAAAATCAGGATACATTACTGGTTTTACAGGAAAATTTGGAGTAAATCTTGAAATGAAAGATAGCATGATAACAGAAATGTTTGACTTTTTTAAGCCTTCTCGTAAAAACGCACCGTATTTTGAAAAGCGTGCTGATGGTACCTTACGGCATTCTGCCGAAATTCGAGGAGATGATGCTGTTGAATTTATTAATAATCAGACTTCTGAGCATCCTTTTTGTCTTTCCATAAGCTTTAATGCAGTACATGCTGTAGATGCCAATTTAACTCCTGGAAATGAAGGACATTATCCATATCCTCAGTCCGTTGCTAACATGTATGAAGATGTAGTTATTCCGAAACCAACTTTGAATGCTCCTGAGATATATGAAAATCATCCCGATTTTTTAAAAAATTCATTAAACCGAGAACGTTTTTTTTGGAGGTGGGACACTGAAGAAAAATACCAAACAAACATGAAGGCTTACTACCGCATGATTAGTGGATATGATAACGTTATGAAAAGGGTAATTGCATCACTAAAAGCAAAAGGTTTAGATAAAAATACTATAATTATTTATTCTTCGGATAATGGATATTATATGGGAAATAGAGGTTTTGCCGGTAAATGGTCTCATTATGATGAATCTCTAAGAGTACCTTTAATCATTTATGATCCTCGAATGCCTTCTGAAAACGTTGGACAAACATCAGATAAAACAGCTCTTAATATTGACATCACGGCAACTATTCTTGACATAGCTGGTGTTACTGTACCTCAATCGTATCAAGGAAAAAGTCTCCAACCTATTTTAAATAATGATGAAATTTCCAATTGGAGAGATGGTTTTTTAATTGAGCACAGAATGGAACATAAAAAGATTCCTAAATATGTTGGAATTCATGAACAGCGATATGTTTATGCCAATTATTATGAACAAAATCCGCAATATGAATATTTGCATGATCTACAAAAAGACCCAAATCAACTTATAAATTTTAAAAACGATCCTAATTATACGGAAGTACTTCAACGGATGAGAAAAAAGTATCAAGAATTAGAAAAAAAGTAGTAACGTTTCTGTTCCTAAGTCGGAAAATGGCTTTAGAATGAATCTAAGAATGTAGAACATATTCGATGATTATTTCTAAAATGTGGATCTGAGCACGGTGTATATTTACGCGAGCTTCTTATATTAGCCCAATCATTGATTAAAACTATTTTTGAAACAATCTAAGTTCATACTTCCTATAATTGTAATTTCTCAGTTCTGCTGTACATCTCTTTGGTTTGCTGGTAATGGGGTAATGAGCGATCTTATAGTGAATTTCAATCTTGAAACTAGTGCTTTGGGCCATTTAACTTCGGCAGTACAATTCGGATTTATTTTAGGTACGTTGGTCTTTGCCATTTTCACTATTGCAGATCGTTTTTCTCCCTCAAAAGTATTTTTCAGCTGTGCATTGCTCGGCTCCTTGTTTAATGTAGGGGTAATATGGGATGGTAACAGTTTAACAAGTATACTTTCACTTCGCTTTATTACAGGTTTTTTTCTAGCCGGTATATACCCAGTTGGAATGAAAATAGCTACGGACTATTATGAAAAAGGATTAGGAAAATCACTTAGTTTTTTAGTGGGTGCATTAGTAATTGGTACTGCATTCCCTCATTTAGCCAAAGAAATGACCGGTACATTTGCTTGGAAATCTGTGATCATCTTAACTTCATCTCTTGCCGTAATTGGTGGATTATTAATGTTGATTATGGTACCTGATGGCCCCTACCGAAAACCTGCAAATAAAATAGATCTATCCGCATGTTTTGATATATTCCGGAATCGTAAATTTCGTTCTACTTCCTTTGGCTATTTTGGTCATATGTGGGAATTGTATGCCTTTTGGGCTTTTATACCGGTTATACTAAAGACCTATACCGTTCAACATCCTGAAGTTGTGTTTAACATCCCTTTATTATCATTTTTAATTATTGGAATAGGTGGTTTGGCTTGTGTGGTTGGTGGATACCTAGTGGGTATAGCAGGAACTAAACGAGTAGCCATTATATCATTAATTTTATCATGTGCATGCTGTCTGTTATCACCATTATTCTTTATGTCAGCGTCTGAAAGCTTATTTATTGCTTTCCTTCTTTTTTGGGGAATGGTTGTAATCGCAGACTCTCCTCTTTTCTCAACGCTAGTGGCTCAAAATGTATCCGCAGAAATAAAAGGCACCGCTCTTACCATTGTAAATAGTATTGGTTTTTTCATTACGATTATTAGTATTCAGCTTCTTAATTTTTTACAAAATCTAATGAATCCAACGTATATTTATACCTTATTAGCGATAGGACCTATTTTAGGTTTAATAGCATTATACGATAATAACAATGAACTGAAACAAGTTTAAACTAATTAAAAAATAGTTTAGCCTGATGTATTGTAGACTATTGATGTAAGATTTATAGTAACCAAAGAATATTCAGACAATAAGCAAACAACAACATGTTATTGTATTAGAAGCGTTTGCCAAATTTAAATAGACAGATTGTTATGTTTCATAAAATTGTTAAATTCGATGAATAACTAAACAACAAACTGTTTTTATTATTAATTAAATAAAGCTCATACATAATTATGCTAACAGATATTAATCCAAAATTACCGATGCGTGACAAAAATGTAACGCGAGATTTCTACATCAATACCTTGGGATTTCAAGAAATTGGAACTGCCGACTATGATGTGTATTTGATGATAAAAAAAGATCAAATCCAAATTCATTTCTTTCTATTTAAAGAACTAGACCCTAAAGAAAATTATGGTCAAGTATACATTAGAACAAATGACATTGACCAATTCTACAACTTATTAATCACAACTAAAACGACTATCCATCCTAATGGACCATTAGAAATTAAACCTTGGGGACAAAAAGAGTTTTCCGTGCTTGACCCTGATAATAATTTATTGACTTTTGGGCAAAATATAGAATTATAAAAGTAGACTTCAATTACATGTCATTTATTACTCGTTTTATCGATACTATAAATACCGAAAAGATTCCTTATTTGGTTAGTATTTGCTAAATTCGTTCCTTAAAACATAGAACAATCCTTACTTCCACTGCCAACTTCAATTGATAGTTTAGAAACAAAACGTTTACAAAATGAACAAAATAATTACTATTATTTGTCTTTCACTACTACTAACATCCTGTAATAAAGGGACTACCACACAACAAGAAGTTAAACCAACATCTCCTAGTAAAAAAACCATAATGGCTGTTTTTGCTCATTCAGATGATGAAAGCACAATCTCACCCATCCTCTCAAAATATGCTAAAGAAGGAGTAAATATTTATTTAGTATTAGCAACTGACGGGTCTAATGGAGTATCTCCCCATGCTAACATCCCTGCCGGAGATTCACTTGCTAAGGTACGTGCTCAAGAAGCATTATGTACAACAAAAACCTTAGGTATAAACCCACCCATTTTATTGAATTATACGGATGGTGAATTAGCTAAAATGGAAAATCTTTTTTCTCTTGATGATAAAATTGATAATCTTTTTACAAAATACAAACCTGATGTTGTTATGAGTTTCGGCCCTGGTGGTTATTATGGTCACCCTGATCATCGTATTGTCAGTAATATTGTCACTGAAGTTTTTCAAAAAAATAAAACAAAGTCATTGAAACAGCTTCTTTATGTTGGTGTTTTAAAAGAGGACTTAGAGGCAGCTCCAAAAATAAAAACGAATATGGCAAGTTGGTTTAAAGAAAGTCTAAAAACAACGGATAAGAAATTCTTAACGTATAGAATACCCTATTCAGAAGATGATTACAACGTAGGAAGAGAAGCCTTAGGTTGTTGTAAATCACAATACACTACGGAAGTTATGGATGAATTGTTTACATTAATAGGCCAAAAAGAACGCATACTTTATTTCCGGCCATGGAATGGTTCAGAAAATATAAGGCATGATGTTTTTGAGTACTAAATAAAACTTAGAGAAAGCCTATACCTATGTCTATACCTATGTCTATAGAAGAAATTCGATCACTATTTCCAATTACAGAAAAAGCCGTTTATCTAAACAGTGCTTCACAAGCACCTTTAAATACGTTGGTATATGACAGACTTCAAAAGCATTTAAAAACAGAATTAAATCCTGTTGGTAAAAAAGCCTTTGACCGCAATAACATACGTGGTTTACTCGCAAAACTATTAGGGGGTGCTCCAGAAGAATATGCATTAGTAACAAGCACGGGGGTTGGTTTAGGGATTGTAGCTCAAGGTGTCGATTTAAAAAAAGGTGACAATATTGTTATCCCAGAATATGAACATTGGAATAATAATTATCCATGGTTACAACTAAAAGAAAAAGGAGTTGAAATTAGATTTGCAAAAATAAATAAAGATCTTAGTATTGACCCTGCATCCATAGAAAAATGGGTAGATACTAATACCCGAATTGTGGCCATTGCAGCGGTTCGTTTTAACAGCGGTTTTAGACCCGACCTCGCTGCAATTGGTAAGATTGCTCACATGAATGGTGCTCTATTTGTTGTGGATGCAGCACAAGCAGCGGGAATGACCCCTATCGATGTAGAAAAATATCAAATTGATGTAATGGCAGGTTGCGGTTTTAAATGGCTATTGGGTATGCACGGAACAGGTTTCTTATATGTTAGTAAACGTGTTCTAAATAAAATTACCCCAGTTTTACCAGGAATGTATGCCGCTGATAAAAGTGATGATAACCTTACATATCATGAGGATTCTAGAAAATTTGAGACTGGTACTATTGCATATTCACTCTTTGATGCTTGGTCTGATGGACTTCATTTATTACTTCATATTGGAATTGATACTATTTATGAGAAAGCCTTAGAGCATACAGACCTTCTTATTAAAGGACTCCGTGAAAAAGGATTTAAAATTGTGACACCCACAAAAAAACGAAATGAAAGAACCGCTATAGTTCATTTTAATACGGGTTCTTTAGAAACTACTAAAATACTATTTGAAAAACTCAAAAAAGAAAATGTTCTAGTAACTTTACAGGCTAATAATATAAGAGTAAGTCCAAACTTTTTTAATACACATACTGAAATTAGAAAATTTTTAAGTTTAGTCTCAAATTAATTTTTCTAAACCAAACAACTTAAAACAAAATACACTCATGCTAATAAAATCTACAAAAACACTTTTGGTCATTTTAATATTACTTACTTCTTGTAAAAAAAATAATTCAAATGAGCATATTGATGAATTTAATAGTGATAGTAATATTTACAATAGCAAAGAAATTGGATGGACTATAACCATACCGAATGATTGGAAAGTGACTACAAAAAAACAAAGTAATAAAGACACAAATAAGGGTAAAGAGATTATCGAAAATCAAATAGGTAGTGAAATCAATATTTCTGGTCTTAAAAATTTAATCGGTTTTCAAAAAAACGCGTTTAATCGATTTCAATCTACTTCACAGCCTTTTGAAATTGAATATCCCGGAGAATGGCAAGAGAATAATGTACTCTTAAAAAAACTAATGTACAATACATTTACTGAGCAAGAAATGAAAATTGATACTTCAGCAACAACGGTAGTTAAAATTGACGGACTAGATTTTCAGACGTATGAATTTACTATTTATGCTCCTGATGGTAAAGAAATTATCAAACAGCAATTATATAACCGATTAATTAATGGGTTTGACTTTGCCGTAAACATAAATTATAATAACGAAGCTGATAAAAAAGAAATGGTTGATGCTTGGGTCAATTCAAAATTTAAAAAATAATGTTAAAATCCCTACTTCAAAGGCTATTTTCAACAACTAGAAAACCGAATAGAATTCCGAAGTCTTGTAACATGATTGCTGACACTTATGAATATAAACTAGAAAAAGGTCAAGTGGAATCTTTCTTTGCACCAGAATTAGAGAATCAAAAAGATTTAGTGTTAACTAATTGGAATATTAAACTCGGAGATGTTGTTAAGCCAGGAGATATTATATGTAATCTTTCTAATAACATGATCGTTATGGAGTTTGAAAGTGTTTTCACTGGAAAAATAATTTCAATATGTCCTTTAAACACAAAACTAACCAAAGGAACTGAACTATTTAAAGTAGAGGGTATAAACCAACTATGGCCAAAATAGTGGTTAATGTATTTAATACTTCCCTCCTATTATTTGATTTTTAGCGACTAAAAGCTTCCGAATGACTTTGGCAATGCTGAAAACTGAACATTTACAACCATTCAAAGAATGTTAAATGCTCGTGTTTTAGGTTTTTATTTAAAACAGATATGAATTCATATCTAAAAGGTATAAACTATTTAAGTAGAAAAAGTGCACAAATCACAGTAATTAATCAAAGAAGTGAGATATTTACAAATTTCAAATTATATTTTACTTATATTTTAACATCAACAATACAGTAATTACATGTCGTCTAAAAAACCCAACCCTATAAAATCTAGTTTACATCCTCGAAACAAAAACCGAGAACGTTATGATTTAAATGCATTGGTGGAGTCAAATCCTGAATTGGCAACGCATGTAAAACCAAATAAATATGGCGACGATTCTGTTGATTTTTCAAATCCAGAAGCTGTAAAAATCTTAAACAAAGGATTGTTACATCATTATTACGGAATTAAAAATTGGAATTTTCCAGATGAAAATTTATGCCCGCCCATTCCTGGAAGAGCAGATTATATACACCATATGGCTGATTTGTTGCGTGAACATAATTTTGGAAAAATTCCAACAGTAAACAAAATCACCTGTTTAGATGTTGGTGTAGGTGCCAGTTGTATTTACCCTATATTAGGAGTGACGGAATACGGTTGGAATTTTATTGGGTCTGATATTAATCCCAAATCCATAGAATCTTCAAAACACATTGTTGAATCTAACCCATCTCTAAAAGATAAAGTTACTTTTAGGTTGCAAGAAAATACTAAAGATATTTTTTACGGAATTCTTACCCGAGAAGATAAGGTTGACATCACCGTTTGTAATCCTCCATTTCATGCAACTATTGAAGATGCTCAAAGAGGTACAAAACGAAAGGTTCAAAATTTATCTGGTAAAAAAGTAAAAACACCAGAACTCAATTTTGCTGGAATTTATAATGAGTTGGTTTGTGACGGTGGCGAATCAAAATTTATCACAAATATGGTGCGTGAAAGTCAAAAATTTTCTAAAAACTGCTATTGGTTTTCAACCTTAGTATCTAAACAATCTAATCTCAATGGAATTTACAAAACATTAGATAGATACGAGGCTGTAGACGTTAAAACGATCGCCATGGGCACAGGCAACAAATCGAGTCGCATTGTAGCTTGGACCTTCCTTTCCAAATTAGAACAAAAAGAATGGAAATTGACCAGATGGGCAGATAAAAAACCTTCTAAAAAGTAATTTAAAAATATACTACTGCGATTAAAATCAAAATGAAAAAGCCCTTAAAAGTTTTAGCCGTTGTCCTTGCCGCATACCTTACATACAGCTACATAGGTCCTGTTAGACATTTTGTTGATAGTGTCTCTCTATTCGGTTTGTATGGAGATTACAACTATTTATCAGATCATAATGTCGCATCAGAAAACTATCAAATAAACAAAATTATTGATGGTAATTTAGATGCCCCCATTTCCTACAACACCGCTACCAAAGAATATATTATTTCTATTTACGATTCAGATTACGACAGAAATAATGCGGGTTGGAAAACCTATTGGAAAACTAATAAAAATGGAGAAATAATAGACAGTCTGAATTTTAGAGATTATATAAATAAATTAGGTTATTATTTTGAGGAAGACTACTATACAGATTGGATTTATTCTGGTAATAAGTCAAAACAAGCATATCATCAAATTATAAATTATGATAGTATTCACTCCAGCATTTTTAATGAATATATAGTGAAGGCTGATATTATTGCCTATGGAAATGATTATGATGCTGATAAAACTAATTGTTATGTAAAAATTAATGAGGATTGGACCGTTTTCAAGTCTGCAAAAGGTTTTGATGATTTTTATATGAATCCGTTTAAATTTTATAAACACAAAGAAAAAAGTTTAGATTCGTTGATTGTCTTAGAAAACAAAATTGCTCCATGGCAAAAATGGAAAAATGAAGAAGAACCTATACATTTAGAAAAATTTGTAGGCACATCAAGAGAATATGGCTCTTTTTATGACATTAATAATACAAGTAGATCTGGATGGAATGGTATAGGCTATTTTAGACTTCGTCATTTCGATGAAAATTTAAATTTCAAAGCCTATACATTTAAAACAGGTGCTTTCGGCTCTTACTACCCTGATATCGAATTGTTTTATCCCAAAAAGGAATTTAAAAATTCAAATAAAATTGCTTTTATTAAATTAAGTGGTAATGGCAGATCGAAAAGAGAATATAAAGAAAATGGCATTTATATTATTAAGAACAAAGAGTAATCCTTTTAGAATAGTTACCAACCATACGTTCCCTAAATCATATATAGGTTTTACACACTGCATTTGACCTTTTGCTAATTAGTAGTTTTTTGAAATAGTGATTTCATATAGTTTTATTTAAAATTTCAACTATGAGAAACCTCTGTATTATAATAACATTTATCTTTATTGTGGGCTGCACCCATTCTCAAAACAGGACCAAAAACACATTGCAATTTGCAGATACAGTACGCGTTCTTAACGATCTTGTAAAAATAACAAATACACAAAAACCAAGAAACTATAAAAATATAATAACGCTAGATAGTGTTGCTGATTATATAAAATCTGAACTCATTAAAATTTGCGACACTACTGCTTTTCAAAATTATAAAGTTGAAAATAAAACCTATAAAAATGTAATAGGTTCTATAGGTACAGAAAACAAAGAACGCATTATAATTGGTGCTCATTACGATGTGTATGGTAATCATACTGGAGCAGATGACAATGCCAGTGGCGTTGCGGGTATTTTAGAATTGGCGAGATTATTATCAAAAGAAAAATTAAACTACAGAATCGATTTTGTAGCCTATACTTTAGAAGAGCCTCCTTTTTTTAGAACGGAACAAATGGGCAGTGCAATTCATGCCAATTATCTTTATAAAAATAAAATTTCAGTTAAGGGAATGATTTGCCTAGAAATGATAGGTTATTACAATAGCAAACCCAACTCACAAGAATATCCTATCCCTGGCATGAGTTTAATATATGGTAACAAAGCCGATTATATAACCGTTGTTCAACATAAAAACAGTGGTGAATTTAGCGATGAATTCAATCAATTATTTAAATCAAAAAAAATAATTAAAACAGAATCATTAAAAGGAAACTCCATGTTGCCTGGTGTTGATTTTTCAGATCACCTGAACTATTGGAATCTAAACTATGATGCCGTAATGATTACAAATACTGCATTTTACCGAAACAAAAATTATCATAAGAAAGGAGACATATTATCAACCTTAAATCTTCATAAAATGTCATTGGTAATTGAACAACTCTTCCTAACAATAAAAACACTAAAATAAATCAATTATTACGATTGATATTATCGGTGTAAATAATAATTATTAACCAATAATTTAAACACAATCGCCATGAAAAGGCAATAAAATTAACTTTTGCGAATCTTTTTGAGCTAAAAATTAATCAAATGATTCATATGTAGCCTAATTAAGCATAAGAATATATCATTAATCACATATAAAATGAGCCATTTTTTGTGAAAAATATAATAATTACCTTTCATTACAGTTCTGAATAAAAGAAATATAACAAAAATCAAATGTTTCTTTTAGAACTACATCTAAAGTAGTATTTTTGTAACTACGTTTGTAACTATTACTTTAAAACAACATGAAGGAAATAACTAAAGAGACCTACATCAATTGGTACAAAGACATGCTTTTTTGGCGAAAGTTTGAAGATAAATTAGCAGCTGTTTATATTCAGCAAAAAGTTCGAGGTTTTTTACACCTCTATAATGGTCAAGAAGCTGTATTGGCAGGTGCCTTACACGCTATGGACTTAACAAAAGATAAGATGATTACTGCTTACCGTAATCACGTACAACCAATCGGAATGGGTGTAGATCCTAGAAGAGTTATGGCTGAGCTATATGGTAAAGAAACTGGAACTTCTCATGGTATGGGTGGTTCTATGCATATTTTCTCTAAAGAACATCGTTTTTATGGAGGTCACGGTATCGTTGGTGGTCAAATTCCATTAGGTGCAGGTATTGCTTTTGGTGATAAGTACAAAGGAAATGATGCTGTTACATTGACTTGTTTTGGTGATGGTGCTGCAAGACAAGGTTCTTTACATGAAACCTTTAACATGGCCATGTTATGGAAGCTTCCTGTAGTTTTTGTAGTAGAGAATAACGGTTATGCCATGGGTACATCCGTAAAACGTACTGCAAATCATGAAGATATTTGGAAGTTAGGCTTAGGATATGATATGCCAAGCAAACCAGTTGATGGGATGAATCCTGTTAAAGTTGCTGAAGCTATGTATGAAGCTATTGAACATGCTAGAAAAGATGGACCTTACTTCTTGGAAGTTAAAACATATAGATATAGAGGACATTCTATGAGTGATGCTCAACATTATAGAACGAAAGATGAAGTGGCAGAGTATAAAAAAATAGATCCTATTACTCAAGTTTTAGATGTAATAAAAAAGGAAAAATATGCTACTGATGATGAAATTAAAGCATGGGACAAAGCAGTAAAAGATAAAGTAGCAGAATGTGAAAAATTTGCTGAAGAATCTCCATATCCAGACAAACAAGCATTGTATGATATGGTTTACGAACAAGAAGATTACCCTTTTGTAAAACACAAATTATAGTATACAAAAGATAAGCAAATAATAGATTACTAGATAAAAGTTTTAAAATAAAATTTATGGCAACAATAATTAATATGCCCCGTTTGAGCGACACTATGGAAGAAGGTGTTGTTGCTAAATGGTTAAAAAAAGTAGGTGATAAGGTCGAAGAAGGAGATATACTAGCTGAAATAGAAACTGATAAAGCTACGATGGAGTTCGAATCTTTCAATGAAGGGACTTTATTATATATTGGAATCCAAGAAGGAGAAACTTCTAAGGTAGATACTTTATTAGCGATTATTGGTGAAGAAGGAGAAGATATTTCTGACTTACTTAAAGGTGCATCTGAAGATCAAAAAGAAGATCAAAAAGAAGCTGCTGTAACAGAAAAATCAGAAGTTAAAGAAGAAGCGAAAGCTAGTTCAAATACTGCAATACCTGATGGTGCAGAAATTATTACCATGCCTCGCTTAAGTGATACAATGACTGAAGGTACTGTTGCATCTTGGCTTAAGAAAGTTGGTGATACAGTTAAAGAAGGTGATATTTTAGCAGAAATTGAAACAGATAAAGCCACTATGGAATTTGAATGTTTCTATGAAGGAACATTACTTTATATAGGTGTAAATGAAGGAGAAACTGCTCTTGTTGATAGCGTTTTGGCTGTTGTTGGTAATGCAGGTACTGATGTAACTGAATTGGTAGAAGCTATTAAAGCCGGTGCTTTTTCAAAATCAGAAGCTAAAGAAGAAGCAAAACCAGCTCCTAAAAAAGAAGAAGTAAAAGCTGCTCCGCCACAAGCTCAAAAAACAGTAAGTGCACCTGCTCCAGAAGCAAATGTAACCACTTCTGCTTCTGGGGGACGTATATTCGCTTCACCATTGGCTAAAAAAATAGCACAAGAAAAAGGAATTAATCTTGCACAAGTAAAAGGTTCTGGTACTGGTGGACGTATCATCAGAAGTGATGTTGAAAACTTTACCCCTAGTCAAGCAGGTTCATCTGCAATGCCATTTGTGGCAAGCGGTGAAGAAAGTTTTGATGAAATACCGAACTCGCAAATGCGTAAAGTAATTGCTCGTAGATTAGGTGAATCTAAATTTACGGCACCACATTACTATTTGAATGTAGAATTCAATATGGATAATGCGATTGTATTTAGACAACAATTCAATTCTGTACCTGACACCAAAATATCTTATAACGACATGGTAGTTAAAGCAGTAGCTTTAGCTCTAAAACAACATCCACAAGTAAATTCTCAGTGGTTTGACGATAGAATGCGTATAAATCATCATGTACATATTGGTGTAGCCGTTGCGGTTGAAGATGGTTTATTAGTACCTGTTTTAAAATTTGCCGATGAACAAAGCTTACAACAAATTGGATCAAAAGTAAAAGAATACGCTGGTAAAGCAAGAAATAAAAAGTTAACTCCTCAAGAAATGGAAGGCAGTACTTTTACTATTTCTAATTTAGGAATGTTCGGTATAACAGACTTTACTTCAATTATAAACCAGCCTAATTCAGCTATTTTATCTGTAGGTGCAATTGTTCAAAAACCAATTGTAAAAGAAGGTCAAATCGTTGTAGGTAATACTATGAAATTAACCTTAGCATGTGACCACAGAACGGTTGATGGTGCTACTGGTGCTCAATTTTTATTGACTTTAAAAGGGTTTATTGAAAATCCAGTTACAATGTTGGTATAATAAAACCAGAATATAACTTAAATAAAAAGAGCCTGAAATTTAAATTTCAGGCTCTTTTCTCTTTGTAATATTTCTTTTCCAATTAATTTACTCTATTTTTTTCTTCTTCAGCACCTCTCGCTCTTTCACGGGCAGATTTCAACTTTTTATTCCCAAAACTTCTTGAATAGGTAAGTACAAAAGTACGACTCATAAAATCTAAACTACTTTTCGTTTTTAAGTTCTGTTCAGGAATAGCATTAACTACATCCCATTGAATTGAATCCATTAAATCATTAATTTTAAATCCGAGGGTACCCCATTTATCACCAAACTTCTTTTGAATTCCAATATTAATTCCATAAATACTTTTTAATGTTGATGTCCCTATCCAACTATTAAAACTGGGACTAATATAATTTACACTAATTTCTGAAGTGAGATTTTTTGCCATAGTAAATGACTGTGTGCTATTGATATCAATTGTATTTTTCTCAAAATGAGACAAAGAACCTTCAACCGTATTTGACATATTGGTATTTGAAAATATGATATTATTTTGCATCTTCCACCAATGGGTAAGGGTTATAGGAAGTCCTAATGTTAATGAAAATATTTTTGTATTATCTAAGTTTGTTGCAGCAAAAACCAATCGCTCATTCTTTTCATCGAAAGAGGATTGAAATTTAGAAATGCTTCCCTCTTCCACTGAATATTGTGCTGAAATAAATATTGATCGATAGTTCAAATCGAATTTAACGGCATTAGAAATAGCCGGTTGAATAGCCGGATTACCTGAAAAAAAAGTCCCGAGATCAAAGAAAATCACAAATGGAGCCATGTCATTAAAAGTGGGTCGTGTTATACGTTTCGCATAGGATAAGTTAAAATTTAAAGAATCATTAAATTTATAAGAAACAAAAGCCGTTGGAAAAAAATTACCAAATTTTCGATCAACTACTTTTCCTTTTTTGTCTGAATTCAATTCTGAATCGGTATACTCATAACGCATACCCAATTTCATATTTATGTTATCATTAATAGCATAATCAACACTGCTATAAGCTGCTAATATTTGTTCATTTAAATCACTTATGTTTGTTAACTCATTGTCTTCAATAAAATCTTGTCCTGAAAAGGTACCGACAACCACGTCATTATCAAAATTACTAAATGCTGTTTTTAACCCCACATCTAACTTAATTTTACTATTTATCTGATTGCTATAATCAGCTTTACCTACGGCAATTTTAATAGGATTTGTTTTATCACTTTTTGTAATTTCTTCCCTTAAAAAATCATTGTTACTATCAAAAAAGCTATTGGTATAATCTGTCGGATTTTCGATATGATATTTTAAATAATCTAAATCAACACTGATATATCCATCTTTCTTAAAAGTATGTTTGAGATTTATATTTGCCCCCATGTGCTTTTGCTGATTTCTTTCCGAATTTAACAGCTCAACAAAAGAATTAGGATTACCATTTATGGTCTCCATGCTTTTATTTACAGCGTCCATAGTCCATTTATTATCATTTGCTGAAAGAAGTAGTCCGATAATCGTTTTTTCAGACAGCTGATAATCTAAACCAAACCTGACATTATGATTACGCTGAATGGGATCTCTATTCGAATTTGTCTCTACCAATACGGAAGCGTCATCTTTATTGATGAACCTCCTTTCAAATTCGAATAATTGTCCTTGGCTGTCTCGTAAATAAGAATAGTTACCAAAAAAATTGATTCTTTTTTTTCTATAATTAAAACTAATATTATCAGTTGTTATAGTTCCATTACCTACTCCAAACGACAATGCATAAGAACCATTTAGACCTACGTCTGTTTGTGCTTTTAAAACAATATTTATAAATCCGGCATTCCCCTCACTATTAAAATTGGCTGGTGGCGTAGTAATCAATTCAATAGTTTCTATATTATCAGAACTCATTCCTTGTAGCATTTGAACAATACTTGTCGCAGGCATATAACTTTCTTTACCATTTATTAATACAACAACACCACTTTTACCTACTAAGGATATGACATTGTTCTGCCTATCAATAACAACACCTGGAGAACGCTCAAGAACCTCTAAAACCGATGAACCTGAAGCAATAATACTGCTGGCTACATGAATAACCATTCTATCAATTTTTTGCTCGTACAGCTGCTTTTTTACTGTTACTTCTACCTCATCCAGTGCCTCTCCTTCTATTAAGACAAGAGGTTCCACTTTATAAGTAGTGTTTAGATTAAAAGCTTTTGAATACACTGACTGAAATCCAACCATACTAGCCATGATTAGGTATTCACCTTGATTGACATTGTCCAAAGTATAACTTCCATTATTTAAAGAAACAATCCCTTTCACCAAAGTAGAATCTGATGAGTGTAACAATAAAACATTTGAAAAAGGTAATCCGTTACCATTGGCATCAGAAACTAAACCCGAAATTGTATGTGTCGTTTGAGAAAAACAACATATAGAAAATGAAAATAAAACTAAAATTAACTTTTTCATAATTCAAATATTTCCTTATAGTGTATTATATATACACCTATAATACCGAGCCTTCTATTTCAATATCGGCATATTCCCAGGCAACTTCAAATTCCTCTTTTATGCTTTGAGCCTCCTTCATTTTCCCTTGAGCTTTTAGGCAATGGTAGAGTCCTGTTAAAGACCATCCATTTTGTCTTAAAATATGTAAATCTTCCTTGTAAACTTTTTCTGCTTCCTTATATTTTTTAGCTTTTATCAATACCGCTCCTAAATTTTGACGTGTAGGTATATGCCAAGCAGCGGGCTCAGTGTAGGTTAACCCATCTTCAAATTTTACAGCATTTTTAAGATGAATTATGGCTTTTGAAAAATCTCCTTTTAATGCTAATAGTTCCCCTGCCACAACTTCATAAGCAATATTGGCTACATGTATAGATTCATTATTTGCCGTTGCTATCAATGTTTTTAAATCAGGATCTTTTTTTAGTTCTGCAATGGCTTCCAATTCTTCTTGAGCATCCTTTATATTCCCTTTTCTTACAAAAGCAATTCCTCGTGCGTAATGTTGCATAAGACTTAAATGCTTAATGTTGGGGTTAGGAGCTGGAATGGTCAAAATCTCATTCCATTTTCCAAAACGGACATATGCTAATAATGGTGTAGCGGCAAAATCTTGTAAAAAAGTAAGTGACTCTAATTCTCCGGCAGGCACTTTTTCTGCCGTCTTTTTAGCAGCTTCAATTGCAATATCGCTAGCCCCTAACAAACTTGCCGATGACCATAAAAAATGAATATTATGAGGATAATAGCCCATAGGATATATCCCTTGAGCAAAACATTGTGAAATATAATCTTCATCGGCTAAAATAGCCGCTTGGTTTACTTTTACAGCATCTAAATACCTACCAACTCTAATATAGATATGTGAAGGCATATGTACAACATGACCAGCTCCTGGCATTAGCGAGGCCAATTTATCAGCACTAGCAACCCCCATGTCTGGATAGGGTAACTCTACCATATGAATATAGTAATGATGCCCTCCCGGATTTTCGGGTTCAAGTTCCATCGCTTTTTCAAGTGCGACCTTTGCTTCTTTAATATTTGGAGATGGTTTTCCGTCTTTATCCCAATAATTCCATGGTACTGTATTCATTACTGACGCCGCATACAAAATCTGAATGTTTGCATCTTTAGGATACTGTTGTACTACTTTCAACATCGCATGCATATAAGCCCTATTGAGTTCAGCAACATCTTTTGTTAAATCAGTACTATACCTTGCCGATAATGCTTCAATTAAAGCCCGCTCTTTAGGTGATGCTTTAGTTGACAATTGCTTGGCTTTAGCAATAGCCTCATTAATTTTCTGCTTGCGTTCTTCACTAGGTAATGGATCATTAATATTTGGCCCTAAGGCAAAAGCCTGTCCCCAGTACGCCATAGCAATATTTCCATCTAGACGTGCCACCTCTAAGAATGAACGGTGACTCTCGGCATGGTTAAAGGCATAACTTAACTTGACACCTTGATTGAAAAATGCTTGTACGCTTTCATTTTCTGTGCTTATTTTAAAATTAAGGTTCCCTAAATTATTAAAAAGTGGCGAAATTTGTTTTGTAGTATCAATGTCCGTCAGCAAATATTTTGCCGATGTACATTTAATAAAATTATAACCAGCTCTTGGAGGAGTTTCAATATTGAAAACGGCTAACATATTACTTAATAAATAAGCCATTGGCAATAGTACAATACTCAATAAGATAAGTGTCAATTTTGTTTTCATTTGAATAGATTTAGAGTTCGTTATTCTGCATTAGACTAATTATTATCAATCCCTGATATCAACTAATTTATGAGTCAGATGGTTTTGAATAGCTATACTTTACAATCACCTCAATCTCAACCTACTGCAAATACCACAAAACAAATTTTTAATTGGTTATTTATTCCATTTTAACTTTCTTCCTTCTTCAATGGCGAATGATGTTCACTTACTATTTTCCATCCTTTGTCGGTTTTAACAAACAACAAGCTAATCTGATCATTAACAACAACGAGATCCTCACCAAATTTTAATTGAAAATCTGAATGAAATGTAACGTTAGCGACATCTCCGTAAACTGCAATCTGCATGTCCTTTGCATCGAACTTTACAACTTCGGTAACACCCCCAAAAACTTCACGCTCATAAGTTTCATTTGCCTCAGCCCCATTACGTGGTTCACCATTTTTAAATTCAGTAAACTTTGGACTATAGGCATGGAAAGAAATTAATTTATCCATATCACCATCCTTTAAACTTTGTGCAATGGCTCCAAAAGTTTCCATAATTTCCTTTTTTGCTTCTGGAAACTCATCATTTACTAAATCAATTTTAATTTCTTCAACTGCTACAATTTGTTCTTGTTCTTTTGCTTTTTCTTTTTCATTACATCCTATTACTAAAATTCCGAAAATTAAGAGTAATGCAAGTGGTCGTTTTGTTTTCATTTCTTTTTATTTAATGGTTATTTATTATTAATTGTTTTTAATCTTAAAAGTTAATGAAAATAAATGCTATTTATCTCAATATCAAATCAATTAGGACGAGTATACAAGAAAATTGTCCTAAACCCCTATGTAATTTATCGGAATCAAAATCCTTTTATTAAAAACTTTCATATTTTTAATAGAGATATCAATCAATTTTTTGATGTTACAATGTTAGGTTATTCTACAAAAAATTACTTTCATTATTTTGTCAATATCTTGCACTATTTGTGAAATAAACAGTGCTATTGAATCTAATAATTGAAAAGCCTAAATAAAAATTATTTCCCTTTTAAAATTTCAATACTAATCTTTATACCTTGTATCGGATAATGCAAAATAATGGCGAATATTAGCCATAAACATAGAGTAATCATCCATGCTTCGCTCAAACCGGTAGCTCCGAGGAAACGTACTCATCGTATGCGTTTTTCCAGCAACAAATCTTACCCTCAACTTATATTTTTTCAAATTTGAAAGCCCACTAACTTTGTACTTTACCGAGTAAAATAAAAATTTTTCAATAATAGTGCAATCTTCAATATTTGCATTGTAATTTGGAAAGCATTCCGTAGCAAAAGCCTCTCCAATTACATCATAAAGTAACTTTCTATTTTTAGCAACCTTACCAGCTTGCAGGCTCGTGAACAAATCGATAAATGATGCTGCTCCATAGTTACCAACTACTTCCGCTAAATTTTTATAATCACCTGTAGTTGCATCACCATAAGCTCCCTTGGCATCATCAAAAACTTCCTTAGTTTGTTTTAAGAACTCATTTACATCTTTTGACGGCCTACCTGGCCCTGGTAGTTCTTGAAGGTGATACTTATTTTTAATGTAAGTAACGTATGGATTAACAATTTTTAAAAATATTTTATGTCCTTCATTAATATCATCGTCTAACGTTTCTTTGCTTTTAAACGCATCTATAAAATCTTTGGATTTTTCTGTTGTTCGCCTTTTAAATTCTGGAATTACATTTCTGTCGCCTGCATAATCATCATCATAATTCTCAATGTTTGGTTCTCCATGTGGTTGAATTTTAATTCTTGAAGCTTCAACACCATTATTTACTAGAAATTTTTTCACTGCATTTCCTCTTTCTTTTGATAATTTCATGTTGTATTCTTTTTTGCCCGTTGCACTACTATAACTATGTAGTATTATGACATTATCTTCATTCATAAAACTCGCATACAAATTAGTATACACTTTATCCCAAATCAATGAAACTTCAGTAGTTTTAGATCGCTCATTATATTCAAAAGGAAATCTGTCATTCGTAGAATCACTATTTTGAGCTTGTATAATAGTCATGCATAAAAAAAACATAACTCCAAAAACTGTATTCACATATGTTTTCATAATTACTTATTTTAAGTTTTTTATTAGTCTATTAATTCTTTAACATGGCCTTAATACCTATTTTGTCTTAAAATATCCACTTTAGAATCTATCCAGGCTAATCGATTTATTCTCCCACTACGACTAGTCGGAATTTTTCTATTATGAATAAGAATACGTAGAGCATTTAATCGTATTATTTGCTTGTCAACCCTACTTAATGTATCACCCTCAACTTTTAAAGCACGAGCAATATGGTTCTGCCGCCCTCTGGCAAACTGCCCCGAATTCCATGCAATGTCAGCTAATAACTCGTATAAATAATCTTGGTCACCATCAGCAATATTTAATGCTAAATCTGCAAACTCTGTTTCGGTAAGCCTATGTTCTGGAATAACATCCGCTATAGGATACCCAGTAGTACCCAGCAATCTTTTTTTAGCTCTTTCTATAAAAAAGTTATACCCAAACTCGTAAAGTTGGTTCATCTGATTTTTATTAAAAATTGGGCTATGGTTACCTTCTTTCTTTAACCAAGAACGTGCTTTCTCACCTCGGGTTGTTGGTACTCTAATTATCCAATCTCGTAAATCTTCATCTGCATTTATGGCGTCAGCAATTTTTTGTCGTTGGTGACTTTTGCTAAACCCAGCGGCTAAATCGATACCAAGTGCCAAAGTAATTCCTGAATTATCTTCTCCCTTGCGTCCTTTGGGAACCTTAGCTTTAGGGTGTACGCCCTCACGATCTTTAGTTAAATTACCCCTTTCTGGGTACTTCATATAATGTGCTTTTCTTTTTGCTATTAAAGTTGAATCATTTTCTTTTACTAAATCGGAAATCTTTTTTTTGTTACTTAATAATTGTGTTCTACTTGTACTATTTCTCGTGTCTATCAACCCAGTACTAATTATTAGAATTAGTATCATATTTATTATTAGTTTCATAATAGTCGTGTATTAATTCTTATTAAACATGCTTTCTTGTAGCGTAATATATTTATCAGTATTGGTAAAGCTATTCTCTTTTATTATTTCTCTATTTCCAAATTCATAGTATGCAGTACCCGTTACAATAATTTTATAATTATCTGAATGTTTCATAAATGGTATCTCCTTTTCTGAACCATTTACAGAGTGTGAAGAGAATCTTTCAGGACCTCGAAATACGGTCTTGTCATCAAACAAAAATTCTAAGGATACTTCTATATATTCTAAAGTGCCTTCTCCACTACCTTCTAAAACTGGTGATAGATTGCTGGTTATTATGACAGCATCAGTTACTGTCATTGTATTACTTTCAATGGTGTTAAACTCATTGAGTAAATCAGCAAAATCTATTTGTTTTAAAATGTTTTCAGGAATTGTAAGCATTATTTTTTGATTACTTTCTTTCTGTCCTTGGTATACTTTATAGTCTAAATCAAAAATATTATCGTCTTTCAGAAAAAGTTTTATGATGTCTAGACCTTCATCAGGAAGGTCAATTTCAAATCGAAGAATTTGATTACTAATAGGTATTATTTCACCGATTGTTCTACCCTTTGCTTTTAAAGGTTGTTCATTAATAGCCATTACCGTTTTAGGAGGGATATTTTCTAAAACAAATCCTTTCTCCTTTAGTGCCTTCTTAACCTCAGCAATTTTTATTGCATCATACCCTAATTTTACTTCTAGTGTTACTGACATTTTTGATTCGCCAGTAGCTTTATAATATAAATCACCCAGTTTATCTTGTACTCCAGTAGCGTGATTTTTAACTGGTAAAAGGGTGGCCGTTGATGGTACAGCATAATATTTAAATGGCACTACTGGTAAATCTTGTATGTTACCTTCTACTAGTATATCTAAGTCATTAATTGTTCTATGCGGACCAATTTTACCATTTCCGTATTTGGTATCGAATTCTTTGCATAGGTCAGTAAATAGGCTGTAATATTCACTATCATTGTTTAACTCATTGAAGTTGACCCGTCCCCTGTATGTTTGAAATTTTGCTAAAAGTCTATCCTTTGACCAGCTATCATTTGCAGGGTTTTGTAAGTTTATAGTTACTAGTTTTAAATACTCTATTAATAACCTATTAAAAAGCAATTCCTCAATATCTTTAAACGCTTCTTTGTAAAATTCAACATTACTAGGATCTACTTTCCAAACAAAGGGTGCAGTATTAAGGGCTTTATCAGTTAAGTCTTTATATGGAGATTTTAATAATATCTTGCGTGCAGAGATCACAAAATTCGTCTTTTCAGAAATCATTGTTGAAGTAACTTTTACCGGACGCTCATAGATAATACAATTCGCTATTATTTTAACATAACCTTTATTACGCCTTTGTACATTCATAAATCCCATGCTGTGAGGTGGAATTATCAGGGTGTCTGTTACAATAATATGATTAGTGTTAGCTCGATTTGTTTCTGGTAGGCCATATTTGTTATAACCTGCAAAACTCATCAATAGCAGATTAATGTTTTTATGATAATAGATATTAGTTTTGCCTGTAGCACCTTTCAATTCTATTCGACTACTTCCATCAGATTTTACTAAGCTTCCGTTTTTGGTAAGCCATTCAGGATGTTGTTCAAATCGATCAGGTTCAAATGCAATTCGCGGAACTCTAAAATCATTACTAAAATTCGTTCTATATAATGAGTCACCGCTCTTTCTTAATTCTGTAAATAATTCGTTGTCTTTGGCTTGAGCTCTTTGCCAATTACCTTTCGAAGTATTGGTAGCATAAACCCAAACTAACTTATCAGACCTATGCATTATTTTTCGTGTGGGTAAAACTATTGCCGATTTTCTACCTGCTTGATAAAACACCTTAGTGTTTTTACTTGATACTGTTTTAGTTTTTCTTACCTGTGCAAGCAAATTGACAGACATCATCAGACAAAAACCTAAGACTATATAATTAACATAATTTTTCATAGTACAATTTTGTAAGGATTTCTATTCATCATCAAAAGTTCTCCATTGTAGATCTCGCAATGTATTTTCAGTTATTTCTATGAGTGCTGTTTTTTTAATTTCTTCCCTCTTAGTTATAAAATTCACTTCACTAGATATGGAAGTTTCATCTTTTGGTACTAGTAAAACTATAGGTTTAGGTTCCCCATAAACTCCATTCTGAACATATGGTTTTATAGCTTTTTTAATAATTAGATCACCTATTTTAAGGGTAACCTCTGCCAAATCTAAATCTGAATTATCACCTGTTATTTTATGAAAAGATAAACTGCTGCCATCAATTGATAACTGTTTAGTAATTTGGCCAATGCCATCCATGTTTTTTTTACCCTTTTCAAGTTGTACTTCTTTTTCTATAATAAAATCACCATTAAGTAGTTTTGAATTGACTTGTAGTTTAATATTAAATTTAGGTTCATTGCGTCTTTCTATATCTTTTTCACCTATCAAATTAAATCTCAAATAATCTATACTAGCACCTTCAAAGTTTCTCCACTTTTTTTCTGGAGTCCATCTACATGCTAAGCTATTTGTGTCACCTTCGCTATTTGTATAACTTATATCGAGAGCTAATGATCTTAAGTCGAAGTTCAGGTTTATATCCTGTAACCCTATTGCTATATATGGAAACGTATCATTAGCATTGATATCTATAATATGCCCATTTTCTTTTAGCTCCTCTTCGGTCATATTAAACTTTGAAAAGCCTATTAGCCCAAAGAACGTAGTTTCTCTAGACTCTAGATATTGAGTCCTTGAATCATAAGAAATAGTACCTTTTTTCATGTTTTTAATATCTTTTACCGAGTTTTGATATCCCGCTTTTAATGACTTCTCACCCATAGTAATTTCATCCATTAATTTCTTTTTAATTCCTTCATCATCAGTACTTTCATATAATGATTGTAATTCGGTTAAGCGTGCCTCTTTTGTTTTGTATTCTTTACTCAGAACCTCGTTCTCTATTTTATCTTTTAGCCTTTGAAAATGTTCGTCTTCCAAAGATTCATCAGTAGAATTTCCGGTAGCATTTTCAGGTGATGGACATTTTATTCTTTCCACTTTTACACCACTAGTTTCATTGAGGTCTTCAATTATTTCTTCCTTTGTTTTACTCCCTCCTAACTTAATGGGTCCCAAACTTAATCCCCCTTCTAATTTTGTTTGTTTCTGATAATATTCATAAACACTTTCCCATTTTCCAGTAATATTATATCCACAAGGTGGAGTTAAACCTCTGTACTTTATAGAAACACTTATTAAAACACCTCCTTTTCCAGTGGCTAGTTCTGATATAACTGCTGCACCTAATTCATTCAAGCTTAAACTAAAACCCATTTTTTGATTAGCAATTAAAGGGCCTTGAAAAGCTGTATTAGTTTCAGGATTTCCTAAAAACAGTCCCTTTTCAGTTCTTATTTCAAAGTCACATTTTTCAAGCGGTATTGGGGCTAATTTGATTGTTCCGGCTTTCGGTGCCTTTTTTAAGATATATTTCTTCATAGTTTCAATTACCTCTGGTTCTGCAGCCATAGTCATTGTGCCTTGTATAATACCTCCTTGTTGTGTTGGACCACCATCTGATGGGTCATATTGATAGCGTAACAATGTAAGATCTGGAAATTCTTTTCCTTTTTTATCTTTAGTCGTTGTAACTCGAGCCTCATTAGGTACATAATAATATTGATCTGTTTGTTCAGCATCTCTAAAAACTGAGTAGGTTTTTTTCTCTCCATCATCTGTTGTTACAACTAAATCATCAATTCTGTTTTCAGCAGCTAAGCTTGCTTGGGACTGTAGAGTATTACTTGCACTAAATATTAACAGAATAATGATGTAGTGTAATAAACTGTAGTTGCTCTTGCTTGCATTTTTCCAACAAGCTGAATTGTTCCTGTTTTTTACATGTACGCTCTTAGTTTTCATAATTTTCATTTTTTACAAATATTTATTTTTGGCATCTTAATATGATGTTTAATAGCTTTATCTCTTTAGAAATATTTTTAAGAATTTCTATCGTATACGAATTACTGTTGTAAAATTAAAAAGTGATTTATTAAGGGGCGTGTACTATTGGATCAAAAACTAGTAATATTAGATCATCAGTAAGAAAAAGCTAGTACTATTATTGCATTGGAGCATGAAAAATAAAATTAATTGACTAAAAATCAACTACTTATTAATTTCACTAGGTGCAAAACCAAATTCATCTTTAAAGGCCTTACTAAACCAAGATGGATCGTTAAAACCGACCTCGTAAGCAATTTCAGAAATGGTTTTGTCTGTAATTTGAATTAATTCTTTCGCTCTTTGCAATCTTACTGAACGGATAAAAACCGCAGTAGATTTATCAGTAATGGCCTTCAATTTTCTATAGACTTGCGACTCGCTTAAATTCAATTTGTTTGCAAGGTTTCCTGAACCAAATTCAGAATTGCCAATATCCTCATTTATAAATTGTTTAACTTTTATAAGAAATTTTGTTTCTGGACTTTCTACTTGTTTGTCCAGAAATGAATTTAAGCCCTCTTTTTGAATTTTTTCATTTAATTTTTTTCGGAGTAAAACCAATTGATCTAATCGAATAAATAATTCCTTTTCGTTAAAGGGTTTGGCCAAATAGGCATCTGCACCGTGTAATAGTCCTGTTAAACGATCTTCTGTTGTTACTTTAGCGGTTAAGATTACTATAGGTATATGGTCTGTACGCTCATCTGTTTTTAGTATTGTACACACTTCAAAACCATCTTTCCCAGGCATCATAACATCACTTACAATGATATCAGGTATTTTTTCAAAGGCCATTTCTATACCTAAATTGCCATTTATGGCATGCATGGTTTGGTACTTTCCTTTTAAGCAAGTTTTTAAATAATGGGCTACATCTTCATTATCCTCAATTATAAGAGCTAATGGCAAAGTAGAAAGCCCATTCGAGTCAATTGGTTCTGATTTTATAATATTAGTTTCTTTTTTTATAGTTGGCTCTATCGTTATTGAAGCATCTACCGTCTTAACTGCATTATGGGTTACAGGAAGTTGAACAGTAAACGTACTTCCTTTACCGAGAATACTCTCAACCCCAATAGTTCCATTCATTAATTCTACAAAATCTTTTACCAAAGAAAGTCCGATACCTGTACCTACTTGATATTGTAAATTTCGGTTATCTGCCTGATAGAAACGGTCAAATAATGAGGCAATGTCGTCTTCTGACAATCCTAACCCATTATCTTGTACTTTTATTATGAATACTTTAGCACCATCATTTTTTGCTTTGTTCAGATGCACTATTATCTTTCCGTTAGCAGAAGTAAATTTAATTGCATTTGAAAGCAAATTGGAAATAATCGATGCCATCTTATTCACATCTATATCCATTTCCAAGCCGTCAATTTCAGAATAAACAGTGAGATTTATTTTCTTAGCTTCCGCTAAAGAATGAAAGCTTTCACTCAAATATTTGACAAACGGTATAACATCAGTCTGAATCAAATTCAACTCCATTGAGCCGCTCTCAACCTTTGCCAAATCTAAGAGCTCATTAACTAATTTTAATAAATTTTTACCGTTACGTCGAATCATTTCTAATGATTTTTCAGCTCCTTCGAAACTATTAAAAGGCACGTTTGTTTTTAAGGTGTCCACCATCCCTAAGATTACGGTTAATGGTGTACGAAATTCATGGGTGATGTTTGAGTACAACCTTGTTTTTGATTCGTTCAACTGCTCTAATTGCTCCGTTTGGTGATTCAAAAGTTTATTCTTTTGTCTTATTTCAAGTGTACGATTGTTAATGGTATTTTCAAGTGCTACATTCTTTTTCTGCAACTCATTAGACCTCCATTTAGAATATAAGGTTACAACACCGATGGATCCAATAATATATAATAGGTATGCCCACCATGTTCTATACCATGGTGGTAAAATGGTGAAGTAATAACTATCTTCATTTCCAGATTCATCATAAATGTTTTTAGAGCGTACTTTGAATGTGTAGTCACCTTCAGGTATTTTGGTGTAATTTTTTTTTGTCTCGGTAGACCAAGACGACCAGTCATCGTCAAAACCTTCCAAGATATATTGATACGTATTGTTTTCTGATTTGGTGTAATAAGGAAGAGAATATTCAAATTTTAGTGTATTTTTTTTAAAAGGCAGTTCAAAACTATCTTCCATGTTCTTGTACCGGTCAGAGCCAGCATAAATCAAAGAATCATTATTTATCCATACCTTTCTTAATTTAGTGCTCAAGTTTTTGTTGAAAGATCTAACCATATTCGGATTATACATAAGTATACCGTTATTTGTTGTAACGAAAAGCGAAATTTCACCCATAAGCTCAAAATATTCTATTCTAGAATCAGAAAACAGCTTAATTTCTTTAAGTTCAGTAAGTTTATCTTGAGAGAGTTTAAAGACTCTAGTTACATTATCAGCTCTAGTTGTATGCCATAATTCACCTTTATTATCAAATTTCTCAAAACCAAATTCGACAACCGTATTCTCGCCATATTTATCGTACTGATTTGGCCATAAACTATACTTTTCAAAAGTTTGGTCATTATTATTAAATTTATAATAACCTTCGTCCGTATTTACGACCAATTCATTTTTAAATTTAGTGATAAAACTTTTTGAAATCGACGGAAGTTCATCCATAGATTTGTATTTTTTAATCTCGAAATTAGTTGTACTTTCTATATTATCAGATAACTTTTCACCATAATAGTACCCCTTATCGTGTACAGCAAACCATAGATTACCTAAGGAATCATCCTCAATATCTGTTATGACTCCATCTGTTTGAAGAACAAATTCAGTATACCATTTATTATTTATAAGGTTAAGTTCATATAACTCTTTATCATACGTAGCCAAATGAAATTTTGAATTATTTACTTTTGATTTTACAATAGAAGAAAAACCAATCACCATTTCAATAATAAGTTCTGCTTCATAAGTATTACTAATTTTATAAATTTGACTTTCATTATAAGTAAATATATTATTGTTAGAAGAAGTAATACCCATAAGTCTACCAGCCCTAATCCCTTTTATTTTTTCAAAAACCAACTTTTTATTCTCCATATAAGAATTGTCCTTTGCCAAATAATATAGTCCGTTACTCTCAACAAATAATTTACCTGACTGATAACATACAGAAGTCACAATTTCATTTAACCCACTCAAATCATTGAATATTCTAAACGGTGATGCCCATTCTATCTTAGAAATACCTTCACCACCACAAACCCAAATCGCACCATTACTGTCTTCATATATAGCATAAAGTTCATTACTAGTCAAACCGTGTCTTTTTCCAATTCTCTTTTTTATTTCACCTGTTTTTCCGTCAATTATAAATACTCCGGAAACAAGTGATGCAAGTGCATAATCTCCATTTGATAAAGCAACTCCACCATATATATTGCTTTTTTCTAAAATTTCATTGCTTTTTTCGTTAAATGGTTCAAAATTTTCACCATTGTAAAGTACCATGCCCTGATCTGAATGAATAATTAAGATTTGATTATTTCGATAGGGTAACATTTCGCGTATTTCTACAATACGTTTTTCATAATTTTTAGTTAAAATCTCCGAGCCAGAAATTACATGAAAAGAATCATCAACTAGTTTTTGTAATCCAACACCTAAATCAATTATATATAGTGAACCATTTACCTTAAAAATTTCGCCAAACTCTTCCTGTGCCTTCCAAGTTTTAAATTTTTCACCGTCCCATCTAAAAAGGTATTTAGAGGATGAAAAATACACATTATCTCCATTTGTAACAGTTGAAGAAATACCATCTGTTTTCGTTGAGGCAAAACCATTGAAATCTTTAAAGTTGGGATCAAGATTAGCTGTGAGCGATTTATATTTCATTGTACCAAGTTCATCCGGTTCCAAATACCCTAAATCTCGGCGACCTCCTACATATATTTTATCATTTACTGTTTTAGAGAAAGCCATCACCCAATCTTTAAATTCTGTTGGAATAAACTCCCATGTATTACCATCAAATTCAAGGACTCCTTCACCATTCCCTACATAAATAAATCCATTATTTCCTTCTATAATTCTAAAGTTCCATGGGCTATTCTTATAATCAGCATAGTTATAGTTTTCAATATATGGTAATCCAGATTCCCAAATTTCTAGAGGTGTAAGTTCTGTATTAGAATTTTTGATCTGCTGAGAAAAAGAATAAGAAAAATTAAAGAATAAGAAAGTTATCAAAAGGCTATGCAAACGGTATTTTCTCATTGGCACAATAAAATCACGTTGAAATAGTTTCATTGTTGGATAGAATTTACAAATCTAGAATACTGGTATTTATATAGTATATTTTTAAGTCTAACAAGATAGTGAAAAATTATAGTACTGCCCAAAAGGGTTTTTCCCCATTAAAAAAGGGGTTATTCCCTATTTTAAGAAATTATAAAAATAAACAGCTTAAAATGATGGTTTCAAGCTGTTTTTTTTCTTCAATAAAACAGTTACTGTTCTACTTTTGTAAACCGTATTTTTATTTTACGGCAGGATGCATGGCAACTTGAATATTAGCACAATACCCTAACTGGTCAGAATCTGGATGTAGCGTAGGACCCGATGGAAAACCAATATCAGGTAAAAGACACCCGCCATCCATAGTCTGGATCTGACTAGCTATCATTCCCGGTTGAGCTTGCCCATGAGTTCGTAATGCCAAATGCACTTCAGCAGTAAGGGGGTTATTAAATATCTCTCCAATACTTTTTTGTGCCGTAAAATTACCATTTCCATTTCCATCTGATATAATACCACCTGCGTAAGTAGATGTTGGTGGCCCTGAAGTCTCTCCAAAGATTACATACCATAAAGTATATACATTTCCTGGTATTAACCCATTAGTTTTAAAGCTTACTGCAATTCCGTCTCTATTTCGATGGAGTGTTGATAAAGACTCCTGAATTTCATTATCGTTATGATCAATAATAACGACCACAGATTTAGTTTTATCCGGCAGTGGTTCAGTAAATGTTTCGCTACTACAAGAGCTTATAATCATAATAATAGCAAGCGGTAAAATTCTCATTGTGTTTTTCATAATATATGTTTTATAGTTATTATGATGCAATGATATTGTGATTATTAAATAATGATGTTCACTATTATTTCAATCAATAGAAGTAATTATGAATTGTGTAGGAAAGTATTATACTATTATTGCAAACTTATGCAATAAAAAATGTTAAACACCTGTTTATAAGCTACTTGAAATCACCTGGAGTCTGTCCGAATTCCTCTTTAAAAGCACGGCTAAACCATGAAGGATTATTAAAACCAACCTCATAAGCAATTTCTGAAATCGTTTTATCAGTCGTTTGAATTAATTCCTTCGCTCTTTGTAATCTAACTGAACGTATAAAAACAGCAGTAGATTTATCAGTAATTGCTTTCAGCTTTCTATAAATTTGAGATTCACTTAAATTCAACTTACTTGCCAGACTTTCTGAACCAAAAGAGGAATTTTCAATATCATCATTTATGAACTGTATGACCTTTTGAAGGAATTTAGTTTCAGGATTTTCAGCTTTCTTATTCATAAAAGTACTAAAGTTGCTATTTTCTATTTTAAGCAACATTTTTTTTCGGAGAACAATAAGTTGATCTAATCGGGTAAACAATTCTGCTTTTACAAAGGGTTTTGTCAAATAGGCATCTGCTCCATGCGAAAGACCAGTAAGCCGATCTTTTAAAGTAACTTTAGCGGTAAGCATAATAATTGGAATATGGTCAGTTCGCTCATCGGTTTTCAGCGTTTTACAAACTTCGTAACCATTTTTACCCGGCATCATTACATCGCAAATAATAATGTCTGGTATTTTTTCTAAAGCAAGTTCAATGCCTTCAATTCCATTACGAGCATGTATCGTTTGATAGTTGTGCTTTAAACAAGTCTCTAAATAATGAGCAACATCGTGATTATCTTCAATAAGTAAGCACAACGGTATTTCAGAATTAGGATCAAAATTTTCTACACTTAGAATTTTGTTTTCTACATTTGAGATTAATGGTTCCGGCTTGGCGTCGAAGTGCTGGTCTTTGGCTATTGCAGCATTTCTTGTGATAGGCAAATCAATAATAAATTCACTCCCCTTATGAAGTTCACTTTTTACTTCAATAGTACCACCCATGAGAATCACTAATTCTTTTGTTAATGCGAGGCCTATTCCTGTACCTTCTCCAGATCTAGATTCGGATGCATTGACTTGATAAAACCGATTAAAAATATTTGGAATATTTTTATTAGAAATACCAATACCATTATCTTTAATTTTAAGAATAAGATGTTCTTTTTTCTTTACTGTACTATGATTAATATGAACTATGATTTTTCCATCAGACTTGTTGCTAAACTTAATAGCGTTTGAAATAAGGTTATAAGTTATAGCCGATAGTTTGTCGACATCATAGTCCATGACAAGCGTATCAATTTCAGCATAAACAGTTAGCTTAATATTTGATTCATCTGCCATTGAATGAAAACTTTCGCTGAGGTATTTTATAAAAGGAATAATGTCGCCTTTAATAAAATTTAAATCCATTTTTTCGTTTTCTAATTTTGCTAAATCAAGTAGTTCATTTACAAGTCTCAATAAATTATTTCCATTTCTGGTAATCATTTCAACCGACTTTTCAGCAGTATCAAATTCTTTTTCTTCAATATTTGATTTTAGCGTATTTGCCATTCCAAGAATTACAGTTAACGGAGTTCTGAATTCGTGAGTGATATTTGTATAAAGATTACTTTTTAGCTGATCTAGACCTGTAAGACGATCAGATTCAGCAAGGGCAAGTTTTCTAGATAGCTGAAAGCGATAAAACCTGTCTGCCAGAGCAATCGCAATAACAGCATACATAATATAAGACCACCAAGTTGACCACCAAGGCGGCAGTATTTCCAAACTCATCTCCAAAGGTGGCTGTTCCCATTCCTTACCCCGTGAAAACCCATTAACCTGTAAAGTATAATTACCAGCAGGGAGATTTAAGAACTGTATTTCAAGATCTTTCAGAACATTCCATTCCGTATCTGTGGGAAGTAGTTTGTAGGCAAAGGAGACATCTTTGTTTAGCCTGTAATCAATACTTGAAAAGTTTAGATAGAAAGGGAATTCGTCATTTTTAAATTGTAAACTATTCGTTTTGCTTATGGCACTAGTTAACCAAGGTTTCGATGCTTTTTTGGTCTTAACAATTTCATCCTTCACCCGTAATTGAGAAAAGTAAAGCGACTGTGGATGGTCTATTGTTTCCAAATCTTTTGGATGAAAATATGTGAGGCCTCCTCCTCCTCCAAAATATATAGTTCCTGTCTTATCTTTAAATTTGGCATGCATATTAAAATCTTTGTTCTGAATACCATCTTCGATACCATAGGTTTTAAACTCTTCTGTATTAGGATCAAACCGTATGATACCTGCTGTTGTTCCCATCCATAAATTATCATTATCATCATGTTGTAAACTATAGATAATTCCATCTAGGTTCATTTCTTTATCTGTCCATGTTTTGAATTTGTTGTTTCCTAAATACAGATTTAGCCCATGAGTGGAGGATGCTAACCATTTGTTACCTTTAGAGTCAATTGTAATGTCAAGTACAATACTTGTTGCGTTAGAATTTCGAGAACTTTCAAGTACCGTGGTATTTATAAAACTTGGCTTTGTCAAAGAATTGTCCGTAAAACTTAATCTACTTAATCCTCCTTGCGTACCAGCCCAAATGGTATTTTTTGGATCTGAAAAAATTTTTTCCACAAAATCATTGGCAAGTGAATTTGGGTCGCTTTTGTTATTTTTGAACCTAATAATGCTAACTGTATTATCATTACTAAGCTGCAGTCTAAATATACCATGACCATAAGTTGCTCCCCAAACATTGTATTCAGTATCCAGGGTAATACCTTTTAAAAAATCATTACTAATACTATTAGAATTTTTAGGGTCGTACGTAAATGTTTTAAAAATTGGCAGATCGGGATCAAAGGTTTTTAAATCTATCATATTAAGACCCCGAGTAGTAGCGATCCATAATCTTTGATTTTTTGTATCCTTCAGTATTTCGCGAACTTCATTTCCTGTAATGCCATAAGGCTTAGTTTGGTCTTCCTTAAAGTAATAGGTTTTATCCCTTGTGATTAAATTTAACCCTCCAACAGAGGTTCCTACCCATGTATATTCTTCATCCTTAAAAATGGCAGAAATAGAATTATCATTCAGAATGTGTGCTCCTTTTTTATTTTTCGAAATATTCTTAAAGTAGGGAATGTTGAAATCTATTAGATCAAGATTACTGTTAGTACCAACAAATAACTGACTTTCATTAAGTTGCAGCAACGAATACACTCTATCATTACTTAATCCCTTGATGTCATTTTCACGATATTCAATTTTATTCAACACCTTTTCGTTTTTCCAATCGAATAGAAATACTCCAGAATCTGTACCTACCCAAACCCCGAAATTACCAGCATCAAGAAATTCAGTTACTTGTTTGGTTAAGCCCTGATGCTGTTCATTCAAATTGACTCTTTTTACATTTTTTGTAATTAAATCATAAATGTAGAAACCTACTTCAGTACCAATTAGAAGCTTTTTTTCTGTTCTATAAAAAGTTTGTACACGGCCTTGTATATTTAAATGTAGTGGTTTTAATTCAATTTCACTATTGTTCAAATCTAATATAAAGACCGCACCTTCAAAACCTCCAATCCATAATTGTTTTTGTGAATCAATAAACAAAGATGTTATCGAAGTAGTACTTAGAAAATTTTCTTTTTGAAATTTGTTTTGTCCTAAAGGAAGAAGTCTATGTACTCCTGTTTTTCTTGTTCCCACCCAAATAGTCCCATTTTCTTGAACTTCCAAACTGGTTATGATCTCATTTTTAAAGGTACTTAGTGATACTTTATTAAAAACATCAGACTGGGGATTATAAATATTAAGACCATTTAAGGTGCCGATCCAGATATTTCCATTCTTATCTTCTAAAAGTTTATTTATATATGTATTTGAAATAGACGTGGTATCTTCCGAAATAGGTTTAAAATGCCTAAATTGTTGCCCATCAAATCTATTCAACCCTCCTTGGGTACCAATCCAAATAAAACCTGAACTATCCTTTAATAAATCTAAAATGGTAGTTTGCGATAGTCCATCTTCTAAAGAATAATGTTTAATCCTTTGGTGATAATGTTGCGAAAATGAATTATAAAATGTGAAGAAGAACAGAATTATTAATAAATGGTAAGAATATTTTTTTCTGATAAACAGCATGAATTCAAATTAACTTTGATTAATTCTTAAAATAGTTCTATTAAAATACAATACAATACATTGACTTTCAATACATTTCACCTTCACAAGATAGTTAAAAATTATAGTATACCCAAAAGGGTTTTCCCCCATTTAAAAAGGGGATTTTTCCTATTTTACATCATAGAGTACTTTTAGCACATAAAAAAAGCCTAAAATTGAATATTTTAGGCTTTTTTAATTAATCAATAAGGTCTTTCTTTATTCTTCTATGATCTCCGTAGTTTTAGGTTTTTCAACATCTACTAAATTGAGTCCGTCGTATTTTACTAAGAATATACCTTTGTTTATATATCCTTTATTACCATTTTTAGTATACAAAAATTTACTTGCAATTCTTTCAGAAATACCTCCTGAAAAAGCACTGTTTACCATTGCATACGTTGCCATACGAGCTAAAGCATCATAAGTTATATCAAAACCTTTAAAAGCATAATCAGTGGGGTCTAGATAATTTTTCTTCTTATAATTCGAAATAAATTGCTGAACGCTGGCACTATTCTCATCTACAAAGTTTTCTGTTGCATAATGCAAATTAACTCTTGCCAAGTGATGATTTTCAATTTTCTCAAAATTAGCTTGATAACGCAATGCGAATAGTGTAATACTAATTTTTTCTGGCATTACCCCTAAGTTCTGAATTACATCATTAGTTACTGAAGAATCATCCGTCAATAATACAACCCAATTTTCTTTCTTATCTAATATATTCTTTTTAAAATAATCAGGTCTAATATATCCTTTCACCGGACTTAAAATTCTGAGTTTACCTAATGAATCAATTGCTTTTAACTCAGCAATTATTTTATTATATTTTAATTGGTTCTCTTGGATATCATCTTTAATAACAATTAAATTTTCACCCTTATAATTCTTTTTAACATACTCCAGTACCTTTTGCGACAATTGATCTTCTGAAGGTGTATCTTGAATTGTATTTTTTGCCGCAAATGCTCCGTGATCTTTTGAGGAAACAGGAGAAATAATTGCTGTATTTTGATTTCCTAAACTTTGAGAAACAAATCTTACATTATTTAAAAACATTGGACCAATAATAGCATCAACATCATTAAATTCATTCATTTTAAGAATAGTAGAAACCTCTGTTAAACTATTTTTAGTATCAAAAACTTTTGCCGTGATATTCAATCCTTGCTTTTTTAAAGAATCTAAGGCCATTTCTGCTCCTAAATAGAAATCTGTTGCAATATCATCCAATCTAGGTTTCCCCGAAGCAAAAGGTAACATTATTGCCACTTTCAACGTATTGTTAGATAAAAAATTCTCTGTAAAAACCTCTCTATTATTCAGAGATACTACTTTTGGAATTATAACAATCCCTCCCTCTTTAGCTCCTAGTTTTAAGTCTGGATTATACAATAATAGTTGCTCTTGAGAGATTTTAAATTTTTGACTTAAACTAAAAATAGTTTCCCCTTTCTCAACTTGATGTCTTATGTTATCGTCATTTATAGCATCGGGTATTTCTTCTCTATTTGGCAATTTAATAATAGCATCTGCCTTCAAACCTTCTTTAATTTGAGGATTCATCTTTTCTAAATCAGCCACTGAAATTCCATAACGCCTCGCTATCATGTATTTCGTTTCTTTCGCTTTAACTAAATAAGGTTTAACCGAATTGTCTTCAGCCTTTACTTCTTTAGCATTAACCTGATATCCATTTTTTACGGGTATTTTAATAATTTGCCCAGCTTTTAAATCGTCAATCCTTAAAACATCATTGTATTTTCTTAAAACACGTTTAGAGGCTCCATACTCTTTTCTCAATCTAAAATAATTCTCTTTTGGAAGTACTTTATGTACTAAAAAACCATCCAATACATAATCACCATCTTCAATATCTGGTACAGCATTGTAAGCTTTGTTCGGCACAATAACCACCTGATCTATACTGACTGCATCATTTTTAATATCAGGATTTAACTTTAAAAATTCGGCTTTAGAAACACCAAATTTTTGCGTAATACTAAACACCGTTTCCCCTTTTGTTACTTTGTGAGGTATGTACTTTTTCTGTTGAGAAAAAACACTAACTACTACAAAAAGAAAAAAAAGTATTGTTATTTTTATTTTATTCATCGTAATTAATTAATCTATTTAAAAACGGAATTACTCCCACTCTATTGTTGCTGGTGGCTTAGAACTGATATCATAAACAACTCTATTCACACCTTTTACTCCATTTATAATTTTATTTGATGTTTCTTGTAAAAACTCATAAGGTAAATTCACCCAATCAGCCGTCATTCCATCTGTTGAAGAAACTGCTCGCAAAGCTACAACTTTTTCATATGTACGCTCATCTCCCATTACACCTACTGAATTTACTGGTAAGAGCATGGCTCCTGCCTGCCAAACATCATCATATAAATTCCACTTCTTTAACCCATTTACAAAAACAGCATCAACCTCTTGTAATATTCTCACCTTTTCTGCCGTAATATCTCCAAGAATTCTTATTCCTAATCCTGGACCTGGAAACGGGTGCCTTCCTAATAATTCAGGGTCAATTTCCATAGTTTTACCAACTCTTCGAACCTCATCCTTAAAAATCATACGTAAAGGCTCTACAATTTTCAATTTCATAAAATCAGGTAATCCTCCTACATTATGATGACTTTTAATAGTTGCCGACGGACCACCTGTTACAGAAACGGATTCAATTACATCAGGATAAATAGTACCCTGTGCAAGCCACTTCACATCCTGAATATGATGTGCTTCATCATCAAACACCTCTATAAATGTACCTCCAATGGCTTTACGTTTTAATTCTGGTTCTGAAATACCTTCTAGAGCTTTCAAAAAACGTGCCGAAGCATCGACACCCTTAACATTAAGTCCCATATGTTCATATTGATCTAATACGCTTTCAAATTCATTTTTACGTAATAACCCATTATTAACAAAAATGCAATATAAATTCTTTCCTATCGCTTTATCCAAAAGAACTGCAGCAACTGTAGAATCAACTCCTCCAGATAAACCAAGTACAACTTTATCATTACCTAATTGTTCTTTCAGTTTACTTACAGTAGAGTCAACAAAAGAATCTGGCGTCCAACTTTGTTCAACATTGGCTATTTTAACTAAAAAATTCTCTAAAATTTGCTTGCCCTCAGTGGTGTGATATACTTCCGGATGAAATTGAATAGCATACGTATCCTCATCTTCTATTTTAAAAGCAGCATGCTCTACATCTTCCGTGCTTGCAATATTTTTATATCCTTTTGGTAATTCTAAAATAGTATCTGAATGGCTCATCCAAACTTGACTACCTTCATTAATTTTAGTAAAAAACTCTTCACTATGATCTACTTTTGAAAGTTTAGCCCTTCCATACTCTCTTGTATTGGATGCACCTACCTTACCTCCATAAAAATGAACTAAATATTGAGCTCCATAACAGATACCCAATAATGGTTTTTTTCCTTTAATTTTTGATAAATCAGGTTTGGGAGCATCTTCAGAATCTACTGAACATGGACTACCAGACAATATCACGGCTTTGTATTCGTCTACGTTAAACTTGTTACTATTGAATGGAAATATTTCACAGAATATATTTAATTCTCTAATACGACGAGCTATTAATTGAGTAAACTGTGAACCAAAATCTAAAATGAGGACTTTTTCTTGCATCTGCAAAAATAAAATTTAATTCCTAAAACTTGAGGACCTTTTATGATTTGTTTATAAATTGTTTGAATATAGCTGTATGGTCTTCATTGATTTTCGTCTAAACCTTAAATGAAATCGCCATGAACTCTCGAATTCACTTCACTTTACGATTAATAGTAGCCCTTGTGTTAGTTCAAACATTGTACTTTAAATTTTCTGCACATGCTGACAGTGTGTATATTTTTAACACCCTAGGTCTTGAACCTTATGGTAGAATTACAATAGGTATCTTGGAATTGATAGCAGCAATTTTATTATTTATACCCAAAACTATTTGGCTAGGAGCATTACTATCATTACTTATTATTACTGGAGCCATATATGCTCACTTAACAAAATTGGGAATTACAATTCATGGAGATCGTGGTAAACTTTTTTATTTGGCCATTTCAGTCTTTATTTTATCGGCTATTATTTTACTAAATAATAGACAAAACATACCATTTACCATCAAAAAAACGTAAATCGTTGATTTTGATAAATTTACTCGATTATATTCGCTATATTTGAAGTCTATCAATTGTTTTTCTAACTATCATATTTTAAACCACTGTATTATTCCATTCAACTTAAATGGATCAATGCTCAAAATTGTTGTACATGATATTAGAATTAGAAAAAAAAGTTAAAGAAAACACTCTCCTTATTGATGACCTGATTTCCAACTATTTTTTAAATCATCTTTCAAAGAAAGATATGCAAACTATTAATGGACTATTAGCTAACAACAAGTTCACTTTCAATCAAAAGGTAAAATTATTTTGTGATTTAGTAACGATGTCAAATATAGACCAAGCTAAATTTAAAGTCTATGCTAAAATAACGACTGATTTAGAAAACAATGACCTGCTGAATCCCTCCTATTTCTATAACATAAGAAATTATCACACTTTTCTTATAAATACCTATTCTGCAGCATCAGATTCGAATTCTACGCAAGTAAAACTTTTTTCAGCAACTAGCAGATTGTCTAATAATATTGTTAGACTAACGCAAGTTTATACTGAAAAACCTCAGATTTATGCTCAAAAAGGCCCTAAAAACATTTTTTCTAGATAACTTTGTTTGAATGAAACAGGAGATTCGAAAAGCTGTAATGGCAGTAATTGTAAATATCGAGAATAAGGTATTAATTGGTTCTTCACCGAGGGATGGCGGTTTTAAATTCCCACAAGGGGGATTAGATGAAAATGAACATTTTGTAGATGGTATTATACGTGAATTAAAAGAAGAACTGGATCTTGATATTACTATTAATGATATTTCTCAAAGTTATACTGAAACAGTAAAGTATATTTACCCAAATGAGGATAAATATATTTTTAAAAGTCAAGAATTAAATATTGTTAAGGTAACATTTAATGATCAAATGAAGCTTATACCTCAAGATGATGAATTTGAGGAGTTAATTTGGATAAACCCATCTGAATTACCAAACTACAATACATACTTTAGAGCACAAGCCTATGAAAAAGCGTTGGTAATTTGTGGTCTTTTGTAATTTCATTTAATTTCTATTTTGTCACCTAAAAAATGAGGTTTTACACCAAAGAGTAAATCGACAAAAACTTTTACTCTTGCCAGATATTCACGCATCATTACTTTTGTACCTGATTTGCCTCCAACGTCTTTGGCATTGAAGCCAATACTAGTTATACCCTTTTTTTCGGCAAGATAGATCGCTCTTTCATTATGAAATTTTTGAGAAATAAAAGTTACTTCTGTTAATCCAAAAATTTCTTTCGCTCGTACTACAGAATCTAAGGTTCTGAAACCCGCATAATCGAGAAATATTCGTTCAGCAGGTATGCCTAGAGCAATTAAATCATTTTTAAAATCGGTCGGCTCATGATTGTTAACGGAACTATTATCACCACTTACTAATATAAATTCAATTTTCCCCGCCTTGTATAAGGCTACTGCCGCATCAACTCGATATTGATAGAAAAGATTGATATTACCACTCTTTAAAAGTTTAGAAGTACCTAACACTACCCCTACTTTATTAGACTTGATTTGATTAATATTATCAAAAACCCTATCAGATGAAAAATTATATATAATGTAATTAGGGATAAAGACAAATAGAGATAAAATAATTACGAGGAGTAAAATTTTCTTTTTCATAAAAAATAGGTTTGGCAAAATTTAATTGTTTCTAAATATAAATTAATATTCTTTTATATAATATATTTGTTAGAACCTTAACTAAATTTTGACATTATGAAATCAAACTTCTATAAATTTAGTATTTCTATTTTATTCATTTGCTTTTGTCTTCAAATGAATAGTCAAAAAGCAATTGACACTGCTGATTTAATGAATTTAAAATCTGTAAGTGATCCTCAGATTAGTCCTGATGGAAAATGGGTGGCCTATTTAACCACAGAAATGGATTTAAAAAAAGACGAATCACAGTCACAACTTTGGATGATTTCTATTGAAGGTGGACCTGCAATTCCAATGACCTCAAAAGACTTTTACTCCCCTAATTCTCCACGTTGGAGTCCTGATAACAAATACTTATCTTTTCTAGCGTCAAAAAAAAATGAAAAAACCCAACTATATACTTTAAATAGATTGGGAGGTGATGCAGAGCAAATAACCAATATCAAACAAGGAATTCAAGGTTACGAATGGTCACCAGATGGTAAAACGTTTTTATTAAGTATTAAGGATGCAAAACCAGAAGAGTTAACGGAAGATAAAAAAGATGATGAAAAACCGAAACCAATTGTAATTGACCGGTTGCAATTCAAAAGAGATTATGTAGGCTATTTAGATCGATTCAGAGTGCATCTCTATTCATTGAACATTGGAGACTCTATTCCTTCCCAACTTACTTTTGGCGATTTTGACGATTTGAATCCAACGTGGAATCCAAATGGTTCTCAGATTGCTTTTCAAAGTAATAGAACTGAAAATCCTGATGGTAATTCAAATACTGATATTTGGATTGTTTCATCTAAAAACTCTTCAGATGACAAAAATTTAATCCAAGTTACTACTAACAGTAATTCAGACACAAATCCTGTGTGGAGCAAGGACGGTAAAACAATCCTTTACAATACAATTACTGATGCTAAAGCGATGTGGTACGCAACTCAAAAATTAGCCATGGTATCCGCAACTGGCGGTGAACCAAAAATATTAGCGAATGAATTAGACCGAAACATCAGTAAAGCACGTTTCTCAGATGATGGTAAATCGATATTCTTTATAATAGAAGAAAATGGCACGAGCGTTTTAGGTTCATTAGATCGTTCCGGAAAAAATTTGAAACGCATTATCAAGGGTAATTTCAGCATTTCTGACTACGATTTAGTGGGTTCGTCAATCGTTCCTTTGTTAACAAAAAGCAATGAACCTGCTGAAGTTTATAATTACGAAAAAGGAAAACTCATTAAACTTAGTACAGTAAATGACAAGCTAATTGAGAATATTTCAAAACCAACAGTAGAAAAAATAACCTTTAAAAGTAAAGATGGTACGCCCGTTGAAGGTTTTGTGGTAAAACCAATAAATTTTATAGCGACAAAAAAATATCCTTTAATTTTATGGTTACACGGTGGCCCTGTTAGTCAATATGAATTTGGATTTAATGATGAGGCAGAACTTTTTGCTGCCAATGGTTATATTACCTTATTGATTAATCCACGAGGCTCTTCTGGTTATGGGCAACCATTTTCTGAAGCATTGTTTGCCGATTGGGGTAATAAAGATTTTCAAGATGTTATGGCAGGTGTTAATTATATAATCGATCAAGGTTATACTGATGAAAATCGTTTAGGTGTTGGAGGATGGTCTTATGGTGGAATACTAACTAATTACGTCATTACTAAAAGTGATCGCTTCAAAGCTGCTATATCGGGTGCGAGTGAAGCACTTTACAGAGCCAATTACGGACATGACCATTATCAATTGACATGGGAATTAGAACTTGGTTTGCCTTGGGAAAATGCAAAGGCTTGGGAAAAAATTTCTCCATTTAATGATGTTGCAAAAATTATTACACCAACGTTATGGGTTGGTGGTAGTGACGATTGGAATGTGCCTATTCTAAATTCAGAACAAATGTATCAAGCGATGAAACGCTTAGGGCGTGAAACGCAATTGGTTGTTTATCCAGGAGAGCATCATGGTTTAAGACGACCTAGCTTTATAAAAGATCGTTACGAACGATATACAACTTGGTTCAATAAGTACTTAAAATAAGTTTACGTCATATCTTAAAAAAATATTTTTTATTTACTTTTACATGTATTTCTATTTACTTTTATATGTGTACCATTAAAATTGCAGGGGCAACGGAGTGACAATAACGAATTCACTACTCACCCCCCTTTAAATAACAAAAACAAAGCCTAATTTACATAAATTAGGAAAATTAATTTAATTTAAACTCAGATGTATGAAAATTAAAAGTTACTTTTTTTTCGGATTATTTTTTATTACATCGATAATTTTCGCACAAGAAAAAGAAATTTCTGGTACAATTATCGACGAACAAGGTATGCCTCTGCCAGGGGTAAGTATTATTATTGAAAATACCCAAACCGGAACAGAAACCGATTTTGACGGTAATTATTCTATTAAAGCTAAACCTGAAAATGTTTTGATTTTTTCGTTTTTAGGTTTAAAAACCGTCAAACAAACAGTAGGTAAAAAGACTACAATAAATGTTTCTATGATTTCGGACAATCAATTGGAAGAAGTGGTAATCGTTGGTTTTGGAAAACAATCTAAACGAACAGTTACGGACAACATAGCTTCTTTGACCTCCAAAGATCTTAATAATATACCCATTTCGAATTTGCAAGGTGCATTAACTGGAAAGGCGGCAGGCGTACAAATTCAACAAATAAATGGTAAAGTTGAAGGTGGTGTTAAAATGAGAATTAGAGGTGTCTCGACGATATCATCATCACAAGAGCCCTTATATGTTATTGATGGTATGCCTCTGATAAATGATGACGAGAGTGTATCTGATGCTCCTATGAATCCATTAATTTCTTTGAATCCAAACGATATTGAAAGTATTCAAATCTTAAAAGATGCATCATCTGCTGCAATTTATGGTGCTCGCGGTACCAATGGAGTTGTTTTAATTACCACTAAACAAGGTAAATCTGGTAAAACCAAAATTTCAGTAAATTCTTCTTATGGTTGGAGCGAAGCAACAAATACTGTAAAATTTCTGAATGCAGAACAATATATTGAGCTATTTACGGAAGCTTCTGCAAATAGCTACGGTGCAGATGATTTATGGCTCACTGAACCAGGAGGGTATTTTGATGATATGGCTAACGGATTAGATTGGCGTACTGGAGAAGTTGATACTGATTGGACAGATTATGCCTTAGTAAACGGATCAGTACAAGATCATTCATTTTCTATTTCAGGTGGTGATGAAAAAACAGTTTTTTATGTATCTGGTGCTTATAATAATACTGAAGGTATTGTTCGTGGTAATAGTTTAGAACGTTACTCTTATAGAGGTAATTTAGATCATAAAGTTTCTGATAAATTCCGTATTGGTCTAAACAGTAGCTTAAGTAAAACACAAATTTCAAGAATAGGTACAGACAATTCATTTTCTACACCTCTTCAAGCAATAGCTCAATCACCCTTAAACCCCGCTTATTTAGATGATGGGGTTACACCTAATAATGAATCTACAATTTATTATAACTTTTTAATGCAAGAGTATAATGGTAGTTGGGATGTTAATATTACAAGAGCAATTATGAATACTTTTGCTCAATATGATTTTACTCCAGATTTAAGTTTCAGAACTGAAATAGGATATGACAGCAACAATCAATTGGATGAATATTTTGCAGGTAGTTTAACTGAATCAGCTTCTACAAATGGATATGCCGACGCTACCTCAATACAATCAGACAAATACAACATTAACAATTACTTTACTTATCAAAAGTCTTTTAACACTAGTAATTTAGAAGTTGTAGCTGGAATGAGTTTCGAAGAGAGTTCTAGAAAAAGGCAATATGTTGCTGGAACTGGTTTTCCTTCTGACGAACTACAAACCGTTGAGAGTGCTTCAGAAATCACCGCTGGATCTTCAAGCAGAACTAAATATAACTTTCTATCCTATTTTAGTAGAGCTACATTTTCACTCTACGACAAATATCTTTTAAAAGGAAGTATTAGATACGATGGATCTTCTCGATTTGGTGCTGACAACCGTTATGGAATTTTCCCTGCAGCTTCCGTAGGTTGGATACTATCAGAAGAAGATTTTCTAAAAAACTCTAATACTGTATCATCTTTAAAATTAAGAGGAAGTTATGGAATTACAGGTAATGCTGGTATTGGAAACTTTGCTAGTTTAGGTCTATATAGTGGAAATGCTTATAATAAAACGTCTTCCTTATCTCCTTCTCAATTAGCAAATAGCGATTTAAAATGGGAGCGTACAACCCAAGTAGATGTAGGTATAGATTTTGGATTTTTAAATAATAAAATAACGGGTGAAGTTGATTACTATGTTAAAACTACTAATGATCTATTATTAAATGAACCCGTACCAGGAACTTCTGGCTGGAGCTCAATTACTCGAAATGTAGGATCGATGCAGAATAGTGGATTTGAGTTTGTTTTAAATACTACCAACGTCACAACTTCTAATTTCACATGGAATTCTTCATTAAACCTCTCTACTTTAAAAAATGAAGTAACAAAATTACCAAATGGAGATATTGTAGCAGAACGTAATCTAGTTAGAGAAGGTGAAACCATATCTTCTTTTTATTTAGTTGAATATGCCGGTGTTGATCCTGATAATGGCGATGCTCTTTTCTACACAAATACAACAAATGCAGATGGGACTTTAGACAAAACCAAAACAAATGTTTATAGTGATGCTGAAAGAATTGTAACTGGAAATCCATACCCAACACTAATGGCCGGATTTACCAATAACTTATCGTACCGAAATTTTGATTTTTCTTTTACATTTCAAGGCGAATGGGGTGCTTCAATCTATAACGAAGGTGGTAAGTTTCAATCTGGTAATGCTAGGTATGAAGACAATCAAACCGTTGATCAAATGAACAGATGGCAAAACCCTGGTGACATTACCGATGTTCCACAAGCAAGAATGTACAGTACAAATGGACAACAAGCTTCAACACGGTATTTAGAAAAATCTGATTTTATAAGATTACGAAATCTATCACTGGGTTACACTATACCTAGAAATGTTACTCAAAAATTTTCTGTAGATAGATTGAGAATATATTTCACAGGTGTTAATTTGTTAACTTTCACAGATTATACTGGTTATGACCCTGAATCTACTTATGATAATTATGGTAATTCAAGTATCCAAAAAGGTATTGCATTTTATTCTGCACCACCAGCAAAAACGTTTACTCTTGGATTAAATATAGACCTATAAAAAAAAGAGACCATGAAAAAATTTATAAATATAAAAATCGGAATACTACTGCTTACCATTTCTTTGATAAGCTGTAATGATAACCTAAATATTGAACCTGAACAATACCTATCAACTGAGGTAGTTATTAGTAACTCTGAAAATCTATCTAAGGTTTTAAATAACGCTTATAACGACGCTCGCTCAAGTTCTAGCTATGGCGGTAGTATAGCTATAGCGTCTGAACTAATTGCCGATGATGGTGACCTTTGGTGGAACGGAACTTATGTAGATCCGGGAGAATTTATAGAAAAGGCAATGTTATCAGATAATGGATTTGTAGAAAGCATTTGGATGAATGGCTATGACATTATAAACCAAGCCAATATTATACTGGGTAATTCTAGTGTTTATGCAGACGAAGATGAAAAACAAACTGCAGAAGCTGAGGCAAAATTTTTAAGAGCAATGGTGTATTTCGATTTGGCTAGACTGTTCTCCAAACCTTACACAAATGGTATCCAAAACACCCAATTAGGAGTACCTTTAGTTTTTACAGCTGTACTAGATCCAAAAAATATAGATTACCCAACTAGAAACACTCTTGAAGAGGTGTATACACAAGTAATAGCAGACTTAACAGATGCGTATGATTTATTACCATCTTCAAATGGTGTATACGCAACAAAATACAGTGCTGCTGCACTACTTGCAAGAGTATATTTACAAATGGGAGACTATACGAATGCTAGAGATATGGCAAATGAAGTCATTACTAATAGTGGTGCTTCACTAACCAACTCTTTTAGTGGTGCTTTTAATAATGATGAAAATTCTGAAGAAGATCTGCTTGCTTGGCAAGTAACTAGCCAAGATGCCAGTTCTAATTATTTAAATCTTTTCTTTGCAGGAAGCGATTTTGGAGGTCGATCGGGAAACCCTGATATTGATGTAGAGGATCAACATTATGAAATCTATGATGACTCCAATGACCAAAGAGCTAATTTCTTCTATGAAGCCAAATATTGGTGTACTACAAAATGGCAATACCAATTTGGTAATATCCCTTTTATACGCCTTGCAGAAATGTATTTAATAAGAGCAGAGAGCAACTTCAGGTTAACAACCACTGTTGGAGATACTCCAGTAAATGATATTAATATATTAAGAAACAGATCTACTGCATCTACTTTTAACTCTGTAGATTTAGATATTATTTTAATGGAACGAAAAAGAGAATTATCCTTTGAGGGTTTTGCACTATTTGATGCAAAACGCCTAGGTAATAACATTGGAACTATATCTTATGACGCTAATCAATTGGTATTACCCATACCACTTAGAGAAACTGATGCCAACACAAATTTGGAGCAAAATCCAGGTTACTAATATCAGTCCATTAAAAAATCCCTATAAAATAAATTTTATAGGGATTTTTTTTGCTTAAAATTTAGGCCATAACATCTTTCATTTCAAGAAAAACCACCTAGAGATACTCACTTGATACTATTACAACTGTATAACTGAGAACTTACCCTCCAACGGATTTAGCATTGCCATCAAGGTTGGAATTAAACGGTCTCCATATAACAAGTACATTTCTGAAAAATTACGTTGTCGTTCTTCCAAACTCTGATTTGGAAATAATTGATTCTGCAACTGCTTTATTCGATCAACCTCGTCTTTTAATTTTCTTTTTTGAGCACTTAGCAGTCTTTTTTCTAAGGTATTTAAACCTTTTAACTGCTTTACTTTTTGAGCTTTAACCGCCCCAATAAATGACTTATCTGTTTTAGTGGCCAACTCCTCTAAATCATTAAACTGCTTTTCTAAACTATTGCGTTGCTTTGAAAAATCAATTTCAATTTTAGAAATTTCTTTTATTTTCTTATTAACTAACTGGTGTTGATCTAAGAACAACTCGTCAATTGTTATGTTTAACTTCTCAGCCTTATTAGATTGTTTCTCTGAAATAATTAAGGCTGAATTTCTCAATAGTAATATTGGAAATGGAATTTTAACGGCCTCAAAATAATCTTTAAGTTCTAACCAATAGGCCAGTTCTCCACCACCTCCGATATAGCATAAATTAGGCAAGATAATTTCTTGATATAATGGACGCATAATTACATTAGGGCTGAATCTTTCAGGAAATGCATTAACTTCTTTAAGAATGTCTTCTTTACTCCAAGAAATATCAGTATCAACTACCTTATAAATTCCATGCTCAAAAACAATTCGTTCTCGAATGGCATCAGTTAAGTAAAACAAGTTAATTTCACGTGGATTTACCTGAATACCATAATTTTTTTCTAATTTTTCAATTGTTTTAGAGACCTGTTTAAAACTAGTTTGATTCAACAATTCGTCCTCAACAAACGGTTTGAATAACTCTTTTAAGTTTGTATCATCACCGTCTATAATTACTAAGCCATATTGGCTAAACAATTCATTTGTTAAATATCTTGTAGCGTCAGTAAGATTATCATGATTTACATACGCTTCTTTAAATAGGTGAATTAAATACTTGGCATTTTTAGAGCCATCTAAAGCTTTTTCAAAAATAGCAGCAACGTTTTCTAAACCATCGGTAGGTAAACGTCCTACTCCACTTTTACTATCCCTATTCCAGCTTATTTTTTGACCCTTAAAATTAAAATAATTGATTTCGTCAAAATCATGATCCTCCGTTGCCATCCAGTAAATGGGGACAAAATTATCATCAGGAAATTCTCTTTTTAATTGCTTGCACAAATTAATTGTAGAAACAATTTTATACAAAAAATAAAGTGGCCCTGTAAATAAATTGAGCTGATGACCTGTTGTAATTGTAAACGTATTTTCCTTCTTTAGAAGTTCAATATTCCTTTTTGTTGTGCTAGAAATTTCTATTTTTTGATATTGCTTTTCTAAAGAATTGACCAAGGTAGATCGCGACTTTAATTTAAAAGATAATCTTTTTAATTCTATTTGTTTCTTAAACCCATCAATGGTTGAGAAATTTGAATAAAATGATTTAATCTTGTCATCTTGAGCAAGATAGTCGCAAATAATATCGGAGAAATAGCCCGTTTGGGCAAAAGGAATTGTAGTTAAACAGTCTTCTTCAATCATGTGATAAAAATAGGGAAAAATTAAAAGATTGCGTAATTATTGAAATACTATTTAAAAAAATTATCCCTTCGTGTTACAAGTACCTCTCCTTGAAATAAGTTGAGCAATCCGTATTCATAAAATATAAATATTGTTTAAGTAACAGGTTCTCCATTAAGGTCAAAATCACCTGCAGAATTAATTTTTACATTTACAAACTGTCCTAATTGTACGTAATGTTTTGTGGCATCAATTATTACGTCATTATCAACATCTGGCGAATCAAACTCCGTTCTTCCAAAAAAGTAATTCCCTTCTTTTCTATCGAAAAGACATTTAAAAATTTTACCCACTTTCTCTTGATTTAACTCAAAAGAAATTTGACTTTGAATTTCCATAATTTCTGCAACACGCTGCTCTTTTACCTCTTCAGGAACATCATCTTCTAAAGTTGCTGCATGTGTATTTTCTTCATGTGAATAGGCAAAAGCCCCAAGTCTATCAAAGCGAGTATCTATTACCCACTTCTTTAACTCTTCAAAAATTTCATCAGTTTCTCCTGGATAACCTACAATTAGTGTTGTTCTAATGGCCATATCAGGAACGGCTGCTCTAAACTTTGTAATAAGATTTACTGTTTTTTCATGCGTTGTACCTCTTCGCATGGATTTTAAGATTTCCGTATTAATGTGTTGTAATGGAATGTCCAAATAATTACACACTTTAGGCTCATTTTTCATTACCTCAAGTACATCTAAAGGAAAACCTGTAGGAAAAGCATAGTGTAATCTAATCCACTCTATTCCTTCTACTTTTGCTAATTCTTTTAATAGATCAGCCAAGGCTCTTTTTTTATAAATATCTAGTCCGTAATACGTTAAATCTTGAGCAATTAAAATCAACTCTTTGATTCCTTTTTCTGCTAAATTCTGAGCTTCTTTCACCAAATTTTCAATAGGTGTAGAAACATGCTTACCCCTCATTAATGGAATAGCACAAAACGAACAAGGTCTATCACAACCTTCTGCAATTTTTAAGTACGCATAATGCTTTGGAGTCGTTGTTACGCGTTCACCTAATAACTCATGCTTATAATCTGCTTCTAAAACTTTTAATAAATTAGGTAAATCATGTGTACCAAAATAAGCATCAACATCGGGTATTTCTTTTTCTAAATCTGGTTTGTAACGTTCACTTAAACAGCCTGTAACAAAAACTTTGTCAACCTCACCTTTTTCCTTCTTGTGAGCATAATGTAAAATGGTATTGATAGATTCTTCTTTGGCTTTACCAATAAATCCACAAGTATTTATTACTACAATATTACCATCGTCATTCTCATCTTCATGTACAACCTCTTTACCATTGGCTTGTAGCTGCCCCATTAGCACTTCAGAATCATAAACATTCTTAGAACATCCTAGAGTAACAACATTAATCTTATTTTGTTTTGTAGATTTTGTTCGCATGTAGCTTTATTATTTTTTGCAAAAATAGGCTATTATGCATAAAAGACTAATTATATAAGACCTTTTTCTTTAGCAATACGCACCAAGTCTTCATCATTTGCTCTTTTTAGATTAAGTGATTTTTTCAATTGACTTTTTTTCTTTTCAATTGAACTTAATGATAAGTTAATATATTGATCTAAATCTTTGGTTTTAATCCCCCGTTCTAAATGCATTAAAATTTTAATATCATTATCATCAAATTGATCACTTTCTTTACGGAGACTAATATTACTTAAAAATTTTATTACAGAAGTACTATAAAATGGAGGGTTACGCATAATCGTTTTAAAACCAGCAATAAACTCTGTAGGGTTACTATCGTTTTTTATCAATAATCCGTCAGGCTTAATTTTAGTTAAGATATTATGAATGCTAAGACTGTCATTATTCAACGTTAATATGGCCACTTTTGCTTTTGGAAAGTATTTTTTAGCATATAAAGCTAAATCTTCACCAGATTTAAAGTTTCCATCTAGCGATTGCGGTAAATTCATGTCAAAATAAAAACAATCATAAGGAACTTTAGTTTGAGCTAACTTCATTTTTGAAATGGCTTCTTCACAATCACAAGCAACATCTATATTTAGGCTACAACAATCTAAATCGGCATAATTAAACATACTTTTATACGCCTCTATGATCATAGGGTTATCATCGACTATTAATATATTTAATAAATTTTCCACAGGAACGATAAGGGGTTACTTTTTACAAGTTAGTAAATTTTTATTAAATAATCTAAAACGGTATCTTAATATTTATGGTAGTTCCTTTTTTTAGTTCTGAAATAAATTCAACAACGCCATTAAGGCGTTCCACTCTTGACCTTATATTTTTAATACCTATACCGTCTTTATTGGTGTTCGTATTAAAACCTATTCCGTCATCCATAATTGATAAATAAATGAAATCACCATCACTATTTATAGATACATTTAAGTTGTTGGCTTTGGCATATTTATTAATATTCTGAACAGATTCTTGAATTATACGATAGATATTCATTTTTATATCTCCCTTTATCTCTGTCCATTTTATAGTATCATCTGCCAGTAATTCAAAACTGTAGCCGTGTAATGCACTTTTTTCTGATAATAGGTCTTCAATCAATTGAACATATCCCACATTGGCATCAATCGCATTGGAGTGCAACTCATGTGAAACATTTCTTATTTCATCAATTACTTTAGAAAGCCCTTCAATAAAGGTCTCTCTTTTTATTACAGCATCTGCATTGTTTTGAGCATTTAATACCGCTAAATTCATTTTTATACCATAAAGATTACCCAAAACGCCATCATGTAACTCTTCAGACATTCTTTTTTTCTCATTTCGCTTTCCTTCATCTATTTTATTTTGTTGGGTCAACATTAAATTATAAATTTCTTCATTAGCAAGTTGCTGTTCTTTTTCTAATTTTAATCTAACATTTTTTAAACGTTGATCTCTAATTATATAAATGAGCATGCCCAAAACAAGAACTATTGAACCCACAATTAAGATATCCCTATTTTGCTCCGATAACGTTTCATTTTCTTCTATAAAATGATCGGTCTCAAACTGTATTCGAGCAAATTTATTCCTTATTGCCCTTTCTTCTTCTTGAAGTGTTTCTGTTAATGCAAGGTAACGCGTTGTATATTGATCTTTATTAGGTGCATCTAATTTATAAAGCAGTATTAAGCATTTTAAAAGATCTCTATAATTTTTAGACTTTTCAGCTAAGTCTTTAGCTTCTTTTACAGCTTCAAACGCTTTTATAGTATCATTATAGGTGTCGTAATATTCTGCCATGTGCAGTAAATTCATTGATTTACCCCATACATCATTAATACTATCTCTTATGTGTAAAGATTCTTCAAATAATTTAACAACACCAACGGTATCATTTAGCTTGAATTTACTATAAGCTAAATTGTCCAATAACTTGGCATACAGTGGAGGTTTTAATTTTTTTAAGCCCCTCGTTCTTAATGCCTTAGTATAATTATTTATCGCCTTTTCATATTGCTCAATGTTAGCATAAACAACTCCAATATTATTTAAAGTATTCTCTCGATCAATGCTTTCTTCATCATTTTGGCTTTGATATTCTAAGGCCTTATTGTGGTACAACATTGCTTTATCATATTCATGTAATTCATTAAAAACAACACCTAAATTGTTATAACAACTATACAATTGTTTATTCTTTCCAAGTGGTTCTAATAATTCAAGAGCTCTTATAGTTGTTACTTCACTACCTGTGTAATCTCGATTTTCAGATTGAATAATTGCCATGTTCAACAACATTCTTCCTGAAGAATAATTATCACCTGCTTCTTTAAACATTTTTTGTGAATGATAATAATAGTAATATGCACTATCATTCACTTTATATGACGACAGAAACGCTCCTAAATCCCAGTAATTATTTGCTAAAGTAACCGAATCACCTAATTTTTTTGAGAGCCGTACTGAAATTTTATTGACATTTCTGAATGAGCTAGAATCTTTTAACTTAGAAAAACGAAGTGAAATTTTTGATAAATACTTGTTTTTTAGTGAATCATTTTTTATTTGTAATGTGCTTTTATATGCCTTATTGAGGTAAAGAATTCTTCTTTTTAACTCGTAGTCATTATTCTTTGAATAACCAATCCAAATGGCAATACTATCAATCTGCTCATCGAGATCTTCATTTGCATTAATAGTTCGCGTCATTGACTGCACTGTCATAGAACTAATAAAAAAGAGAATATACAAATAGAAGTGTTTCAATAGAAATATTTTTTACGGTACAAATCTATCTAATATAATCAAAAAAACCTTAAGTTAGTACCTAAGGTTTTATATATATAAATTATTTAATGTAAATTTAGTTACCATCTCCCTAATCATCCTCTTCTTCTCTTTCATCTTGCTCGTTCCCTTGGTCTCCTGTTTCAGCATATAAGTTTTGGTTAAATTCAGTTAATTCGGCTTGTTCTACTTCGTCTAACGTTGCATCAGAATCACAAGAATAAAAAGCAACTGATACTATTAATATGGCAAATAAGTTTTTAAATGTCTTCATGGGTTTATTGTTTTGATATGTTTATAAATGCATGTGCAAGTCAGTCAGCACGCCGTTTGTATTACTATTTATTATTACTTCAGTTAAGATTTAGTTACCACCTACCAAATCTTCCTCTTCTTCTCTTTCATCTTGCTCATTTCCTTGGTCACCAGTATCTAACGCTTCGTCATCAGCATCTACAGATAAGTCATGGTTAAATTCAGTTAATTCTGCTTGTTCTACATCATCTAGCGTTGCATCTGCATCGCATGAATAAAAAGCTACTGATACTATTAATATGGCTAATATGTTTTTAAATGTCTTCATGGGTTTATTGTTTTGATTATGGTTATTAATGCTTGTGCATGTCTGCACGGTACTTGTATTACTATTTATTATTACTTCAGTTAGGTTTTAGTTACCACCTCCTAAATCATCCTCTTCTTCTCTTTCATCTTGCTCATTTCCTTGGTCACCAGTATCTAACGCTTCGTCATCAGCATCTACAGATAAGTCATGGTTAAATTCAGTTAATTCTGCTTGTTCTACATCATCTAGCGTTGCATCTGCATCGCATGAATAAAAAGCTACTGATACTATTAATATGGCTAATATGTTTTTAAATGTCTTCATGGGTTTATTGTTTTGATTATGGTTATTAATGCTTGTGCATGTCTGCACGGTACTTGTGTTACTATTTATTATTAATTCAGTTAAGATTTAGTTACCACCTACCAAATCTTCCTCTTCTTCTCTTTCATCATGTTCGTTTCCTTGGTCACCAGTATCCACTGATAAGTCATGGTTAAATTCAGTTAATTCTGCTTGTTCTACATCATCTAGTGTTGCATCTGCATCGCATGAATAAAAAGCTACTGATAATATTAGTATTGCAAATAAGTTTTTAAATGTCTTCATGGGTTTATTGTTTTTATTATTTTATGGTTCAATTTTATTAAAAAATGGATGTATGAGTCACTACTTTATATTGTAAAGCACTCACATTCTTATTATTATATTACTATTTAAAATGATATAGAAGCTTCAATTTCTGTTACAAAACTAAGCCGAAGGGAAAGTTTAAACTACTATTTTAAAGAATTCATAGTGGATGACCCACAAAGAGAAGTGCTTTGCACGAGTATAACAGTAGATGGTAATTAATGGGTAATTTACAATACTAGTTTAAGGATAATAGAGCATTCTTAGAAATAGATTTTTCTAAAATAACGACATTTTCTTTATACGATTTTGAGAAAGGAATGGCAAAACTATGCTGCTTTATGGAGCATTTAGCTTTTCCAAAATGTATTCTAGAGACATACTTTTGATTTACAATATAGCTATTGTGTATTCTGGTAAAATTTTCAGGTAAAAGTTTTTCAAAGTATTTGAGAGTTTTATATGCACTAATAGTAGAACCATCTTCCATAAAAAAATCAGTTGATGTATTGTCTGCTTTCAGGAACAGTATCTCGTTCATTTCAATAAATCGATAATCTTTATATGATTTTAGACATAACTTATCGGAAGGTTTTCTTGGTTTTATTTTTAACCTCGCTACAGATTTACGGAGCTCAAAATCATTGATGGGTTTTAAAATATAATCACAAAAATTATTTTTCATACAATTATACGCCTCATCTTTTGTAGTTGACAAGGCAATTACCTTTGGCATTTCTTTTACGTACTTATACAATTCATTTATAAAACTAAAGGCATCATTAGTGTTCTCTTTATTATTATCTACATCAATGAAAATAATATCTGGTGTGTATTCTAAAATAGTATCCAATGCTTGATTAAAACAGCCCGAAGCACCTATACAAACATAATCATCTGTATTTTCGAAATATTTTTGAATCTTTAAAATGGTTTTTTTGTCGCCATCTATTATTGAATATCTATTTTGCATAGGCCCGTAATTTAGTTTTACTAAATTACATAGTTATTTTATTTTAGATGAGCTGTTTAACCTCAAAATAACCAATATTAAACCGCAATATTTTACGGTTTAAACCGTAAAATATTGCGGTTTATTACACTAACTATTGCGGTTTATTTTGGAATAAAGTCCCTCGTTTGTCGTTATCTTTGTATCAACTTAAAACAATAAGTACAGCTAAACACATTATGTATAATCTAGTCCTTAACCCAATGATCTACTTTCCTAAAAATTTCCACTTATTACGAAGGAAGTAAAGTCTATTCATAGCAAGTACTTTACTCACAATCATTGGGCTGGACTTTTTATCTACTTTTAAAAAAGTGGTTCTCATTTAGAAATCACTTTTAATAAAATTATTTTAATAAGGGAGTTAGTTAAATAGAGGTTCGAAAGAGCCTCTATTTTATTAAACACGAAACAATCTAATCTTTTAAAACCATGAAAAACAGATCATCTCAATTTGTTGTTGTAGGATTATTATTAGTTATGTTAGGTGCCATTTTAAAAGTAATTAAAATGGAATTATACGCTACTACTTTTTTAACAATTGGTTTATTTTTAGAAATTAGTGCCGGTCTTATTTTCTTCTACGATCGAGTAACTTCAAAAAAATAACAATCTCAAAAATTATTTCTAAAGTGTTTTGGTGTTTGAATTTACAAATCATCCAAACCTTTTACTTCTTAAAATTCAAATACAGCATTCCTTTTTTATAACTTATTCCATTTCCTACAATTGTAAATAGCACATAAAATTAAACCTTTATTATTCCGTTAAGTCTAATATTTAAATTAGTTATATAAAAGTTAATTTTATGAAAAGGTTATTAGCAATTGGATTACTTATTTCCTCACTATTTTCTTGTACCTCACAAGATGAATCACTTGAAATTATAGACCCCATTTATTTTCCATCAATTACTGATGATGACTGGGAAACAGAATCAATAGATAATTTAAATTGGAACAAAGCTAAGCTAGAGCCATTACTAACTTTTTTAGAGGATAATAACACTAAAGGTTTTATCATTTTAAAAAATGGTAAAATGGTCATTGAAAAATATTTTAATGGTCATTCTAATACTTCAATATGGTATTGGGCAAGTGCAGGTAAAACCTTAACTGCTGCAATGACTGGAATTGCAGAAGATGATGGCTATTTAAACCTAAATGATAAGGCTTCTTTACATCTAGGTTCAGGATGGACGAGTGCTCCATTGGCAAAAGAAAATCTTATTACCGTTTCACATCTACTATCCATGACATCTGGATTGGATGACAACTTAGGGGATGATGTGAGTCCTGAAAATCTTAAATATGTTTCAGATGCCGGCACCCGATGGGCGTATCACAATGTATATGTAAAATTACAAGACATCTTAGCCTCCGCTTCGAAGCAAACTTATGTATCTTACTTTAATACAAAACTTAGAGACAGAATTGGTATGACAGGTACTTGGATTAAATTGGGAAACAATAGCGTCTATTGGAGTAATACAAGAAGTATGGCTCGTTTCGGATTATTATCTCTCAATAATGGAAATTGGGATGGTTCTCAGATTGTAAATAAAAATTATTTTCAAAAAGCAGTGAGCACTTCGCAACCCATAAATCAATCCTATGGATATTTATGGTGGTTAAATGGAAAATCTAGTTATCATTTACCTCAAACACAAATTGAATTTCAAGGTTCGTTAATTGAATCAGCACCAGATGATATGTATTGTGCACTAGGTAAAAATGATCAAAAGATTTATGTAGTACCGAGTCGAAATCTTGTGATTGTTCGTATGGGTGAATCTGCAGAAGGTGAAAATTTTGCCTTATCTAATTTTGATGAACTCTTATGGCAAAAAATAAATACCTTACTTAATTAAAACTTTTAAGTATTAAATAGATCGTGAAAAAAATTTCTATTTATTTAAAAAAACTATCGACAAACTCAATTTTATTAAACACCTGTAAATCGTCAACTTGCTCACCTACACCAATATATTTTACGGGAATTTTAAATTGATCAGAAATACCTATAACAACCCCTCCTTTTGCTGTACCATCTAACTTGGTTACCGCTAAAGAAGTAACTTCAGTTGCTTTTGTAAATTGCTTGGCTTGTTCAAAAGCATTTTGACCCGTTGAACCATCTAATACAAGTAATACTTCATGGGGAGCATCATCAATAACTTTTTGCATAACCCTTTTAATCTTGGTCAGCTCATTCATTAAATTTACTTTATTATGCAAGCGTCCCGCTGTATCAATAATTACTACATCTGCATCCTGATTAACTGCTGATTGAACAGTGTCAAAAGCAACAGACGCCGGATCACTTCCCATTTTTTGCTTTATGATGGGTACGCCTATCCTATCTGCCCAAACTTGCAATTGATCTATGGCGGCAGCTCTAAAAGTATCACCAGCACCCAAAACTACTTTCAGGCCTTGTTTTTTAAATTGAGACGCCAACTTCCCAATTGTCGTTGTTTTCCCAACTCCATTTACACCTACCACCATTATAACATAAGGTTTTTTATCTTTAGGCACTGTAAATTCGGTTTCGTTACCGACATTAGTTTCCGCCAATAAACCTGCGATCTCTTCTCTTAAAATTTTATTGAGCTCTTCGGTACCTAAATACTTATCTTTAGCTACTCTTGCTTCAATTCTATCAATAATCTTTAAAGTTGTAGCCACACCAACATCAGAAGAAACTAATATCTCTTCTAGATTATCGAGTACATCATCATCTACTTTTGATTTACCAGCTACCGCTTTAGACAGTTTAGAAAAAAAAGTGGTTTTACTTTTTTCTAAGCCTTTGTCTAAGGTTTCCTTTTTTTCCTTTGAAAATATTTTTTTAAATAAACTCATTTTCGAATTTAATAGTTATTGAGTTAGTGTTTGGTATTTTAAATAATGGAGTATTGAGTGATCATTTTGATTCTCAAATTTCAACATCATTCTTACAAAGATAAGAAAGCTTTCTAATACACAATGACTAAATAGCAAGAGGAGAGAAAAATTTTAGGTCTATGACTTTTAAAGTCACTAGAGCTTTAACAGATAGTAACCTTTTTTCAAAGGTTATTAAATAGCAAAAGCTACTTCCAAAAAATGAAAGTAGCTTCTATATAATTTTTAAAAAACGATTATTTTTTACTAAAATAATCATTTACGTCAGCGGGATCCATAATTGATTCAACAAAAGAATAAGCTCCAGTTTTTGGAGATTTTACCATTTTTACTGCTTTTGTTAATCTTTTCGCCCCTGTTTGTAACGATGCTACTGATTTCTTTGCCATACTTTAAATATTATTTGAAATTTTTATTATGAAACTTATAATCTAAAATTCCGAATTATTTAATTGAAATTTTATTCTAAAATTCCGAATTATTTAATTTCTTTATGAATAGTCATTTTCTTTAGGATAGGATTGAATTTTTTCAATTCCATTCTATCTGGAGTATTCTTTTTGTTCTTTGTAGTAATGTATCTAGATGTACCTGGTTTACCACTTTCTTTGTGTTCCGTGCACTCTAATATAACCTGAATTCTATTACCTTTACCTTTTGCCATTGTATTCTATTTTTTCAAAAAGCCATTAGCTCTGGCTTCTTTAATTACAGCAGATATGCCTTTTTTATTGATATTTTTTAAAGCTGAAGCAGAAACTTTCAAAGTAACCCACTTATCTTCTTCAGGAATATAAAAACGCTTCTTCATTAAATTAGCGTCAAATTTTCTTTTAGTTCTATTCATGGAATGAGAAACGTTGTTTCCTACCATAGCCTTTTTTCCTGTTAACTCACAAACTCTTGACATTTTCTAAACTTTAAATGTGTTAATTCTAAACGAGGTGCAAAAATAATAAATTAATTGAATTTACAAACAAATTTTTCACTGTTTTTTAGTCAACGCTGTTCATTTTTTTCTTTCACTTGGTATTTACGCGTTTTCTACCTTGATTTTTATCACAGAAAAACGGGTCACAATGTATTCAATAATGCTATTCTTAACAACTCCAATGCCTTTACTGAAGCCCGTTCTATCACCTTTTGGCGAGGTTGACCAAAATTAAATTCTTTAGTCGTAATTCCGTCAGGCGTTAAAATACTAATAAATACAACACCTACAGATTTATCTGTATTATCTTTTGTAGGACCAGCATTACCAGTAACCGCAATAGCATAATCCGTTTTATAAAGTTTTTGAATTCCTCTCGCCATTTGTTCTACCACTGCTGCACTTACTACAGAATGTTCTTCAATTGTTTTTTCAGACACTCCTAAAACTTCTCTTTTAATACGTTCGTTATAGCTCACCACAGATCCTACAAAGTATTGAGAGGCACCGGCTACAGAAGTAATCATTGATGCTATATTTCCACCTGTACAGCTTTCGGCCGTAGCTATTGTTTTATGCTCTGCAACTAACAATTTGCCAATTAACGTCTCTATTGATTCCTCTCCTTCAAAACCCACAAAAATATCTTTAACATAGCCAACCAACTCCTTTTCAAGCCTTAGCATTTCACTTATTAATAAATTTTCATCAAAGCCCTTTGCGGTTAACCTTAGCCTTACTTTACCTAAATTTGGCAAGTAGGCCAATTTAATATTTTTAGGCAAGCTGTCTTCCCAAGAATCTAATCTTTCAGCAATAGCACTTTCTCCTACACCATAAGTGAGCAAAGTTCTATGCATAATATACGGACGATTGTATTTCTTTTGTAAATAAGGTACCACTTCTCCGGTAATTAAACCTTCCATTTCATAGGGCACACCTGGTAATGAAATAAAAACCTTTTCATTCTTTTCCATTAACATCCCTGGGGCTGTACCAAAATTATTCTTTAAAACTAATGCTTTGGAAGGCACTAGAGCCTGCTGGCGGTTAATATCAGAAATTGGCGTAGAAACATAATTTTTAAATAAATTTTCTACATGCTTTAAAACCTCTTCATTAAGCACTAGGGTATCATTAAAATAGTCACAGAGTGTATGTTTTGTAATATCATCTTTCGTTGGGCCTAATCCTCCAGTAATAATGATGATATCTGCATTCTCTTCAGCTTCTTTTAACGATTTTAAAATATGTTCTTTATCATCTTGTACGGAAGTAATCTGATAAACAGAAACTCCTATTTTATTTAATTCTTGAGCAATAAAAGCAGAATTAGTATCTACAATTTGACCAATAAGAATTTCATCTCCAATGGTAATTATTTCAGCATTCACAAATTCTAGTTTTAAAATTTAACTACAAAGGTAATCAAGTGTTTTGTATCATCGCATTTTAACTTTATAAGTAATTCCATATATTTACGTACAAATAAAATAATTATGCGACAATTACTACTATTTATTCTACCACTCACTTTTACGTTAACATGTTTTGCTCAAACTGATGCTGATAAAGTAAAAGAAACTGTTTCTAAGAATGATATTGAAGGGCATATTTATTTTTTAGCTTCTGATGAATTGCGAGGAAGAGAAACTGGGAGTCCAGAAATTGACATTGCTGCCGCCTATTTAGCCAATTCTTTTAGAAGATATGGTGTTAAACCCGCAGATAATGGTAGTTATTACCAAACTGTTGAACTTGAAAAAGTAAGTGCAGCAAAAAATATTAACATAGAATTAAACAGCTTTACATCAGATAATTTGTTGCCATTAGCCGCTAGTAACTTTGACTTTAATGGTGATGCCATTTTCCTAAATTACGGGTTAGAAGAAGATTATAATAAAAAAGATGTTAAGGGTAAGTTGGTTGTTGTAAAAGCAGGGACCGCTGAAAAAAGTGATCCAAGATCGGCTTTTAGAGCTGCTCAGCAAAAAAGAGAACTCGCCTCAAAAAATGGAGCTATGGGTATTGTAGAATTAAGTAGTGCCAATGCTGCCCTTTGGACACAACTATCAGGATACTTTGGTGGTGAACAAATAGGCTTAAAAAGTGAAGATGATAAAAAATTAGTACATGTATGGCTTCAAGATACTGATGGGAGCATTGAAAAAGCATTGCGTTCTTCTAAAAGAATATCAGGAAAATTAAGTGTTTCTGGAATTCACAAGAAAGCCATTCCGTCAAGAAACGTAGTGGGAATGGTAGAAGGAACAGATCCTAACTTAAAAAATGAATTTGTTATTTATTCCGCTCATTATGATCACAATGGCGTTGGTAAACCTAACGCAGAAAATGATTCTATTTATAATGGTGCTCGTGATAATGCAGTGGGTACTGTTACTGTGTTAAGTGCTGCCGAAAATATTGCTAAATATCCTACAAAAAGATCCGCTTTGTTTATATTATTTACTGCTGAAGAAAAAGGGTTACTGGGTAGCAAATGGTATGTAGAACATCCTGTTATTCCGTTAGAACAAATGGTTTATTGTTTTAATAGTGATAATGGTGGTTATAATGACACTTCTATTGCAACTATTGTTGGATTGAACAGAACAACTGTTGGTCAACATATAATCAATGCAGCTTCTGAATTTGGTTTAAAAGCGATTGATGATCCTGCCGGTGAGCAAGGTTTATTTGACCGTTCTGACAATGTGAGCTTTGCTGCGAAAGGCATTCCGGCTCCTACATTTAGCTTAGGTTTTACCGCTTTTGATGCTGAAATTAATAAATATTATCATCAGACTGCTGACAACCCGGACACGTTGGATTACGACTATTTAGAAAAATTCTTTAAATCGTATGTGATGGCCTGTAGACTTATTGCAAATGACCCTAACACTCCATTTTGGACGAAGGGCGATAAGTATTATGAGATTGGTGAACAATTATATAAAAAGAAGTAGCTTTTAAGTTTTACCAATTCACATAGGGATTGTTTGCTAAGGCTGAATTGTAATATTTAGTAATGCCTGTAACTTCATTACCTAACCATGCTGGTTTTGTGAACGTTTCTTCTTCTGAGGATAATTCAATTTCTGCGACTACTAGTCCTTTATTTTCCTCATAAAATTCATCAACCTCAAAGGTATGAATCCCTGATTTTACTAAATACCTACTTTTATCAATAACACCGGGTTCACAAATTTTCAATAACTCTTTTGCTTCATTAACCGGAATCTCCTTTTCCCATTCATATCGAGAGGCTCCAGAAGCATTGCCAATTCCTTTTACAGTCAAAAAACCTAAGTCACCAATAATTCGAACACGTACAGTACGTTCTGGAACTGAAGATAAAAAGCCTTGAATAATTTTTAGTTTCTTAAAAGCTTCTTTTTTATAAGCATCACTTTTGACTAAGAATTTACGTTCAATTTCTAATGCCATAAATTATAATTAAGTTATAAATATTAAGATGATAAAGTATTAAATGGAGTAGGACTTAAATTGCTTCAATACTTCTAGTTTTTTTTTTAATTAAAAAACAAATTTCAAGTACCAAAATCTAAATAAAAAATAAAATACCAACAGCAACATTTTGAATTTATATTATAATCTTTATGATAATGCTTTTTGCTGTGTATATCCTATTTTATTTTTATGCTAAACGCTTCGTTGTCTTCCAATTTTCCAATTAAAATATCATTCTCAGCTACCCTACCCACGCCTTCAGGAGTTCCTGTAAAAATAATATCACCTTTTTTTAAGGTGAAAAATTGAGAAACGTAAGCTATTAAATCATCAATTTTCCAAAGCATTGCGTTTGTGTTTCCATTTTGAACAATAACCTCATTTTTTGATAACTGAAATTTTAAATTTTCTAAATCAAAATTTTCTTTCGGATAAAACTCACCTATAACAGCACTACCGTCAAAAGCTTTGGCTTTTTCCCATGGCAATCCTTTTTCTTTACATTGAGCCTGAACGTCACGAGCTGTAAAATCAATACCCAGACCAATTTCGTCGTAATATTTATGAGCAAATTTAGACTCAATGTGCTTTCCTACTTTATTTATCTTTACCAACACCTCAACCTCATAATGAATGTCACTAGAAAATGCTGGAATAAAGAATGGCATTTTCTTCGGTAAAATTGCAGAGTCTGGCTTTAGAAAAACGACTGGGTTTTCAGGTCTTTCATTTGCCAATTCTTCTATATGTTTGGCATAATTTCTTCCTATACAAATTATTTTCATCTGTTTTATTTTTTAGGATTAGCTGTCTTGTGAATGAACATTAGTTCTATGCTATTTATTCTCCAGATTCTGGAAATACTACAGCTCTATTGTTTGCAACTATTATTTGATTTTGAAGATGACATTTAATGGCCTTAGCAAGTACTAAGCGTTCAACATCTGCTCCAATACGTTTTAATGTTTTGGGTGTACAGTCATGCGTAACACGCTCTACACCTTGTTCAATGATAGGACCTTCATCTAAATCTTCAGTGGCGTAATGTGCAGTGGCTCCGATAAGCTTCACCCCTCTTTCATAAGCTCTTTTGTACGGATTAGCTCCTTGAAAAGCTGGTAAAAACGAATGGTGTATGTTTATAATTCTTTCTGGAAAGCTATTGATAAAATTAGAAGACAAAATCTGCATGTATCTTGCCATTATAATTAAATCAATTTTATGATCCTCTAACAATTTAATAACCTCCTCTTCTTGCTTCTCTTTAGCTCCCTTGGTAACAGGTAAATAAAAATAAGGAATATTAAACATTTCAGCTATTGGTCGTAATTTATCATGATTACTGATTACCATACTAATAGTACAATCTAAATCGCCCTCTTTTTGCCGTTCAAGTAAATCATACAAACAATGCGAGGTGTGTGAAACCAAAATGGCAACATTTGGCTTGCGATCTCCATAATTAACCGACCAATTAAAATTTAACGGTTCCGCTAATTCTAAAAAATTAGCTTCCAGCTCTTTTTTACTGATATGAGTTCCTTCTGCATTTAATCTAATTCGCATAAAATATGTATTTTCAATAGAATTTACATATTGCTGACAGCTTAAAATATTAAAACCTTTACTGTAAAAAAAATTCGTGATTTTTGCCACCAACCCTTTGTCATCTGGACAATTTATTAAAAATGTTACTATTTGCGAATCCATTTATTATTCTATTTTTAATTTTAGATTATTTAAGAAACCTTGAATTTATGGCAACCATTTCTTTTCAAAATTAGGTTTACGTTTTTCTAAAAAGGCATCGCGGCCTTCTTTGGCTTCTTCTGTCATATAGGCTAATCTTGTGGCTTCTCCAGCAAAAACTTGTTGCCCTACCATTCCATCATCCGTCAAATTCATGGCAAATTTTAACATCTTTATAGACGTTGGCGATTTTTCCAAAATTTCTTGTGCCCACTGGTATGCGGTATCTTCTAATTCATCGTGCGGTATAACGGCATTTACCATCCCCATTTCAAAAGCTTCTTGAGCGGAATAATTTCGGCCTAAAAAGAAAATTTCTCTTGCTTTTTTCTGCCCCACCATTTTCGCTAAATACGCTGATCCATAACCACCATCAAAACTAGTTACATCAGCATCCGTTTGCTTAAAAATAGCATGTTCTTTACTTGCCAATGTTAAGTCGCATACTACATGTAAACTATGTCCGCCACCTACTGCCCATCCTGGTACCACAGCAATAACAGCCTTTGGCATAAAACGAATTAAACGCTGTACTTCTAAAATATTTAAGCGGTGCATACCATCTTCACCAACATACCCTTGATGACCTCTTGCTTTTTGATCTCCTCCACTACAAAAGGAATAAATACCATCTTTTGAAGAAGGTCCTTCTGCTGACAGTAGCACAACACCAATACTGGTATCTTCTTGTGCATCATAAAAAGCATTATACAATTCACTTGTTGTTTTTGGACGAAATGCGTTGCGTACATCCGGTCTATTAAAGGCAATTCTGGCCACGCCATTAGACTTTTTATAGGTAATATCTTCGTATTTTTTTACAATTTTCCAATCTGGTTGTATCATTTATTACAATTTTATGCGATTCTAATCGTTTGTAAAGATAGAATTAAGAAAAAGAGAAAAAAAAATTAACCACTTAAAAATCCAAAAATTGTGTAAGTATGAAAAAAATTTACTCGCTATTACTTGTATTAACGTTTAGTTTTGCTGCATTTAGCCAGAACATTTCGTTAGAAGCTTTTAAATCATCCGAATTAAACGGTGAATTAAATAGTACACGTACTTTAAAAATTTATGTACCTGATTCTTACCAACAAGACTCTACGAGGGTATACCCATTAGCTATTGTTTTAGATGCTGAATATCTATTTGATATTTATGTAGCCAACTCTAAACTTTTTGCTGCTAAAGACAAAGCACCAGAACAAATTGTTGTTGGTATTTTTCAAAACCAAAAAAACGAACGTAAACTTGATTGTGCTGTAGATTTGAACAGTATGCTAACAGAAACAAGTTCTAAATTTTATAGATTCATTAAGAATGAATTGATTGGTTATATTGAACATAATTATAGAATTTCACCATTTAGAACTATTGTAGGAAATACTATAACGGCAAATTTTACCAACTACTTTATGGTAGAACCAACACCAATTTTTAATGCATATGTAAATATTAACCCGAGATATTCTCAAGATATTGCAGATTTATTTAGAGGTAAAGTACCAACCATAGACCGACATACTTATTATTATTTGAATAATGGTGCTTTTTTAGGTGAAGAGAAAAACAAAAACATTGAGTCTCTTTATTATGTTTTGAAAAATTTCGAAAACGACAATTTTAAATATAAATATGACACGTTTGATACCTCAACAACTGTTTCTTCAATGGGGCAAGCAATACCAGGTGCTATCGCTCATATTTTTGATATGTATTCATCAATTTCTAAAGAGGAATTTGACACTAATATTGCCGATTTAAATCCGGCAGAAGCAATTGAGTATATAGAAAAGAAATATGTTGAGATTCAATATCTTTTTGGTGCCAATCTAAAAATTAGAGAAAGAGATATTTTTGCTATTGAGTCTATTATTTTAGACAAAGAAGATGGTGCGTATTTAGAAGAATTTGGTAAAATGATTAACAGATTGTATCCTGAATCTCCAATAGGCGACTATTATATTGGTCAATATTACGAAACAGGCAATAATTTAAAGAAAGCTTTAAAATATTATAAAAACGGATTTGCAAAAATATCATCTGAAGATCCTAACTCTGACGGATACTATCAAAATGTAGAACGTGTTTTAGCAAAGCAAAAAAGCTTAAATAACGGTCAAGAAATTGGTGACGATTTCGATGAAGAAATAATCGAGTCTGTAGAAGGTGATGAAACTGGACGCTAGACCCTATTTACCTTTTAAAAAAATAAAAGCCGCTCTACATGAGCGGCTTTTTTATTTAATGGCATTAAAGTAGTTTTTTAAGACCTGATCATTAATCGCATTGGGTGTGCCTATTTCTAATAATTTAGGCTGTTCAGAAGCCTCAAAGAAAGTATCTAACTGTCTAAATAATTCTTCTTTAGTTGAAGCTTTATAATAGGCTAACTGATACATTTTACATAGATGTTCTGCATTTAGATGGTGCTTGGTTTCAAAATAGTCTAACGCATTGGTTTTTTTGGGTCCAGGTAAAATTTTAAAAATACCTCCACCTCCATTATTTAGTAGAATAATTCTGAAGTTTTTAGGTATATATCTATTCCACAACGCATTACTATCATAAAAGAAGCTAATATCACCTGTAATAAAAATGGTTTGCTCTTTTGAAATAGAAGCTGCTCCAATAGCTGTAGAAGTGCTTCCGTCAATACCACTTGTGCCTCTGTTGCAAAATACTTTTATTGAAGGGTTGTTATCATACAATTGAGCGTAACGTATTACAGAACTGTTTGAGAGTTGCAATTGAGATGCGTTTGGTAGTATATTTAATACCGCATCAAAAACCTCAAAATCAGAAAAGGCAACGTCTTTTACAAATTGCTTGTGCTTACTATTTCGTTCTTCTTTTATAGTTAACCAATGTTTCTGATACTTACTTTCTATCGGTTTTATTAAATTTATAAATTGCTCAAAAAATAGTGAACCTGACATTTTAAAATGATGCGTTAAACAATGATATGTATCTAAGCAGTTATCACTATTGATATGCCAATGATTTTTAGGTTGGTACTTTCGTAAGAATTGTTTTATCTTTTTTGATACGATCATCCCGCCAAGGGTAACCAATAGATCTGGTTTTAGTTGCTCAAAATCAACATCTTGTAAAGAGAAAATGAGTTTATCAATACAATTTATAAATTTTGGATGGTGAAGGTTAGAGGTGTTTTCTGTAAATACCAATACCGATGAATCATGTACTAATTCATTTAATTGTTGCTGTAATAATTCATCGGGATAATTGGCTCCGATCAGTATTATTTTTTGAGCTGATTGATTCCAAATGTTAGAAAATTCTTCCAAATTAAAATCTATTTCCTCTTCAATAGTCATGAATTTTGCCTCAACATTATTTATAGATAAGCTATTACATGTTTCGTATAAAGGCTCATCAAAAGGCACATTGATATGTGTTGGTCCACTTTTAAGAATGGCGAGTTGTATGGCTTCAGAAATCAATTTTTCATTTTCCTGTTCAAACGCTTTACCATGCCTTAAATTAGCATTAAAAAGACTGTGGTTTTCAAAAACATTTTCTTGACGGATGGTTTGTCCGTCACCAATATCTATCAACTCTTTAGGTCTATCAGCAGAAATAACAATTAACGGAATATTACTATAAAAAGCTTCTGCAAAGGCAGGGTAATAATTTAACAACGCAGAACCTGAAGTGCACACTACGGCTACTGGCATTCGCGTTTGCTGAGCAATACCCAATGCGAAAAATGCGGCACACCTTTCATCAACAATACTATATGTTTTTATATTAGGATGATTGGTAAAACCAATAGTTAAGGGTGCATTACGTGAGCCCGGAGAAATGATGATATGTTCTACGTTATATGCAACACAACTCTCTACAATTAATTGAGAAAGTTCTTTTTGGGAATAAAGCATTACTGTTGTTTCTGATTTAGGGGTAAAGGATTAACTAAAACTCTGAATAAATAACAAAATTAAGACTATTGTTCAAGTTTACCTTGGTTCTTTACACTATTTAACAACACCATATTGGTCAAATAAATAAAGCATTGATGCCATAGAGGCAGCTCCTAATTCCAATTCACGTTGGTTAACCGCCTCAAATACATCTGCTTCTGTATGATGGTAGTCAAAATACCGTTGCGAATCTGGTCTTAACCCTAACAACACATTATCATCCTTTTTTAAGGGGCCAATATCTGCACCACCACCTCCTCTGGCAAAAATATGAATGTTATAAGGTTCAAATAATGATTTCCACTGTAAAACTTGATCGTAATTTTTATCATTACATGTAAAACCAAATCCACGAGGTGAAAAACCACCAGAATCAGATTCTAACGCCACAATGTGATTTTCTTTTTTCTTAACCACTTCGGCAGCATAAGCCTTTCCGCCACTTAAGCCAAACTCTTCATTAGCAAACAACACCACTCTTAAGGTTCTTTTGTTCTTAATTCTCAATGTTTTAAATAATCGTAATACTTCCATAGACTGCACTACGCCTGCCCCATCATCATGAGCACCTTCTCCTAAATCCCAAGAATCTAAATGTCCGCCCACTACCATTATTTCATCTGGATAATTGAGGCCTTCAATTTCGCCAATTACATTAAAAGACTGTGTATCTGGTAAATTCTTACAGTTTTGTTTAAAGTAGAATTTAAGCTTCATTTTATCATTTTGCTTTAACAAGCTACTCAGCATTTCTGCACTATTTGTACTTATGGCAGCTGTAGGAATTTTTTGACTTTCTTCAATATCGCCATAATGCATGGTACCTGTATGTGGTACGTTGTCAATTTTAGTAGTCATAGAACGAACTATAGCACCTATGGCCCCATATTTACCTGCCACTGCGGCTCCATTTACACGTTGACCAACAGCAGCACCATAGGCTTTAAAAGTTTCAATTTTATCAGCAGGCATGGCTCCGTTATAAAACACAATTTTACCTTTAACTTTGTCTCCTAACTCTTCTACTTCTTTTAAACTTTTTACTTCAATAACCTCAGCTAACAATCCTTCTTCTGGCGTAGCAACAGAACCACCTAAAGCTCTAATATTTACATTAAAATTACCGAATTCTGTTGCTACATGCCCCTCTTCTTTCTCTCCACGTACCCAATGCGGTACGGTTACGGGTTGCAACCATACTTTGGTTAGTCCTAACTTATCTAATTCAGCTTTTGCCCAAGCTACGGCCTTTTTATCGCCCTCTGAACCTGTTAAGCGATGGCCTACTTTTTTGGTTAATTGTTGTAACCATAGATAGCTTTTACCTTTTGTTAACGCCTCCGTATATAGCTTTTTTAGCTGAATTGAATCGTTCGTTGCATTTGTTTGTGCAGACAGGTTTACGGATAGTACTAGTAGTAAGCTTATTGTTATTAACTGCTTCATAATTTTAGGTGCTATTATTTGTGTATTTATGTAAAAAGAGGCATTGAACCTAGTATGATTTATCAAAATTAATCATTTTCAAGTTGTGCTCTAAATTCGTCTAACCGAGCTTTCGTTTTATCATCTAATTCAGGAGCCTTAATGTCTTTGTAACTTTCTAAGGTTTCTAAAATAGTATTTGCTACGATGGTTCTTGCCGTAGGTTTATCATCTGCCGGTACAATGTACCAAGGTGCTTTTTCTGTAGAAGTTCTATTTATAGCATCTTCATAACAGGCTTGATAGGTACTCCAATGTTCACGCTCTTCTAGATCGCCAGCAGAGAACTTCCAATTTTTATTTTTTTTCTCTATTCTACGTAACAATCTGTTTTTCTGCTCCTCTTTAGATACATGTAGAAAAAACTTTAAGATTATTGTACCATTATCAGCAATGTGCTTTTCAAAGTTATTGATGTCTTCCATTCTGTTATGAAAAAAAGCATCATCAATATCGTTTGTACTCTTTACGGATGGAAGTTTTTCACCCATAATATATTCAGGATGCACTCTTGTAACCAAAACATTCTCGTAATGGGTACGGTTAAAAACGCCTATTTTACCTCTTTCTGGTAAGGCAACATAATGACGCCACAAAAAATCGTGCTTTAACTCTTTATCTGTTGGCACCTTGAAGCTATGTACTACAACACCCCTGGCATTTACTTGTTTAAAAACTTCTCTTATTAAACTGTCTTTACCCGAAGTATCCATGCCTTGTAAACAAACTAACATACTATACTTACCGTGAGCATACATGGTATCTTGCAATTCACTAAGTTGTTTTCTTGCTTTTTTTAATTTGTCTTTGGCATTACTATCAACTTCTTTTGTTGAAATTTTTGACAGGTTTATGGGAGTGGTAACTTTATATTTATGCATATGGATTCGCAGGTTTTTATAGGGTAAAATTAGGTAAATTAATCTGTTTTTAAAAAGGTTAAGCGGGATTGATATTAAAAATGGGGATTGATACTATTTTTATCTTCTTATTATTAAAACTTCATCATCTGAAAATTCCATCCAAGCAAAATCATATATATGATGGTACATTTTACCCTGTTTATTAACATTAAAATGAGTAATGTATTTAAAATTAAATTTTTTTCTAGACAAGGTGAGTCTTTTTATTTTTTTTTGATTGCTATTTTTACCTAACAGTTCTAATAAAATAGCTCTATTTCTATGTAAAATTTTATCAATTTCAGTAGCTGTTGTTTTTGTAACCCTTCTTAATTTAGTGTGGTAATCATTTTTACATTTGATAGAACAGAATACTCTATCAATTCTACCCTTTATCTCTTTTTTACAAATTTTACATTCCATAATGTTTCAAAAGTATTGATTTTATTTGGTTTTCTTATTATCCGTTGGTTAACGGTTAATAAACGTTTACAAACGCTTACAAACGGAAGTAAATGTTTAACATGCCTTATTTGATGTTTAATATTTTATTTTGGCTACATAAAAAACAATGGACAATGGACATTCCAATTATTTATGAACCTTTAAAAAATGCCAAACGCATAAAAATATTTATTCCATATGAATTGTATGAGATCAGAAAAGCTTTTAAAAGCCTGAATTCAACCTATTGGCATCCTAGTCAAAAACTATGGTCTATTGTAAACACCCATGAAAACATGGCATTAGTAAAACGCACATTTAAAGGGGACTTTACAATTAATGTTGACAAACCACGAGTACCTATAAAAACTTGCAGATTGAACGAGAAAGCAATGGATACGCTATTAGAATTAGAAAAAACATTAGTTTTAAAGCATTATGGGCAGTCTACTATTAATAATTATAAAAAAATGTTTTCTGTTTTTTTGACAAAATTTATGCATCAAGACCTTAAAAATATTAGTAAAATACAAATAGAACAATTTATATACGACCTTATAAAATCGAATACTATTAGTGAAAGTTATCAAAACCAATTGATAAATGCTATAAAAGCATATTACGAGCATGTATTGGGTTTACCGAGGGAATATTATGATATACAACGCCCTAAAAAGAGTCAAAATATACCGAACGTTTTAAGTCAGGAAGAAGTTTTAAAAATACTACAACACCATAAAAACATTAAACATAAAGCAATATTATGGACCATTTATAGTGCCGGATTACGGATTTCTGAATTGATCAATTTACGCATAGCTGATGTACATTCTGATGAAGGTTACTTATTTATAAAAGACAGCAAAGGGAAAAAAGACCACAAAACGATATTATCAGTACATTTAGTAGCGTTATTGAGAAAATATTACAAATTGCACAAACCATCGTATTGGTTATTTGAAGGACAAACTGGCGGTCAGTACAGTACTACGAGTATCAGAAATATTTTAAGAACAGCTATTAAAGAAACAGATTCAAATCCGTGGGCGACGGTTCATACCTTACGACATTCGTTTGCGACACACTGTATAGAAAACAATATGAATTTAAGGCATTTACAAAACATGTTGGGGCATAATTCGCCCAAAACCACCGAATTATATACTAAAACCATACAAATAAACAATAAAAACATCAGTAGTCCTATAGATAATTTGCTTGAAAAACTTTAACTTGCAGACATATACGATATAACCACAATAGGGTTATACATATGTTGGCAAACATTTGAATTACGACCGAAAAAACTTAATAATATTACCGAATATGGAACTAAAAGAATTTATAAAAACAACTTTGACTCAAATTTCTCAAGGAATCATTGAAGCTCAAGAGGAAATTGACGGAAGTGATATGATAATAAATCCTGCTGGATTAGCTACAAATGCTGGCGGAGATAAATACTTACGTACAGATGGATGGAGATATGTACAAAATATTGAGATTAATGTGGGCGTAACTGCAATAGAAAAAGAAGGAGAAAAAGCCGGAATTGGAATTGTAACTGGAATTCTTTCTGGAGGAGCACAGGCATCATCTGATAATTCTAATCAAACAGTTAGTACAATTAAGTTTGACATTCCTGTAGCTTTACCTTCGAGTCCAACACCAAAAGGACACAAAGCAAATAGACCAGTTTCCATTAGATAAAAACAACGATTTGCCAATAATGGCAAACATTTGATTAAAAGCATACTTGAAAAAGATTAATCCAAATAACACGAAAGAATTAAAAGAGTATCTCGCAAGTCTACCACCTGAATATGTAGATAGAAAAAACCAAGAACAAATTGAGGAAAACAAAAAAATGTTCGCGGAATTTAAACATGCTTTTTCAAAATCTTGTTGCTTTTTATGTGGTAATAAACTTGACACATTCTATGCTGATGAACCTTGTTTTCATTGGTTCTTGAGACCAAATGGAATTCGTAAGAAAGATTTTAATAATTATCTATCAGAACCAATTGGATTTTTCAAACTTGAAAGCTATTTGCGATGGGTTGCCACAACTGAAAATTTCATAAAGAACATAAATGATTTGGAGAGTGAAACTTCCAAAAGCAAAATACGAGAAATAACCATAAAATATAAAAATATTGAGTGGTCATTACATTTTGGAAAAACTGATTTAGCAGGACATTCCAATTCAAAAAATGCGGACTTTCCTCATTTTCATCTGCAAATACTAATAGATGATAAACCGTTTATAAGATTCAATGATTTTCATATTCCATTTTCAAAATATGACTTAATAGATATTAAACTAATGGATGAAGCGAGTGATATCATTCAATTTGGACATAGTCAAGCACCAGGAATGTCAGTTATTGAAGATGAGGAGTTACTAAAAGAAATGGACGAATTAATGGTCGCTTCTGATAATATAGATAAGGCAACTTTTAATACCCAAACCATGGCATCAATGCCTGAAGGGATGACAATGGACGGCGAAAAATTGCAGGCCATGTTCAAAGAAAATAAGGAAACCAAAGTTCCTTTGAGGCATTTAATGAAAAAGTATTTTCCAGAAGTCAATCTAGTTACGAATATTGAACCTGCTGATGGATTTCCAGATAAAAAGACAAGGAATAAAAGATAAAAAACGATTTGCCAACAATGGCTATAATTAATACGGGTTTTGGTGCTTAAACAAAAGTCTGTGCCTGTTTATAAAGTCCGCCAAATCTTTTGATTTGGCTTTAAAATAAAAAGATTAAACAAAATAAAAAGCTTTGGCTTAGTGCTTAATCGGAAAATAAGTAATTTTATTCCCGTACTAACCATAGCCTGAACGTTAGCAACTATATAGACTAGCATCTAAAAAAAATATTTTTTGACTTCAAAAAACTAAACAATCATTTTAAAATTTCTCTTTCAAGTTAGATTTTCATCCAATTCTATTGGAAAAAGATTCTAAAAACAAGTATTAACAATATACTGACTATCAATTCATTAAATTTCTTAAATAATAAATATTATCTTTTATTGATATTTTATTATTGTTTTTCGATAATTTATTTATATGTTTGCACCTTAAACAATAATAAAATATGAAAACAATATTAAAATTTTTAAATGTATTTATTCTAATACTCATTATTTCTTTAATTATAGACGCTTTTGGAGAGATGTATTCTATAATTCACTATTTAGTAGATAAGCGTACAACATTCGAAGTTCGTGGGATTGACTTTCCTACTGAATGGAGTAATTTAAATAGAACTATATTCATAATTTCAAGCAGTATTTTGACTATATTTTTAGTTTATCTTGCTTTTATCTTTAGAAAAGTTATTACATCCTTTTCAAGGAACAATTATTTTTCAAGCGAAAATGTAAAACAATTAACTAAAGTAGGTAAAGGATTAATTGTTTATGGATTTGGACTCTTTTTAATAAGCACTACTATAAACCTTTATTTAATTGAATTTACTTCATACAATTTTGGAAGTGTTATTGGGAAATCTATAGCAAAATCAGTTCCTGTATTTATATTTTCTTCTTTTATTTTACTTATAGCTTCTATAATAAAGAAAGGAAATATTTTACAAGAAGAAAACGAACTAACTATATAGTTATGCCAATAATAGTAAACCTAGACGTTATGCTTGCTAAACGCAAAATGAAAAGTAAAGACTTGGCAGAAATTATTGGTATTACTACTGCTAATCTTTCTATCTTAAAATCAGGAAAAGCTAAGGCAATTCGATTTTCTACTTTGGAAGCCATTTGCGAAGCATTGAAATGCCAACCATCAGACATACTTGAATATAAAGAAATAACCAACAATAAGAGCATTAAATAATTATGAAGAAAAAAATATTAAAAGGAATAGGAGTCTTATTGCTAATAATGGTATTGATTATTGGATTTATAATCTATAATATGTCTTCTCAATACAAAAAACTAAGGCAAGGGGAACTTGTGAGTAACATAGTTACTGATACCATACCTTTTACTTACTCATCAACTGGACATTTACTTATAAATGTAAAAATAAATGGGAGTAAAAAATTATATCCTTTTATTTTAGATAGTGGTGCTTCAAGTTTTATATTCAGCAATCATATAGATGAATTAAATTTGGAAATGAACGGAAGAGGGTTCGGCATAGATGCTAATGGAAGTATCTTTTTAACTAAAATAAGAAGTGTTGATACATTACAAATTGGTAATTCTATATTTGAAAACACAAATGCTAAAGAAGTTGTATTTAATTTTAATTGTTCTGAAGATATTTATGGTATCATTGGCACAGGAATTATGCGACATCTAATTTGGCAAGTTGATTTTAAAACTCAAAAAATTATAGTTTCAAAAAAACTTACTGATTTATCCTTTCAAAAAGATAGAATAGAAATACCCCTTACTGAAAACAAAAGTAGTCATCATCTAAGAACTCTTATTAAATTAAATAATCAGAAAAAACCTATAAAAGTAATATTAGACTTAGGAAATAGTGGTTCTCTTAAACTTAACGAAAGTTATGCTTTGGAAGAAGGATTAAATTTAGAGTATAAAAAAATAGATGGAACTTCATCAAAGGGGCTTGGAGGAAATAATGATAAAAGTAAAGAAAAGTTTTATTTGTCAGACTCGTTAGAATTTGAAGATTCATCATACAGGATTCATAAATTTCCTATATCAACTACTCCAAAAGCACCAAATTTACTTGGGTTAGAGTTTTTTAATAAATACAAAACTACTTTTAGTTGGAAGGATAAGAAACTAATTCTAGAGCCTTATAAGAATACTCAGAATTTTATTTGGAATACGTATGGTTTCTCAATAGACTATAATAAAAAACTAAACAAAGTTGTAATAAAAAGCGTAACAGAAAAAACACCAGCATCAAAAGCAAATCTTATTGTAAATTCTGAAGTAGTATCGATAAATAACATACCTTTTACAGATAAATCATCTTTCTGTAATTTAAAAAATTTAATGAAATCAAATGACACAATTAAACTGAAAATTAAAAACGACGATTTGATTAAACAACATACACTTATAAAAGAGCCACTTTTTTAGTTGAATGTTCTGGTAATATTAAAAAAATACAGTTGCTAACAATGGTAATCGTTGCACAAGCACCAAAATAGACCATCTGGATTAATTGGGGATTTATTTTTAGTAGTTTTAAGCGTGGCTATAATTTTTTCTGTCCCCTATTTCATCTTTTTTAAAAGGCTTAAAATGGCTTGATCTGCTCAATATATGCCAAAAACAGTGAGTTAAGTACAGCGCAAGTGATTTGGCATCACTTCTGACAACTTTACTTGTGAATTTTAGGTACTTTTTCAGGTTGTAGGCAATGGCGGAGAGATGCATCACCTTGTTGGCTTGCTCAATGCCAATGGTATTTATTTTACGTAAGCCCATGAATTGAGTTAGCGTTCCAAAGACAGGTTCAACAGTACTCTGTCGTTTTGATTTCATATAACGACCTTGGTTGCTGCTTACGCGATGGTTATTTCGTTCGTATTCTTCTCTGTAATAAGTTACCGAAAATTTCTTTTCTTGTGCTGTCTTACCTAAACATTGTTTTCTTATCGGACAGTCTCTACAAATTTTTGAGGAGATTCTATATTCCTTTTTCTTACTACCTGTTCTATAATCATTAAACACTTTTTTAAAGGGAACGATATGACCCTCTGGACAGAGATAATGATCCTCTTGTTTGACATATTCAAAATCCTCAGGACCGCCTTTATACGTCCCGTGAGGTGGTATAAAACTTCGTAAACCTATTTTTTCCAAAAAAGCATAATTCTCTCCATCACTATAGCCTGTATCGGCCACTAGATTTTGCCATAAGATCCCTTGTTTGTTCAATCGTTTTTTTAATCGAGGTACAATGTCTTGTAAGTATTGGCTGTCTTTCTTATCTGCCTTATACGCTTTAATGTCAGTGATTACATGATGTCCAGTGTCAACACTTAGCTGACTCATATAGTTCAGCTTGCGTGCCTTGCCTGGCTTTACACTAATTTTAGCATCCGGATCGGTGGGACTATAATGCGTTTTGTTTGAGGTGTATTTTGAGTTTTTATTGTTTGCACCCGTGCGTTGATCTTGATCTTTTGACCATTTTTTATTCCGACTTTTAATAGCAGACAATTCTTGCTTGGTGGCACTAATTTTTTTTTGAGCATCTGAAGCTTTATTCTCTTTGGCTTTTCGAATAGGCTTTTGTTTATCCATGCTACTGATATGGCGTAGCTTTTTTAAGTGGTCTTCTAATTCTTCTTCAGGCACTTTTAACTCCAAGGTATCCATCGAGGCATTTGCCTTTATTGGAGCAGAATCTATCGCTTGAGTATGGCCACTTACCATGCCTTTGTCAACACACATAATTAAAACACGCGTAAAGACTTCTTCAAAAACTTTTTCTGGATATAATTGACGCGTACGACTTATTGTGCTATGCCAGGGCAACTCTTCATCAATATCATAGCCTAAAAAATACAATATGTCCAAACGTAAACTACAATGGGCAATCAACTGTCGATCACTGATAATATTCTCTAAATATCCCACCAAACACAACTTGAAAAACACGGTAGGATCTATGCTCTTTTGACCACTGTCTCCATAATAAGGACGTGTCAGTACATATAGAAAATGTAGGTCTAATTCCCCATTTAATCGTCGATAAAAATTCTCCTTTGGAATCCGATCACTCATTCGGAATTGAGTGAATAATTTCTCTTGATACTCTTTTTTGCCTTGCATACCTCAAGATACAGAATATCAGTCTAATGACCAATAAATTCATGCGTTTTTTAGTTCATTTTATCCCTAATTATATATATCTTGTGCAACAGGCACAAAGTGTATAATTTATCGCTTGGGTCTGTGTGTACTCGGAAAATCCTTCGGATTTTCTCTACGTTCGGTTTATTCTTATTAGATTAGTTGCGAGACAATCGCAACAAACCATACACGAACCGTTACCTACAATTGTGACCCGTCCTGAATATAGGCTACATAATTTTAAACATTATGTATAAAAATGACAAAGTAATTAGACGGTATTCAGAACCTTTTAAACTAAAAATTCTGGATGAACTTAGTAAAGGTAAGCACACAAAGAGCGAACTTTGTAAACTCTATTCTATTGCACCTACAACGGTCAATGAGTGGATTAAAAAGTATAATCGTAAAGACTTAATGAACACCAGAGTAAAAGTGGAAACAAAAGACGAAATATCTAGAATTAAAGCACTACAAAAAGAGAATGAAAAGCTTAAAAAGCTTCTACTTAAAAAGGATCTGGATGCTATGGTAGAAGAATCTTACCTTGAAGTAGCAGCTGAAAAACTAGGCTATAAAAATGTTCAGCAACTTAAAAAAAAACTCAATATCTAGCATTTATTAAAACTAGAAATAGAGCTAAGGGATTTGCTTCTTTATCTACTATAGCAAGTTGTTTTGGACTTAAACGTGATGCGTATTATAAATACAAATCTAGAGCTGATATGCGTTTAAAAATAGAACAACAGATTATTGAAATTGTTAGAAAAAGACGTAAATCCCTTCCTAGAGAAGGTGTTCGAAAACTCACTAAATCATTAGATAACGAGTTTACAAAAGCCAACCTTAAAGTAGGTAGAGATACACTATTTAATGTCCTTAGAAAACACCAAATGCTAACACTTAGAAAGAAAACTAGTGCCAGAACAACCAACTCTTATCATCGGTTTTACAAGTACAATAACATTATAAAAGATATGGAAGTTACTAAACCAAATCAAGTCTGGGTCTCTGATATTACATATATTAGAACTGTAAAAGGCTTTTGTTACTTGGCTTTGATAACAGATATGCATTCCAGGAAAATTGTTGGGTATGACATAAGTGATAGCTTGGAATTAAAAGGTTGTGTAAGAGCTCTTAATAAAGCCATCTATCAAGCTAAAAACATTAAACAGCTTATTCATCATTCCGACAGAGGAATACAATATTGTAGCAATGTATACACACAAATACTCAAAAGAAAAAAGATAGATATTAGTATGACTGAAGAAAATCATTGTTACGAAAACGCAATGGCAGAACGTGTAAACGGAATTTTAAAAGACGAATTTTACTTAGACCAAACCTTTGATAACGTGGAACACGCAAAGAGAGCTGCAAAAAATGCAATTAATTTATACAACGAAATAAGATTACACTTATCTTTAGACTATAAAACACCAAATATGGTATATAAATTATCAGCTTAAATTAATTATTAACCTGTAGCCATATTTCAGGACTAGACATTTAAACCAAGCAATATTAATGACAATTGACAACATCCCTCAAAATTGGAAAGAACTTCAAACAAAAGTTGGAAAAATTTTAACTCAATGTGGTTTTGTTGTTTCAGTAGAAAAAAAGGTTCAATCAATTAGGAGTCAAATTGAAATTGATGTTTACGCGGAGGAATCAATAGATGATAGACCATACAAAATTCTAATAGAATGTAAAATGTGGAAATCAAATATTCCACAGCTTTATGTGCACGGATTAAGAACAGTAGTAAGTGACATTGGAGCAAATATTGGATATATAATAACGACAAGTGACTTTCAAAAAGGTGCGATTGAGTCTATTAAAAACACGAATGTTGAATTGATAACTTGGAGTGAATTTCAGAAAAAATTCTTTAAGAGTTGGTATCTAAATTTTTTCTCTAAAAAACTACATTTTGACATTCTAAAAAACAACTATGACCACACTTCAATTCAACTTTATGACGATTACAATAAAATCAAAAAGCAGGATTTTAATACACTCATTGAAAAATATGATTTGTTAAACTTAATTTCTGATCATTTTCCTCATCACATTATGAAAGAGTTTGCTGGTCAGCTTACAGATATTGAAAATAAACTACCATTAGAAGAAAAATTAATCACAGAAGAATGGGAATACAATCTTGACTTATTACCTAAAGAATTATTAAAAGTTGTAAGTTATTCTCAATTTCTGAATTTATTGAGAACATTTGCTCAACCTGTATATTCTGAAATGGACAAATTAGATTTAGATTCTAATTTAGATTATGGATAAATAAAAAACTATGCCCAACAAAGCATAAAATTAATGGCTGGTTTTAGCCTACTTGGAAAATTCCTTCGGAATTTTCCGCTGGCAAGTTTCTATTTACTAAATTAGTGCTTAAACGCGCCACTAATATTATACGTAACCGTCAGACTGTCTAATAACTTATTCTTTTTTCTAGCGTAAATTCTTTATTACCTTTCAGTTTTTTCGTATCTTCTAACTATGAAATTTATTATTGGAAAAGACCGAAAACAGACCTGCCTTTTTCCCATTTCTCTTGAAGATTCTATTGATGAGGAGAACAGCATTAGGTCGATAGATCAATTTGTAGATTCACTTGACTTAGCGGAACTTGGTTTTCGTTCAGATTTTACAGAGAACGGACCTCCAGCCTACCATCCTTCTGTTTTACTGAAACTATATATCTATGGCTATATGAACCGCGTGCGATCTTCACGACTATTGGAAAAAGAATGCAAACGTAATATTGAACTAATGTGGCTTCTTGAATCTTTAGCTCCCGACCATAACACTATCAGTAATTTTAGAAAGGATAATGCTAAAGCAATAAAAAAAGTGTTTTTTGCTACGGTTCAAATAGCACGCAATTTTGGGCTCATTGGAGCTACATTGATTGCAGGCGACAGTACTAAATTTAGAGCACAGAACAGTAAAAAGAATAATTTTAACCAAAAGAAAATACAACGTCATTTAGATTATATTGACAATAAGTTGCTACAGTACGACAATGCACTAGAACAAAGTGACAGCAACAGTGAAAAGGAAGAAATCAAAAATAATATAGACAAACATCAAGGACGCAGAAAACACTATAAGCAACTTGAAAAAAAACTAAAAGAATCTGGAGAACCACAGATATCAACCTCAGATCCCGACAGTAAGCATTTGATAGTACGTAACAACATCACTGAAGTTGCCTACTGTGTGCAGACCACTGTAGATGCAGATAATAAAATCCCTTTTGATTATTTGGTCACCAATAAGAATGACTCAAAAGCAATGGGACAGATGCTACGCAGGGCAAAAACCATTTTAGGCTCTAATTCTTTTACTGCACTTTATGATAAAGGTTATCATACAGGAAGTGAATTTAGGACAGCTAATCAATTAGGTATAAAAACACTTGTAGCAATACCTGGAATAGGGAGAGCTTCACAAGCTCCTGACCCAAGCTACAACTCAGAATATTTTGAATATAATAAAGAAAGTGACACTTATCTGTGCCCACAGGGAAATATCCTTAAAAGCAACGGAAGCACTTATAAAGGAAGAAACTATCGATTTAAACAGTACAAAACAAACAAATGTAAAACATGTCCGGCGAGAGATCTATGTACCACCTCTAAAGTAAATGGAAAGGTGTTACAGCGAAGTGAGTTCCAAAAATACATCGAAGAAAATGCCCGACAAGTTTTAAAAAACCCAAAGGCATACAAAAAAAGACAAGCTATTGTAGAGCATCCTTATGGAACCATAAAACGCCAATGGGGTTTTAACTATATTACCACTAAAAAAACAAAACAAAGAGCAAGTGCAGATGTAGGCCTAATGTTTATAGTTTATAACTTGAAAAGAATCTGGAACATCCTTAACCTAAAGAAACTACTCTTTTTAAAGCCCTACCAAGACTTAATCAAGATTATATACCAATTATTGAGTACAATAGCACTTCTCTTAAGGCGAAACACAAAAAAACAAATACCAATATAACAATAAAGCTAAAAAACGTAATTTAGTAGAAACTATAAAAACAGCGGTAGGTTATTAGACGAACTGCCGTTAGGTGCAATTATAAAAAACAATCAATGTTCCCAGAAAAATTTGGTTTTAATTCTCATTTATACAACTTATGGGAGATTTACGAAGGAATAAAATCATTTTATCCCATCGGAGTTCCTCAAGGAGAAGGCGTGGGAATATTTTTCGAGTATGCTGGACTGAAAAAACTTGAAGAGATAATAGTGGAGAATATTCATGACGAAAAAAACTTTCAAAAACGTTGGACGAATTACACCGATGAGCTGAAAAAATTGATGAAAAAAAATATAATTGGAACTACATATGGGCAAGCACCGAGTTTTAGTTCTTCGATTATCATCGAACAAAATGTAATTGGAACTTGCACCCATTTAAAAGAGTTGCATTTTGCAGTAAGCTTTGTAGGGAACTTTTTTACAATTTATGGTTTGGACTCAACGCGAATATTGGATGAAATAGGAGATTATAAAGGGTATCACGCAGCAAATGTTGTTACAGCTTCACCATTTAAGGAGTTTGAAAAAGACTTTATATTACTTGAAAGTAATATTAGAAAAAGATATCCAAATCATAAAATGGTTCCTTATGCGTTCGGACAGCAAGTAATGGACGGACTTCAAGTTAGGTATAGCGATGCAGATGTTTGTACTATTCAAATGGCTTTATTTAACGACATAATTCAACCGAGAAACAATTTCCGATTTACTCAAGGACACGTAGTTGACCATACAAGAGGAGATGTATATTATGGACTTGATGACTGGAAAAAATAACTGCACCTAACACAGCCTAAACGTAATGCGGACTTTAGGGCTGAATCGAAAGGTCTGTGTATATTTATGATGTCGCTAAATCTTTGGGATTTAGCTTTGGACAAAAAAAGAAAAAGCAAAACCAAAAGCTTTAGCTTCGTGCGCAGACGGAAACGAAAAGTTTCCTTGCCTCCGCACTACGCTTAGCCCAACCGTTAGCAAAAATTTGAAACCAATCTATATGAACAAAATAATTCTTACATCAATCAGCGTAATTTTTGCTTTCAATTCAATTTTCGGACAAACTACCAAAGAGAAGTATACGACAGACGTAGAATCAGTAGATGCAATAATAAATGCATATTACGATGTTGTTTCTGGTTCGAGTATTGAGCCTTGGGAATTTGAGAGAGATAAATATATTCATTCGGACAATGCTGTTATAACAAGACTGGACGAAAATGGAAAAGCAGAATCACATACTCTTGAAGCGGAATATATACCAATCGGATTATCACCCAAAGCGGATTTTTACGAAAAGGAGCTTAAACGAATAGTAAGTAAATATGGAAATATCGCACAAGTTTGGAGTGCATTTGAAATACGAACTGACCCAAATACTGAATCCAGTATTAGAGGACTAAATAGCATCCAACTTCATTATGAAAATGGAAGATGGTTTATAGACAGTTGGACTTGCGAAATGGAATCTGAAAAGAATAATTTAGTAACTGAATTTTTGAATAAGGAATAAAAACTTTTGCTAACACCGGTAATCGTTGCACAAGCACCAAAATAGACCATCTGGATTAATTGGGGATTTATTTTTAGTAGTTTTAAGCGTGGCTATAATTTTTTCTGTCCCCTATTTCATCTTTTTTAAAAGGCTTAAAATGGCTTGATCTGCTCAATATATGCCAAAAACAGTGAGTTAAGTACAGCGCAAGTGATTTGGCATCACTTCTGACAACTTTACTTGTGAATTTTAGGTACTTTTTCAGGTTGTAGGCAATGGCGGAGAGATGCATCACCTTGTTGGCTTGCTCAATGCCAATGGTATTTATTTTACGTAAGCCCATGAATTGAGTTAGCGTTCCAAAGACAGGTTCAACAGTACTCTGTCGTTTTGATTTCATATAACGACCTTGGTTGCTGCTTACGCGATGGTTATTTCGTTCGTATTCTTCTCTGTAATAAGTTACCGAAAATTTCTTTTCTTGTGCTGTCTTACCTAAACATTGTTTTCTTATCGGACAGTCTCTACAAATTTTTGAGGAGATTCTATATTCCTTTTTCTTACTACCTGTTCTATAATCATTAAACACTTTTTTAAAGGGAACGATATGACCCTCTGGACAGAGATAATGATCCTCTTGTTTGACATATTCAAAATCCTCAGGACCGCCTTTATACGTCCCGTGAGGTGGTATAAAACTTCGTAAACCTATTTTTTCCAAAAAAGCATAATTCTCTCCATCACTATAGCCTGTATCGGCCACTAGATTTTGCCATAAGATCCCTTGTTTGTTCAATCGTTTTTTTAATCGAGGTACAATGTCTTGTAAGTATTGGCTGTCTTTCTTATCTGCCTTATACGCTTTAATGTCAGTGATTACATGATGTCCAGTGTCAACACTTAGCTGACTCATATAGTTCAGCTTGCGTGCCTTGCCTGGCTTTACACTAATTTTAGCATCCGGATCGGTGGGACTATAATGCGTTTTGTTTGAGGTGTATTTTGAGTTTTTATTGTTTGCACCCGTGCGTTGATCTTGATCTTTTGACCATTTTTTATTCCGACTTTTAATAGCAGACAATTCTTGCTTGGTGGCACTAATTTTTTTTTGAGCATCTGAAGCTTTATTCTCTTTGGCTTTTCGAATAGGCTTTTGTTTATCCATGCTACTGATATGGCGTAGCTTTTTTAAGTGGTCTTCTAATTCTTCTTCAGGCACTTTTAACTCCAAGGTATCCATCGAGGCATTTGCCTTTATTGGAGCAGAATCTATCGCTTGAGTATGGCCACTTACCATGCCTTTGTCAACACACATAATTAAAACACGCGTAAAGACTTCTTCAAAAACTTTTTCTGGATATAATTGACGCGTACGACTTATTGTGCTATGCCAGGGCAACTCTTCATCAATATCATAGCCTAAAAAATACAATATGTCCAAACGTAAACTACAATGGGCAATCAACTGTCGATCACTGATAATATTCTCTAAATATCCCACCAAACACAACTTGAAAAACACGGTAGGATCTATGCTCTTTTGACCACTGTCTCCATAATAAGGACGTGTCAGTACATATAGAAAATGTAGGTCTAATTCCCCATTTAATCGTCGATAAAAATTCTCCTTTGGAATCCGATCACTCATTCGGAATTGAGTGAATAATTTCTCTTGATACTCTTTTTTGCCTTGCATACCTCAAGATACAGAATATCAGTCTAATGACCAATAAATTCATGCGTTTTTTAGTTCATTTTATCCCTAATTATATATATCTTGTGCAACAGGCACACCGTGTATAATTAATTGCTTGGTTCACTGCCGACTTACGAACCCCGAAGCGTCGGGGCTCGCGGATTTTCTCCCGAAGTTTCGGGACGGTTTGTATTTGCTAAATTAGGTGCTTAAACACGCAACAACTATTGAAACAAGCTGATTTTTGTTCAGCGCTTTGGAACAAAATGATGCTAAACTAAAACAAGCTTGAGAGAATAATCAGCGAAGCTAAACCAAACACAAACTAGTTGTGAGCAAGCTGACAAACCATCGTAATCGGAATGATATTTAAAGGAATTAACAACCAATCTGTTGAGTTTAGTATAATGAATTATCAGTTTCCTGAGATAACGAATTGTGAATATGATTCTAATTGGTTGCTAGTTTATTTAAAAGTAAAAAGTGATTGTGGAAATTGGTAAACAGTTGACCCATCACTTTTAGTTGGAGATTTAAAGGACATTAAAGATTGGTTTGAAAAACTCTCAAATAATACAGAAACTGATTCTGATTCACTTGTTTTTATGGAACCAAATTTGGAATTTGAACTAACCAAAAAGAATTTAGAAGAAAAGCATATCAGAATAATATTTGACTTGGAATCTCGTCCACAAAGTGCACATGATGATAAAGATTATTTTGTAGATTGCGTTTTTAACAACAGCGAATTAAAACTAATTGTAAAGGAATTAGAAAAACAAGTTGAACAATATCCGAGAAGAGCAATCTAATGGAAAAAAGACAGTCAGAAATAATAAAGGAAATAGCTCAAGAATTGGATTGCGGATTTGACTGTTATTACAATTCTAAAACTGACGAAATTGTTGCAATCCCGAATTTTTCACAATTTTCGGATGAGGATGAATTTAAAGAAGCTTTTAGTGACATTTTAGAAAAAGTGGAAAAACATAAAACGGATTTTATAAAATTTGAGACATTAGAAAGCTTTGAGTCTTTTAAAATTATGGAGCTTTTTGTTGAGCAGTTATCTGACCAAAATCTAAAGTCGGAATTGGAAAATACTTTAGCAAATAAAAAGCCATTTCAGAATTTTAAGCATAAAATCGACCATTCTGAATTTAGACAAAGTTGGTTTGAATTTAAGAAAAATAAGTTTGAAAAAATAGTAGAAAATCAATTAAATAGCGGAAAAGCCAGCGCACAACACCGTATCCTATGTAAAGCACTTTCCCGAGTCTTAGGTTAAATATACAATATTTTTCTTTTTTTTAATTCATGATATTATTTTTAGTGTTGAACTGTTGATTACGCTTTTTGCGTTATCAATAATTCAATGCTAGCTTTATAAAACTCCGCATCCTATATGTGGTATCCGTCTTTAGCGAATCCACCAGCATCTCTATGATGATTTTGGCAAACAAGGCAACTTGCTATAAATATGTGATAACTGTATTAGAGTTTCACCTACGGTGTTTTGTTGTCCTATCTTTTGTGCCAATTTTATAATGAGTTTTAAGCTTGTTTTATGTTTTTATTTAACTAACTACACCTACTTCATAAGGAATTTCAGTTCTAATTACTGCATGAATTCGACTCAAGAGTTTCCTCGCTACTTTTACCAATATGCGTTTGACATCTTTACCTGAATGTGACCGATAATAGGCCTGCATAACTGGATCAAAACGCAACGCTTGCCAAGTAGCTTCTACCAAATAACTACGCATTAGCCGATTTGCTCTTGGGGTTAACCCTGAAGTTTTGAGATTATCTCCACTTTGGTGTACTCAGGGAACCAATCCTACATAACTGGCTAATTGTTTGAAATTTTTAAAACGCCTTAAATCACCCAATTCACATAATAATCCACAAGCTACTATGCCTCCTACTCCCGGAACTGATCGTAATAAATAATAATCTTTCTTATAATGCTTACGACAATAGGCAAGTAATTTTGTACTCACATCTCGCTTTTGCTTATCTATATATTCATAGGTAATAAGACGTGTCTCAAAACAATAATCCATTGTAGGATATTCAAAAGTCAAATTTCTTAACCAATCTCTAAAATTATGAGACCAATGACTATTGTCAAATGGCTTTGGAATTTCAATCCCCAAATACAACAATTGCATCTTTATTTGAGTCTTTATTTTTCGATGTTCTTTAACCAGCTCATTTCTTCGACGAAACAAACATCTTAACTGCTCTCGTTCTATTGAAGGAACATGAATTCCTTTGAGTCGGCCATCCTTTAATTCTTTACATAACATACGTGCATCGATCTTGTCGGTCTTTTGAAACTGGGCCTTGGCTGGACGATGAACATCTGCAGGGTTAACAACCTTTGCATGCCATCCAAATGAAATAAAATGTCGATAATGACTAAAGCCACAACAACCCGATTCATAACAGCAATAAACAGTATATCCCTTAAAATGCCTATCCACATACTTTTTTAAACTAAATGCATCTGGTGGAATAGTTAACGATGATCCATCAAAAAGATCCGTTGCAGTACGAATTTTCCAACTTCGCTTGTGTACGTCAATTCCAATAAATAACTTTGATCTAGTAGTATCCTTTGTTTTCATAATAATAAGTTTTTGAACCTTAAAGTTATTAACTAAACTTTGGATACTGCTTTTACATGGTTGCTATAATTTATTGCTAATTCTAGCTTACTTACGAACCCCGAAGCGTCGGGGCTTTCGGATTTTCTCCCGAAGTTTCGGGACGGTTTTTATTTACTAAATTAGTTGCTGAAACACGCAACAACTATTGAAACAAGCTGATTTTTGTTCAGCATTTTGGAACAAAATGATGCTAAACTAAAACAAGCTTGAGAGAATAATCAGCGAAGCTAAACCATACACGAAACCGTTGTGCTTCATTATAACAAACCGCTAACCAATGATAAAATTCTTTAGAGGGCCGAGCGTAAAGAAAATGTCTTGTAGACATTTTTAGTGAACGAGCCAGCCTTCCGCGTTGGAATTAAATATAAAAAAAATGATAAAATTTTTTAGAAAAATTCGCCAAAACTTACTTATGGAAAATAAAACTGGAAAGTATTTTAAATATGCCTTGGGGGAAATTATTCTTGTAGTTATTGGAATTTTAATTGCGTTACAGATTAATAATTGGAATGAATCAAGGAAAAATGAGATAATTAAACAGCAGTTAATTGAAGACTTAATTGTAGAATTACAATCATCGAGGGTTATAATAAATGATGCTATTGCCCTTGGTGATTCTCTAATTGCAGACGGTCAATTGTATTTAAAACACATTGGATCTAAAGAATTGACAGTTCAAATAGATTCACTGAAAAAACTTGGAGATTTTATAACATATGGTATTCCTTATGATCTCAATTTACCAATTTATGAAGATTCAAAATCGTCAGGCAGGCTTAGTATGATTAATAATAAAGTACTAATACTTTACGCTGAGATAATGTCTGCCGACATTGGTGGATCCATTCACCGTAAAATTAGTAATGATATGTATTATAATGGTTCTGACTGGGAACTAAGAAAAGAAATAGGATTAAGCGAAATTTTATCTACGCCTAATGAAATGATACCTGAAAGATTTAGATTAACTGAAAAAGAATTTTTGGAAATCCTTGCACGTCCTTCTACTTTTGCCACGTTAAATAATTCTTTACAGATGAAAGTTGTAAGGATTAAATATATGAATAGAATAAGCAATGGAATGACAGAAGTTCTTGGATTACTTGAAGAAGAAAAAAATAATCTTAAGTTATAAAAAGTAAACTTAAGCCGTGTATAATTAACTGCTTGGTCACTGCCGACTTACGAACATTCCTGTGGAATATTCTATCTGTGTTTTATTTGCTAAATTAGTTGCTTAAACACGCAACAACTATTGAAACAAGCTGATTTTTGTTCAGCATTTTGGAACAAAATGATGCTAAACTAAAACAAGCTTGAGAGAATAATCAGCGAAGCTAAACCATACACGAAACCGTTGTGCTTCATTATAACAAACCGCTAACCAATGATAAAATTCTTTAGAGGGCCGAGCGTAAAGAAAATGTCTTGTAGACATTTTTAGTGAACGAGCTAGCCTTCCGCGTTGGAATTAAATATAAAAAAAATGATAAAATTTTTTAGACGTATTCGCCAAAACTTGCTTAAGGAAAATAAAACTGGAAAGTATTTTAAATATGCAATCGGCGAAATAATTCTTGTAGTTATTGGAATTTTGATAGCATTATCTATTAATAATTGGAATGAGGATAGGCAAGCCACAAATTTAGCGAAAGAAAACTACCTCAATATACTTACATCACTAGAGCAAGACTCCTTTACAATTAAAAAAACAATTGAAAGGAATATAATAGGATTGGAAGCACTACGTAAAATTATTCCTTTAGAAAAGAACACAGAACTTTTAGAACTTTCTGAAGAAAATCTTAACAAATATTTTATGGATGTTGGTAATACTAGCCGAAGCTTTATTCCAAAATCAGGGGTTTATAACTTACTTACTTCAAACAACGGTTTTGATTTAATAAAATCCGATAAAATAAAGTCCTTACTTATTAATCTTTACGATTATCAATATAAAGCATATGAAGATTTAGATTCCCAAATTGACAACAAATATCATAATCAATTAGGTTCTATAATCAGAGAAAAAATGGGAATAGTTGTGGAGTTTACACCAGAACCATCTCTTGCTCAAGGGACATCACCAGAACTTTTAAAAAAACATTACTTTGAATTAGCTTCCGAATCAAGAGATTTATATGGTATGCTATCATTTAATAAAAATGACCTAATTCAAATAGAACAATCAATAAATGAATTGATTTCTTTAATTAGGGATGAAATTAAAGAATAACGAAAGCACAATACCGTTTATAATTAATGGCTAGTTCAAGCTTGCTTAAGAATCTTGAGACGTCGAGACTAGCGTTCAGAGACTTCGGAATTTCTCCCGAAACCTCGGGACGGTATTTATTTGCTAAATTAGTTGCTTAAATACGCAACTCATCTTATACACAAAACGTGAGAAACAACTAACAATCATGACCGGAAATTTCACTTTTAAAAACAATAAAGTTTATTATGAAGATACTTTACTAAAAGGCATTTCGGCAGAAGGCTTTGGTGAAGTATTATATACTGATAAAAAAGGCGAGCAATATATTAACTGCCTAAAAGACATTAAAGGGGTTTGGTGGTGGACTTGGCGAAACCATAAACCAAAAGTGAAATTCTTAACCTCAGATATAGATAACTTCATTTATATAAATGAAAATTTTGCAAAAGACAGCCTACATGTTTATCTAGTAGCAAAAGATGGTTTTTTAATTCCTGATTCGGATGCTAAAACTTTTAAGGTAGTTGAGGATACACCTTATTTCTCAAAGGATAAAAATAATTTATATGCCTTAAGCAGTATTAGCGGCTTGTCTATCTATAAGGATGCCGATTGTGAATCAATAGTATCAGTTGGATGGAATCAATTTATAACTGACAAACATAATGTATATCACTATTCTAATGTAATTGAGTTAAGTAATTCTTCAAAACATGTGGAATGTTTTGACCAAAACACACCTCATACAAGCGAATTAAACATCTATGAACAGAACAAAAAATATTTATTGGAAAAATACCCCAATCTCATTGGTTGGTGGCATCCAGAATATGAGTTTCATATTGAATTTCCAACATCAAACCAAGATGATTATTATAAGACAAAAACTGACATTTTTTACTTGCATAAATGCCCTTACGGAGAAAAAGCTAATCCCACACTAATTGAAAAAGCTGATTTATCCTCTTTTGAAATCCTTTCTCACTACTATGCTAGAGATAAAAACCATATTTATTGCGAACATCGTATTGTAGAAAACGTAGATTTAGATTCCTTTAAAGTAATAAAAGATAAACTGGCAGAAGACGAACAATCTATTTTCTTTAATGGATATCTTGTAGATTGCGATAAAGCAAGTTTTAAGGTCATTCAAAAATATTCAAACTTGCCGTGGTTAGTTGCTAAAGATAAAAATAGTGTTTATATAGATGAGTTAACTTTATTTGGACAAGTCGGTATGAGAACTGGAAAAGGCCGGACGTTAAAACCAATAAATAAATCCGATCCAAGTACATTTCAACTATTTTCTAGACTTTGGGCAAAAGATATTAATCAGGTTTACTTTGGTTTCAAACCATACCGAAAAGCAGATGCTAAAAGCTTCGAATTTCTATTTTCAGATAACCATGATCAATGGGCACAAGACAATCAATACTTATACAATGGAAATGGAACAAGAATAATAAAAAATATTGATGGAGCACATTTCAAAATGCTTAATAATTTTTGGGGTAAAGACAAAAAAAGTGTCTTTAATTTTAAAACAGGTAGTATTCGACCATCCATTGATGTAGCTACATTTCAAATTACAAATGATGAAGGTGACGCTGAAGATAAAAACTTTTTTTACCACTACCGTAATGGGGAAATAGTAAAACAGAAGAAATAAACTGTTGCTGACAAAGTATAACACAATAAGGGTTACATGCCAAATCCATAGTTGGTACATATATACAATAGTCTGTTAAAATCGAAAAGTAGGTCTATTTTTAATACCTTGCTATTCTTATAAAAACCGTTGTTGTGTATTTGAGAAAAGCGATATGTTGAAAATAATCCGAATAACATTTTACTTAGTTTTGTTCCTTTTTTTATTGGATATTTTAGACTTGTTTCAAACCAAAATCGGATTTTTAAAAGCAACTATTTACTACGGAATTTTGATTTTACCAATTCCTTTGTTCATAATGGAATTTAAAGCTAATCGAAATTTGTTTGAACCGATTGTTAAAAAGGCAATCCCAATTTTGACTATCATTGGATTGACTTACTTAAATCCTTTAAAAATTATATTCAATATTTCGACTTGGAAAACCCAAACTGTTGAAATGATTAATGAAAATAGAGAAAATCATAAAGTTGAATTTCAGATGAAAGATATTGGAGCCTTAGGATATGCGAAACGAAACGCTGAAGTCTATTATTTGACAAAGTATTTTTATTTAGTACTATCCGAAAATTATGACGGACGGAACTTTATCGGAGCTGACTGGAAAAGAATTGATGAAAACATTAATGAAATTGGATTAAAATAAAAATAACGTCGCACTTTACCCTGATACGAAAATAGAAACGAAAATAAAAAACACACTACAACACCATATATAATTTATTGCTAGTCCTCGCCTACTTACGAATCTCGAAGCATCGGGACTCGCGTTCCGAGACTTCGGAATTCTATTAGGTTTGTATTTGTTAAATTAGTTGCTTAAAACACGTAACATACGAGCACAGCGAACTGGTGAAGCAAACCAAATACAAACACGTTGATAACCATTAAAAAAAATGAATAAAACCTTAATACTATTATTTCTTTTAATTTATAACTTTTCGTTTGGACAAAAATCTAATGTTATAAGTAAACAATTATCTAAACAGGAAATTGATTCTATTTTTACAAAGAATATTAGAAAACAATTAAAAATAGATAATTCAATTTACAGAATATACCAGTATAATGACAAAATTGGAAAACACTTTGTTATAATGACTCAAAATAAAATTGACTGCCAACAACGCAAAGAATGTTTTGATTCAATAAAAGTTTTTTGTTATTTATTTAAAAACAAAACTTATAATATTGAATGGAAATTGAACGATTTCATAGTTCCTAATTCATACGAATATTCAATTTCCCATTGGACGAAATACTTTAGTTTAAATGACTATGACAAAGATGGTATTACTGACCCAATAATTATTTATGGAACTTTTGGAATGAATGATACAGGAGATGGAAGAATAAAAATAGTAATATATTACAAAGGCAATAAAAGAGCGATAAGACATCAGAATGGAATACTTGATGATGAGAGACACACGCAAGTAGATAAAGAATTTTACGAATTGCCAATTGAAATTCAAACTAATGTAAAGACATTAATGAAAAACATAAATAAAAATGGTCACGGAATTTTCCCGTACGGTTGGGAAAAGGCTATGAAAAGTAAAGAATTGAAAATTGATGAAAATTAAAAACGTTTACCAACACCATATATAATTAATTGCTAGTCCTCGCCTACTTACGAATTCCGAAGCCTAGTGACGATTTTATTTGCTAAATTAGGTGCTTAAACTAGCCACAAACGATCGAAGCGAACTGGCGAAGCAAACTATATACAATCAAAATACTACCAATCACAGAAAACAGCATTGTATTAAATTAATTAACATGAATAACTTTAAATTCTCAAAATCTAAAACCATTTCAAAAGGTGAATTCCTTCTTAACCAAGGGGAAATTGCTAAATATGGCTTTTTTGTAAAAAGAGGCTGCCTCAAAAGCTATGTTATAGATGGTACAGGAAAAGAACGTATCATGCAATTCGCCCCTGAAAATTGGATGGTTTCTGATTTAGACAGTATAACCAACAAAGTGCCTTCTATGGTTTTCATTGAGGCCATTGAAGAATCTGAAGTTCTGTTTTTAAGTAATTCCGATTTTGAAAATATTAGTAGTTTAGAAAAAGAAGTTATTGTGGAAATGGTGAACAAGTTTCGCAACAACTTAATTGCCTCAAACAAGCGTATTATTGGTCTCTTAAGTTCCACTTCCGAACAACGCTATATTGATTTTATTGAAACCTACCCATCACTAGTTAACAGACTACCCATTAAGTCAATAGCGGCTTATATTGGTGTTACGCCTGAATATTTAAGTGATATAAGAAGGAAGATTGCAAAAAAGTAAGGTATGATTCATTTCTTAAGATATCTTATTTTTTAAAAGGTTTTGTTACCTGAACTTTGTCCATTATAATTAAAAACTTAAAACTTTAAAAAATGGCAAATCAAAAAAACAACAAAGCAATTCATATTTCACTTTGGATTGCACAAGGATTATTAGTAGTGATGTTTATTATGGCAGGAGCCATGAAACTTTCTCAACCTATTGAAACACTAACGGAATCTTTACCTTGGGTAACTTCTGTTCCAAATCTATTAGTTAAATTTATTGGTCTTAGTGAATTTTTAGGTGCTTTAGGTTTATTGGTTCCATCAATTTTTCGATTCAAACCATTTTTAACCGTTTGGGCCGCAATAGGTCTTGCGGTTATTATGATTTTAGCAGCTATTTTTCATGCGACAAGAGGAGAGTTTTCGGCAATAGGAATGAATATGATACTAATGTCCATTTCTTTATTCATTGCTTGGGGAAGAAGTAAAAAAGCTCCTATACAGTCAAAATATAAGTAGGAAAAATTATATAGTGTAACCTAAACAATTTGTTCAGTCAATATTTGCATTTTCAGCTATGGAAAAATTAGGAAATTTTAAACTATTTACAGATACCTTATCTAAACAAAGTAAAAAAACGCCTGTTTTATTTACGTCACATGGCAGCCCAATGGATATTCCACTTAGTAAAAGTGAACGTCCATTTTGGGCAACTTTGTCTAAACTTGGAGTTGAGTTAAAAGAAAATTATGACATAAAGGCTGCAGTAGTAATTTCAGCACATTGGGAAACTAAAGGAACCTTTATAAATAGTGCTCCTCTTCAAAAACAGATATATGATTATTACGGATTTCCAAAACATTTTTATGATCCAATATACAACGCACATGGTGCTCCTGAAATAGCGAAAGAAATAAGTAAAATAATTCCAGAAATCTCTGAAACCGTAGATTGGGGATTGGACCATGGAGCTTGGCCAATGTTAATGCATTTGTTTCCGAAAGCAGATGTTCCTGTATTTCAAATGAGTCTGGATTTTAACGCAACGCCACAACAACATTTTTATTTAGGAAAGCAGTTAAAATCACTTCGTAACAAAGGTATATTAATAATTGGTAGTGGGGCATTAATCCACAATATCCCCTTAGCTATGAAAAAAATGCAATTGGGAGATATACGTCCATATGGTTGGGAAACAGAATATGATTTTTGGTTAAAACAACAAATCGATACTAGAAATTTCACCAATTTAATCAATTACAAAACCAGTCATAAACTAGGAAATTTGGCAGCACCAACACCAGATCATTTTGTTCCTGTATTATATAGTTTGGGACTAGTAGAAAAAGATGAAGAAATAAAGTATTTTTATGATGGCCTGGCTTCTGTACCTGCCTTTAGTGAAAGAAGTTTTATAATAGGATAACCATAAAGAATGCCAGCGGGTATCAATATATATATAATTGCTTTTATTCTTTTAATTAATTTAGAATAAACTGCAAACACCACCAAATATAAAATATGACTTTTAGATTAGGAAAAGATAGAATCAAAATGTTTATATTTGGCTATATGGTACTTAAAAGCCAACAATTAAAAGCTTTTTACATATCATATATTAAACATTACCATATTTCAGGGCTAGACATATAAACATCATAGCGTAATAACTAATGTACGATAAGCTAATTGATCATATCCGACATAATGTTTGTGGCACCAGTATTGAGAAGCAAATTATTATAGAATATTTTACGCCGAAGCTTTTTGAAAAAAAAGAACATTTCTTAAAGCAAGGCTATATTTGCAAACTTGCTGGTTTTGTTATTGATGGTTGTTATAGAAATTACATGCTTTCTACCGAAGGAAAAGAAGTGAATACCGGGTTTGGTTTTGAAAATTGGTGGCTTGGTGATGTAAGTAGTTTTGTGAACCAAACGCCTTCATTGATTAACACACAATTTCTAGAAAACACAACGCTGCTTACAATTACAGCGAAGAACCATTTAGATTTATTAGAAAAATCTCAGTGTTTTAGAGAATATACGTCTAAGTTACGTTCAAAAGCAACGACGGCTTCAGTGGTAAAACTTTCCAGATTATCTGAATCTGCTAAAATTCGTTATAAAGTATTGCTTGAAAAGTATCCTAAAATCCAACAAAGGATTTCACAGCGACACATTGCTTCATTTCTACAAATTACCCCAGAAGCACTATGTCGTTTAAGAAAATCTGAAATTTCATAAAAATCTTGATGTAGGTCAACGATTTTGTTTTTTAAATGAATGTTCTTTAATATTCATTTAAAACAATACAATCATGGAAACAAAAACACAAGTAGACCCTTCCAAAATAATGCAAGTTGGTATGGGATTTTTCGCATCAAAAACAATGTTGACTGCAGTAAACATGGGGTTATTCACGCATCTTGCTAAAACAGATTTAACAGGGCAATCCATCAGAGAAAAATTAGGACTGCACAATCGCGGTCTCTATGATTTCTTAGATACGTTGGTTGCTTTAGGCTTTTTGAAAAGAACAGGAGTTAAGGAAACCGCAGTCTACAGTAATGCCGAGGATACAAATTTATTTCTCGATAAGAACAAACCTAGCTACATTGGTGGAATGCTTGAAATGGCAAATAATCGCTTATATCCTTTTTGGAATAACCTGGAAGAAGGTTTAAAAACTGGAAAACCTCAAAATGAAGCCAAAGCAGGTGATGCTCCCTTTTTTGAAGCGATATATGCGGATGAATTAAGATTAAGAGAATTTTTAAATGCCATGGGAGGTATCCAAATAGGGAATTTTATAATGTTCTCAAAAGTGTTTGATTTTACCGATTACCATTCACTGTGTGATGCAGGAGGTGCAGGCGGATATCTTGCCTTACAAGTAGCCATAAATAATCCACATATGCGTTGTATTACATTTGACCTGCCACCAGTAGAACCTGTTGCCAGAGAAAATATTAATATGATGTCATTGAGTGATCGGGTATCTGCACAGTCAGGTGATTTTTTAACAGAAGACCTTCCTAAAGCTGATGTAATTACCATGGGAAATGTACTGCATGATTGGGGAACAAAAGACAAAAAAATACTCATCAAAAAAGCATATGATGCGTTACCACAAGGTGGAGCATTAGTTGTTATTGAAAATATTATTGATGATAATAGAAGTAAAAATGCATTTGGTTTAATGATGTCATTAAATATGAATATAGAAACCCCCGAAGGTTTCGACTTTTCCGCAGTAGATTTTAATGGCTGGGCTAAGGAATGTGGTTTTTCACAAACATCCGTAATGCCATTGACTGGCCCATCAAGTGCCGTAATAGCTATAAAGTAAAATTTTTGCTCACACTGCTTAATACTGATTACTTGGTTTTAACCAATTTTCGAAAGTTCTCCCACGCCCAAAAAGTGTTGGGATGATTTTTATTTGCTAAATTAGGTGCTTAAATACGCCACACACAAGCGAAGCAAACCTCATACAAACCGTTACCTATAATTATGAAAAATATTCTTGTATTAATCATAACTATCACATTAACACAAAGTGTATTTTCTCAAATTGAAAATTGTTCAGAATGTGATTTAAAGAAATATTCAGAAAAAGACATTAATCATTTAACACTATTGGAACTAAAAATTCTACGTAATGAGATTTTTGCAAGGCATCAATATGTTTTTACAGATGAAAGGTTGAGTGATTATTTCTTAAACAAATATGATTGGTACAAACCGAATAACAAACAATTAAACAATATTGAATTAAACCATTATGAAAAAGAAAATATTAGTCTTTTTTCAAAAAAGGAAAATGAGAAAATTAATATCAAAAAAACTATAATTAAAGAATTAGAAATATTTTTAACTTCTTTGAACGAAAATGATACATCAAAAATAAACAGTGTAATCAATAAAGTAACTAAAGATTTTAATAGTGAACATAAAAATGTTGTTGTAACTGAATTAAAAGATATTCTGACTAAAATAAACATTAAAGGAATTCATTGGTATAATGAAAGTGGATTGTATAAAATAATAACTGATGATGGTTATTTTCTAAACGAAACTTCAATTAAAATAAAAGGAGAAGAAATTATATTAAGCTATAATGATATGGGACACTCCGAATTATTATCAGATAAAACTGCATTTGATTTTGGAAGCAGTTATGATTCAACTAATGAATATGCTTCTTGGTATACATTTGAAATCAAAAACAATAAATTAATATTAATCAAACATCAAGCAGCAGGATAAATAACATTCGGTTACAAAGTATTGTGATAAAAAAGTAAAAATATATTAATCCGTCACTAAATTGCTACTATAGGCATCATCGCATATTAGTCATGATTTTACTATTTCAATAACTTATTTAATAGTTTATTACAAACTGCTTTTACTGCTAATTTTTGTTCTTTCCTATTACTACAATTCGCTCGTAAAAAACTCGGCAAGCTTTATTATATTTACAGTCATAAAACCGCACATAAATCATAAATCACAAAACATTTGATTGCCGTATTTATTCCAAAAGAAAAAACATTTAAAAAGCTAAATTTTCTTTTCTAGATAATGCTAGATTATTTAAAAAACAAGTAGTCATAATTGAATAAAGCCCGTCGCTAACAATGTCTATGAAATTATTGTCCAATTTTAAGACAAGACATAGATAATAACAAGAACAAAACAAACTATGGAGATTTTTTTTCCAAATCAAAGATATACGAGTAAAGGTGAACCTGATTTAGGGGTTGGTATTTTAAAAGAAGCTAGCAAAGAAAAAGTACAGATCTATTTTCCCTTGTCTAATGAAACACGATTATACGCAGTTGAAAGTGCTCCTTTACAACGCGTTGTTTTTAAAATTGGTGATACAATAATGGATGCAAAAGGGCAACCATTACTTATAGAACATGTTGAAATAGTCAACAATCTATACGTCTATTATGGCAAAGACAAAAAAATAACTGAGGCAGCACTTGGTGATGTGTCAGCAAATCACAGTGTAGATGACCGTCTTTTTATGGGAGATGTAGACACGCCACAAGCCTTTGCTTTGCGTAGAGAAACATTACAACACGAATATAAACGGAGATTATCGCCTGTACATGGATTTGTAGGCGGAAGAATCGATCTTATTCCACATCAATTGTATATTGCACATGAAGTGAGTTCAAGGTATGCTCCTCGTGTCTTACTTTCTGACCAAGTTGGACTTGGTAAAACTATTGAAGCTTGCTTAATCCTTCATCGTTTATTATTGAGCGGACGCATTTCTAGAGTGCTCATTCTTGTTCCTGAATCGTTATTACATCAATGGTTTGTTGAAGTTTTACGTCGATTTAATATGTGGTTTAATATTTTTGATGAAGAACGTTGTGCAGCACTTGATGACAATGCACCTGATGGTAATCCTTTTTTAGACAATCAACTTATAATTTGTAGTACTGAATTTTTAGCCGGTTCTGCCAAGCGAACGAAGCAGGCAATTTCGGCTAACTGGGATATGCTTGTGGTTGATGAAGCTCATAATCTGGAATGGTCTGTTAACAACATAAGCCCAGAGTATCGAATTGTAGAACTTTTGAGTAAAGTTGCAAAAGGGTTATTACTGCTTACGGCTACACCAGAACAATTAGGCGTAGAAAGTCATTTTGCACGACTCCGATTACTTGATCCTAACAGGTATGAAAACTATAATGATTTTATAAATGAATCTTCAAATCATAAAAGTATTGCCTCTATTGTTGAAAAATTACATCTAGGAAAACCCCTTGAATCTAAGGATACTAAAATTTTAGAAGCTATTTTTTCAAAAGAAAGCATACAATTAGTAATTGATGGAAAAAATGAAGCCAAGGATAATCTTATTGAAAACCTACTAGATCAACATGGTCCAGGCAGAGTATTATTCCGAAATACTAGATCTGGAATGAGTGGCTTTCCAAAACGAAAGGCACATTTAATTCCCATAAAAGTAGAAAAAGACAAGGAGCTGTGGTTAGAACGTTTAAGCAATGAATTTGCTTTTGAAATGACTCCAGATGAAACTGCAAATAATCAACAATTTTGGTTTGCCAAAGATCCACGTGTCCAGTGGCTGTTAACCACTATAAAAGAGCTTTATCCTGCAAAAGTACTACTGATTTGTAAGCAGAAAGAAAAGGTGCTGGCTTTAGAAGAAATCTTAACAAAACGTGGAAATTTTAAAGTTGGTGTATTTCATGAAGATCTTACCATAGTGCAACGCGATAGAAATGCGGCATGGTTCTCAGAACCCGATGGTGCTCAAATACTGCTTTGTTCAGAAATAGGAAGTGAAGGACGAAATTTTCAATTTGCTCATCACCTCATCTTATTTGATTTGCCTTTGAATCCTGAATTGTTAGAACAGCAAATAGGACGCCTAGACAGGATTGGTCAAAAAAAAGATATTCATATTCATATCCCCTACCTTACCAATAGTCCACAACATATACTTGTAAGATGGTTTCATGAAGGCCTGAATGCCTTTGAAAAGAACATTGAAGGTGGAAATAAAATTTCTAAATTATTTAGTAATCGGCTACTTGAACTATCAAAACTAAACACTGAAGCTGCACATAAATCAGCATTAGAAGCTTTGATTATGGAAACGTCAACTTTCCAAAAGGAACTACAAAAAAGTCTAGCCGATGGCAGAGATAAATTACTAGAAATGAATTCTTTTCGCCCAAAAATAGCCACAAAATTAATCAAACAAATTCAAGCAGAAGACAGCGATAAAAGTCTTGAAAATTATATGACAAAAGTCTTTAATCATTTTGATATTGAAATGGAAGACCTCGCTTCTCGAAGCTATCATTTAAAACCTACGTCTCTAATCACTGAAATTTTTCCGTCGATACCCATGGAAGGCATTGGCGTTACATTTGACAGAAAACATGCTCTTAGCAGAGAGGAAATCAGTTTTCTAAGTTGGGATCATCCCATGACCACCGATGCCATAGATATGGTGTTAAGTTCAGGTACAGGTAGTGCTAGCTATGGAGTTCTCAAGGGAAGCAAAAGCCCTGGTCTTCTACTTGAACTCATTTTTATTCTTGAAACACCAACACGACAAAACATAGCTGTAGACCGTTTTCTACCCAACACACCACTAAGAGTTGTTGTAGACCATGCGGGTAATGAGGTTACAGAGGAGTATCCTGTTGACGTATTAAACAAAAAATTAATACCTGGTCAAATAGACGCTTTACTGGATAATGAAGCCATCGTTGAAACACTACTGCCCAATATGATTGCAGTGGCTACAAAATTAGCTAAAGAGATGAGCAACAAAGCAATAGCAAATGGTTTAGATAGTATGAACTTAACGTTGAATCATGAAATTGGCAGACTAAAACTATTACAAGAGAAAAACAATAATATAAGACCAGAAGAAATTCAAATAGCTTGTGATGACCAAATAGCTCTAACTGAAATCATTAAAAACGCACGTGTAAGGATGGATGCTATTCAATTGATCAGAAAAGAGTAAAACTGCTACCCTTTATCATTACGAAGTGATTCAAAATAAAATACCTAAAAGTTTAATCCAGAAATCTATTTTCTTTTATTTAAAACAATAGCAAAAGTTGCTGTGAATTTTCTAGTACGTGTTTTATTTGTTAATTTAGTAGCTTACACTCAAACCATAAAACAAACGTTACTTCAACTAACAAATATTCCATATCACACTCATTATTAACTTTTTATGAAACACAATTTAAAATACTTTTTGTTTGCTATTTTTCTAATTACAGCACTTGTTTATCAAGGTTGTGAAAAAGCAACTCCAGATAATTGGAAATGGGAAACGATAACAACAAATGGAGAACCTACCGCGAGACATGAAGCTGGTTTTGTAGCTTACAAATCAAAACTATACTTAATGGGCGGTCGTAGAATCAATCCTACTTCAGAATTTGACCCGAGCACCAATACATGGACTGAAAAGTCACCTTCTCCAATTGAATTGCATCATTTTCAACCTGTAGTATATGGTGATGCAATTTATATTATTGGAGCAATGACCGGACAATGGCCAAATGAAAAGCCTGTGGATCAAATTATTATTTACTATCCTGAACGTGATGAATATGTTTATGGTGATTCTATTCCAAAACACCGAAAACGAGGTGGTGCCGGTGCTGTTGTTTATAAAGACAAGATTTACCTTGTTGGTGGTATTATTAATGGACATATGAATGGTTTTAAACCTTGGTTTGATGAATACAATCCTAAAACTAAAGAATGGAAAACGTTGACAGACGCACCTAATGCACGCGACCATTATCAAACAATGGTAATCAATGACAAACTGTATGCTTTTGCTGGTCGCACTACCTCAAGAATAACTAAAGAAGATTTTTCACTAACAGTGAACCATGGCAATACCTATAACTTTCTGACTCAAAAATGGGAACCCGTAACTAACGATACCGCAATACCCACTATGCGAGCAGGTAATTCTGCCCTTGCTTGGAATGGATCTATTGTTATAGCTGGTGGTGAAAGTATGGTACAAGAAGCGGCTCACAATCAAGTAGAAGCTTATAATACAAAAACAAAACTATGGAGTAAATGGCCGTCTTTAAATCAAGGACGACATGGCTCTGGACTTGCCGTTATTGGTGATTATGTATATACCGCTTCAGGATGTGGAAAACGCGGTGGAGAACCAGAACTGACTACCATTGAACGTTTACAACTCCCTAAGGGAAACGCAACACCATTGACTGAAATTGCTGATACGACACCTGTTTATCAACAATACAATACACTGACCATCCCTTTTGAAGGTCCTGAAACCTCCGAAACCGATGCTATAAATCCTTTTCTAAACTATCGCTTAAGTGTTGAATTTCAACATGAAGATAGCAAGCAAACCATACGAGGGTTTTACGCTGCAGATGGGGATGCTGCTGAAACGAGTGCTAAAACAGGAAAAATATGGAACGTTCGGTTTACGCCTAATAAAATTGGAAAATGGACGTACACTGCGAAACTTCATAAAGGAGATAGCATTGCGTTAACTGACGACTTAACTATTGGTGATCTTATACCAATGACGAATGCAAAAGGCAACTTTATAATTGTAAATTCTGATAAAGAAGGAGATGACTTCAGAGGAAAAGGAAGACTAGAAGCTCATAAAGGTTATTTCAAATTTCGTAACACAAATGATTATTGGTTAAAAGTAGGTACTAATAGTCCTGAAAACTTATTGGGTTATGTAGATTTTGACGATACCTATCGTATGAAATCTGAAGCTAGAGAAGGAGAGGCCGCGGCAACTGAAAACATACACACATATGCTCCACATTTAAAAGACTGGAAAACAGGTGACCCGTCATGGAAAAAGGGTAAAGGAAAGTCTCTTGTTGGAGCAATTAACTATCTGTCATCAAAAGGAATGAATTCTGCTTATTTTTTAACATTAAACATTTTAGGAGATGGTAAAGATGTATGGCCTTATGTTACTCCAGATAATTTTACTCGTTTTGACGTTAGTAAGCTAGAACAATGGGAAATCGTATTTCAACATATGCAATCTAAAGGAATAGTACTGCATATGGTTTTACAAGAAACCGAGAATGAAACCATGCTTGATCATGGAAATACTGGCCCATTACGCCAACTATATTTTAGAGAACTCATTGCCCGTTTTGGACATCACCTCGCTTTAGTTTGGAATTTAGGAGAAGAAAACGGCCCCGCTTCTTGGTCTCCTATTGGTCAAAATGATAAGCAACGAAAAGCAATGGCTACATTTTTAAAAGAAACAGACCCTTACCAACACCCCGTACTACTGCACACACATTCTGAAGATCCGTTAAGAGAAGACATTCTCAATGATATACTTGGGTTTAAAGACTTAGATGGCCTATCCTTACAACAAGCAAAACGTGAAGAGGCAAGTACTGTTGTAGAAACATGGAGAAAAAAATCAAAAGCTGCCGGTCAAGATTGGCTTATTACCATGGACGAAATTGGTATGTGGCATACGGGTGCTCTAACAGACACTCAAGACGCTAATCATTTTTCATTACGACATTATGCCCTTTGGGGAACACTGATGTCAGGTGCCGCTGGTGTTGAATGGTATTTCGGTGCTAAACAACCACACAATGACTTAACTTCTGAAGATTGGAGACAAAGAGATCATCTTTGGGAAATAACCAACCATGCAAAAGTATTTTTCAATACCTATTTACCTTATTGGGAAATGCAGCCCAAGCATAGTTTAATCAATTCAAAAGAGGCATATTGTATAAGAAAAGTGAATGAAATATATGCGGTATACCTACCAAAATTAGGCAGATATACCATTGACTTGAGAGAAGCCTCGGGTGATTTTCAAATACAATGGTATAATCCATTGACTGGAGGTCCATTACAAACAGCTTCTGTTAAATCAATCTCTGGTGGTGGAATACGCTCATTGGCAATACCTAAAGAACTTTCTGCTACTAAAAAAAACACAGATTGGGTTATTCTTCTTAGAAAAAATGTTGAAAAACAGCTGTAGCTCTTTATAGAAACACAGCGTTTTAAAACACTTTGATGGGGCTATAACTGAATTTAAAAAACACAATCACATTGAAAGAAAAGTATCTATTTACATCTGAACGACTAGGGTTTCGTAATTGGACTAAAAAGGATCTACATCAATTTGCAAAAATAAATGCCGATATAGATGTGATGGAACATTTTCCTAAACCTTTAACGGAAAAAGAAACGTCTGATTTTATAGACCGACAGCAAAAGCATTATGAAAAAAATGGTTACAATTACTTTGCAACCGAAATTATTAAAACAGGAGAATTAATTGGATTTATAGGTTTCGCCTATCAAGATTACAAAACCGATTTTACCCCTGCAACAGATATTGGTTGGCGTTTAAAAAAAAGTAGTTGGGGAAATGGATATGCAACCGAAGGAGCTATAAAATGTCTTGAGTTCGCATTTAACAAACTAAATCTAAAGAAGATCATTTCGACATGTACAGCAAAAAATTCACAATCGGAAAATGTGATGAAAAAAATAGGGATGAAAAAGATAGGAGAATTTAAGCATCCAAAATTAAAAGCATATCCGAAATATGAAAAATGTTTTTGCTATGAAATAAATAAAAGCATGTGGCAACAGAGGTTATAAGTATGTCTTTTGATATTTCAAGTACAAGAATCCAATTGAATTATTTAATTTAGTGGCGGTCGTAGCAACTTCAAGGGGGTAATCTAACTTATCTAACGCAAAAAAAATTAAAAAGTATAAAACCAAATATTTGAAAATAAGTTCTTTTTTAGGAATAGTGATTAAAGTTTTAATTCTTATTTCTTTAGTATTTATAATAACTGGCATTTTTACACATACATTTGATCTATACATATTTAGAGATAGTTTCTTTATCGGAATACCACTTCTATTTATAAGTCTTATTCTCTATTTATGTTTGAGAATTTATCTAAATTTCAAATCAGAACGCCCAACATCAAAATTGGTAATACTCTTGATTATTATAGGTGTGATTTTAATTTCAACAGCTATACTCTTTGGCAACCTTATGGAAGCCGTATCACGTTAAAATTAAATAATAAAAAAACCTAGTGTAATATTTAAAACAATGAATATCTTCAAAAAATTCAGATTACTCTTTTTAGCACTTATTATTTGTTCTTATAATACAAATGCAACATCGAACTCAACCGAAAAAAGTAACCTAAAAGAAAACCAACAGGTATCTGAGGTTTTCATTGAACGCCAAAACGAGAAACAATTTACAGATACAATCCGCATTAATTATAATGAGAACAAAACGATACTTAACATTTTAAAAGCAGTACCAGAAACTACAATGAGCAGTTGGGAATGGAGCGAAATGGATAGAAAGAAAACGGTTGATTTTATTGAGAAAAATAATTATTTAATTGATTCAACAGAAGCCTATAATAATATTAAGTATATAAAACCAAATACGATTGGAATTCAAGTTGTTGATGGGTTTTGGACATTATCAATTTATGAATTTGGGGTAAACCACTATTTTATTGTAACCAATGACAGTGTTGGAGATGGAAATGATATTCAAACCTTTAATTATATAAATAACAAACTCACACCAACCAAAATGATCAATTGGTTTAGTAAATGTGAATATGATCTGCTTCTAAAGAATTCAGATAATTGTATCGAATTAGTAAAAGAAAATGAATTGACTTACACCTACGACTTTAGCAATAAGGATATTGTTGAAATTTCCTCTTGGTTTCTAACTAAGGATAAGTCGCAACATTGTTTCAAAGGAAATACAATAAAATATAAACTCAACAAAGACACTAAAACCTTTGACATCTTTGATGTATATTGGGAAAATAAATAAAATCATCATACTAATTTTTAAAAATAAACCATCTAAACAATTATGAATAGCCGCAGAAAATTCATTTATGATATCTCAAAAGGAATGGCTTTTGTTGCCTTAGCACAATCTGGAATTTCTTGTAAAACGAAAGCGGAACCGTCCTTTAGAGACCGAATGCTTCCTGCACCTGTTGGTGGAGGCTTTGAAATGGAAAACTATTGGGTATGGGGTTCTTCCGTGATAAAAGGTGAAGATGGAAAATATCATATGTTTGCTTCTCGTTGGCCCAAAGATATTGGCTTTGGTAAATGGGTTACCAATTCGGAAATTGTTAGAGCTGTATCTGATACTCCAGTAGGTCCATATACCTTTCAAGAAGTTGTTTTACCAATACGAGGTAAAGATTATTTTGATGGTTTGGTTACCCATAATCCTAGAATAATAAAATATGGTGACTATTACCTCCTTTATTATTTTGGTACGACATACGATTTTAAAATACCTGAAACCAATGTAAATATTTGGGGAGATGATAGAGCTCGTAAAGCATGGATGAACAAAAGAATTGGTATGGCTTATTCTAAATCTGTTTTAGGTCCATGGAGACGTATGGACCAACCGGTATTAGAACCGCGACCAGGAAAATGGGATGCCACGATAACATCAAATCCCGCTCCTGTAGTTAATGAAAAAACAGGTGAAATTCTTTTGATTTACAAATCATCTACAAATGGTCCAGAACCGCCTTTATTATTAGGTGTAAGTAAAGCTGCCGGCATGCAAGGGCCTTATCTCAGAATTAAAGACGAACCTATATTTAATTTAGACACGAGTAAAACCAATGAAAATGATGTAGAAGATCCTTTTGTATGGTGGGCAGGTGATCACTATGAACTTATAATGAAAGATCGCTTTGGCCATATTTGTGGTGAAAAAGGTGGTGGAATTCATGCCTTATCAAAGGATGGTATTCATTGGGAATTTGCTCCTAATCCATTAGCGTATAGTAAAACCATTTTATGGGATAATGGGAAGACTGTTTATCAAAACCATTTTGAAAGACCTTCATTATTAATTGAAGACGGTAAGCCAACGCATCTTTTTGCAGCAACGGGTATTGGCTCAAAAGAATGGACATTTGAAAAAACTTGGAATATGGTAATTCCTTTAAAATCATAAAAGTAAATCTTACTAGGGTTTTAAAGCCATTTTGTGCAAACCTCATCATTTACACTATAAACACACTCTTTAAGCCGTAACAATTTTATGGCTCATTCCAATAATTAAAAAATAATGACCACAGTACCTGTTATAGCCTCTACCCTTTCCGCAACAGCTTTAGGCGAATTCACCATAGAACAATATGGATTAAGTAAAAATTTTAATTGTAAGTTATTTAGAACAGGGATGAATCACACGTATTTTCTTTCAGATAATGAAAATAAATATGTTCTAAGGGTTTACAGCCATAAATGGAGATCAAAATCTGAAATCAATGAAGAATTAACGCTATTAAATGTACTAAATGAAAATCATTTAAGCGTTTCAATTCCTATCCCCAATAAAAACGGAACTCTTATTCAAGAAATTAAAGCACCGGAAGGTATGCGGTATGCTGTTCTTTTTTCTTTTGCTAAAGGAGATAAAATTAGATTTATGAATGAGGAAACCTGTTACGCAATAGGTTCTCTAATGGCTAACATTCATAAAACCACTTTAAACACTACTATTGACCGTATTACCTATAATAAAAAGTCACTTATAGAATTGCCTTATCACTACTTGAAGCAGTACTTTTCTGAGCGTTTACCTGAAATGGAATACATCAAAAACATTGGTGCGTCTTTTAGAAATAAGGATTTTGAAAATTCAAAAAAGGGAATTGTGCATTTGGATATATGGTATGATAATATGGCCATTACCAAAACTAAAGAAATTACAATCTTCGACTTTGACTTTTGCGGAAATGGATCGCAAATTTTAGATATTGCTTATTTCTGTAATCAGTTATTTAATATAGAATCTGACAAAAAAATGTACGAAATAAAAATGCAACATTTTTTAGAAGGCTACCATAAAATAAATCCCTTATCAAATAATGAGCTTACATTAATTCCAAAAGCAGGGTTGGCTATATTCGTATTTTATTTGGGTGTTCAAAGTCAAAGGTTTGATTGGTCAAATATTTTTCTCTCTGAAAATTACCTAAAAATGTATACAAACAGAATGAAATCTTGGACAGCATATAACGACTCTAATAAAATCGTTTTAAATAATTCTCAGATTTAATTGTAGGAAGAATTTAAGGTATTGAGAAAGCTCAACTATCCGCTTCATTTTCGGTTCTAATACTGCAATCAAAACTATCACAAATTTAAATTATGTAATTCTTAATCATAAAAAAAGCCACTTCAACTGAAGTGGCTTCTTATTGTAATTATTTACTATTGTATGTTACTGACAACAAATTAATTGTCAATAGACCCCATAACACGTTTCATAAATGAATTTAATGCTTCTTTTTTGGGAGTACCTTCTTTAATCATTTTATTTACTTCTAAAGCACCATACATATTAGAGATAATTTCTCCTATAACATCAAGTTCTTCATCTTTTAATGAAGGCACCTCTGTTAAGTGCTCTAAAGTTTCGATAGTTTCGACTAAAAAGTCTTCATCATTGTCTTCAATGAATTGGGACAAATGCTTAATTACTGGTAACTTCATCTACTAATTCTTTTAACACATCTAACTTATTAGTCTGTGTTTGATTAACAAAAGTGCCATTTTTAAAAGTAGCAAATGTTGGTAGATTATCTACCGTTGCTAATTTTCTAGATTCCGGAAATTTTTCAGCATCAGCAATTACAAAAGTAATATTTTCTAATTCAGAGGCCAATTTCTTAACCTTTGGTTTCATAATTCTACAATTACCACACCATGTGGCAGAATACTGTACAACAACGGTTTCATTGCTGTTCACTATTTCTTGTAAGTTATCTTCACTTAACTCTTGAACCATAATTATATATTTTAAATTACAAACTCTAAATTTCAATAAATTTAAAATTTAGAGTTTGATATATTACTAATTAGTGAGAAGCTAAATATTCAGCAGTTCCTTTTGCATTTGCTTGCATAGCTTCTTTACCTTCTTCCCAGTTTGCAGGACAAACTTCTCCTTTTTCTTGAACATGAGTTAAAGCATCAACAATACGTAAGTATTCATTCACGTTTCTACCAATTGGCATATTGTTTATACTCTCGTGTTGTACCACACCATCTTCATCAATAACGTAAGTTGCTCTATAGGTTACATTATCACCTTCAACCTGAACAGTTCCTGTAGCTTCATCATACGTTTCATTGGTAATATCTAAAATACCTAAGATACTAGATAAATTGCGGTTACTATCTGCTAATATCGGATAAGTAACACCTTCTATACCTCCATTATCTTTTGGTGTATTTAACCATGCAAAATGCACTTCTGGTGTATCACAAGATGCACCAATTACAATTGTATTTCTCTTTTCAAATTCAGCCAAAGCTCCTTGAAATGCGTGTAATTCAGTTGGACATACAAATGTGAAATCTTTTGGGTACCAAAACAACAATACTTTTTTGTTGTTATTTTTTGCTTCTTCGAATACATTTACTTTAAATGTATCGCCCATTTCATTCATTGCGTCTACATTTAAATCTGGAAATTTTTTACCTACTAATGTCATTTTTTTATTGTTTTAAGCGTTATTTTCTAAGTACAAATATAACATGCAAAAAACTCAAAACATAGAGATGATTATGCAATTTTTTTATACGATTATAAAATTTACTTATAGTAATAAAATTACTATACTATTTACTTATAATCGCAATTTTGAATAAAACAATAAAGAGATAATTCTATTTGCTTGCAAACAACTTTACATCATCTTCAGACACTTCGGTATTACCTAAAATGATTAAGCGTTCCACCACATTACGTAGTTCGCGTATATTTCCGGTCCAATCGTATTCTTGCAGTTTTTTTATGGCCTTATCAGAAAATGACTTTTTAGCAGTTCCTTGTTCATTTGCTATTTTTTCAGCGAAGAAATTTATCAATAGAGGGATGTCTTCACGCCTGTCGTTTAAAGCAGGTACTTTAATTAATATCACAGCCAATCTATGATATAAATCTTCCCTGAAATTACCTTCAGATATTTCTTTTTTCAAATTTTTGTTAGTCGCTGCCACAACACGAACATTGACTTTTATATCTTTGTCACTACCTACTCTACTAATTTTATTTTCTTGTAAGGCTCGCAACACTTTAGCTTGAGCTGACAGGCTCATATCACCAATTTCATCTAAGAAGATAGTACCACCATTTGCAGCTTCAAACTTACCTGCTCTGTCTTTATTTGCCCCGGTAAATGACCCTTTTACATGCCCAAACAATTCACTTTCTATTAACTCTGATGGAATTGCAGCACAGTTTACTTCTACCATAGGCGATTTAGAGCGTTCACTTTTTTCGTGCAACCAATGAGCTACCAACTCTTTTCCTGTTCCGTTTGGACCTGTAATTAACACTCTAGCATCAGTAACGGCAACTTTTTCTATAATTCCTTTAATATGTGAAATAGCATCGCTATCACCCACCATTTCATAATTTTTACTGACTTTTTTCTTTAATTTTTTATTTTCTACAACTAAACTCTTCTTATCTAAGGCATTCCGTACAGCATTCAACAATCTATTTAAATCTGGTGGCTTAGAAATATAATCAAATGCTCCCAAACGCATGGTTTGTACAGCGGTGTCTAAATCACCGTGCCCCGAAATCATTAGCATTGGTATTTCAGGTTTTATTTTTTGCGTTTTTTCCAAAACCTCTACCCCATCCATTTTTGGCATTTTAATATCACATAACACCAAATCATAATCATTATTCTTGATCATTTCCATACCCACAAGACCGTCTTCAGCCTCTTCAACTTCGTACGTTGCGTTTTCTTCAGAAATAATCTTTTTTAATACTCTGCGGATAGCCGCTTCATCTTCAATAACTAATATTTTTGGCATTTTCTATGAATTATAGGTCGTAGGACCAATGTTTATTATTTTATAATTTTAAGTGCAATTATTGTTCCATCTTTTATTTTTCAGCATCTGTATTGTAAATATGCACATCTCTTTGTGGAAATGGAATGGTAACATTATTTTCACGAAACAGTCTGTCTATTTCAAATCGGATATCACTTTTTGGAATACGTACATTAAAACTGTCATTAATTGAAAAAGCAACTCTAAAATCTAAAGAACTTTCTCCAAAATTCAGAAATAAAACTTTGGGCTCTGGTTCTTTTAATATTGCAGGGTGGGTTTTTACTGCTTTTAGAAGTAAAGACTCAACCAATTTAACATCACTACCGTAGGCAACACCAACATCAACAACTTCTCGAGTTTCGATACCATTTGCAGTCCAATTATACAAACTATTGGTTAGATATAAATGATTTGGGATCACTAATACTTTATTATCCACAGTAACCGCTCTGGTGGTTCTTAGTTTTATTTCTTCCACCCTACCTACTTTTCCATCCAATTCAATAATATCACCCACATGCACAGATTGATCTACCAATATAAATACTCCAGAGATGATATCTTGAAATAAGGTTTGTAATGCCAAACCAATACCAATTAATAAAGCCGCTGAAGCCGTGAAAAGAGCCGTTACATTTACACCAATATTATCGAAAGTAATGATTAAGATGATTAAATAAATAAACCAGCGTCCAAAAGAAAATAAGGAAACGAACTTTACTTGATCTTGTTTCGGTAGTTTTCGAGTAACTAATTTCCGTATCCATTTTAAAACAAATGATGTAGCAATAAGAGCAATTATTACAATTAACAACCCTTTATAGGTAATAGCTATTGAGTCAGAAAATCTGATTGGTCTATTTAGAAGGTTAATTATATCGTACATAAATTAAATTGACACTGTTAATACTTTAACCACTTATATATTTCTTTATAGCTTGGCTTTTTACCATACATTAAAATACCCACTCTATAAATTTTAGCTGCAAATAGTACGGTGATATAAAATGTTCCAAACAATATTAAAACCGACAATAATTGTTGCCAAATAGGTACACCAAAAGGAATACGCATTAACATAACTACTGGTGATGTAAACGGAATGTAAGAAAAAACTTGTGACACCATTCCATGTGGATTTTCAATTACGGTAAAAAAACCGACATAAATTGCCAACATTAGAGGCATAATAATAGGCAACATAAATTGTTGTGTATCTGTTTCATTATCTACTGCTGCCCCAATTGCCGCATAAAGTGAAGCATATAATAAATATCCTCCTATAAAAAATAGAATAAACATTATAATAAGGTTAGCTAATGGCATATTGTAAATCTCTTGAAATATAGTCGCTGCCATTTGCTGAGCCTCATCATTTTGCGATGCCTGTTTCATCATTTCCGCCTGTTGTTGTGCCATTGGTCCTTGAGATGCTTCCACTCCGAAAAAAGCAGAAACACCAATCATCAAAGCACCTCCAATTATTATCCAAACTGTAAATTGAGTTAAACCCGCCAAAGTAGTTCCAAATATTTTACCTAATAATAATTTTATTGGTTTTACAGAGGAAATTATTATTTCAATAATTCGACTCGTTTTTTCTTCAATCACACTTCGCATAATCATGTTTCCATAAATAATGATAAACATAAATAACAAATACCCTGCGGCCCCTCCAAATATCAATTTCATGTAGCTACCCGCCTTTGATGTCTTTTCCCCATCAAAAGTTTCTAAATTGGCTCTTACTTTTATATTTAATTTACTTACGAGAACTGGATCTAAACCCGATTCTTTTAGTTTAATAGCTCTGGCTTCTTCTTCAATTTTATCTTCAATACCATTCATTACTCCAACAGAAGGTGATTCTTCGGAATAAAATTTAATTTTATTGGCAATGGCATCTACATTTTCAGCAGGCGGTATATATAACAACCCATAATTTTCAGCTTTTCTCACTAATTGTTTAGCGTCTTCTAAGCTTAAACCTGTTAAAATATCATATTTGGTATGCTCAGTATTTTCAAACTCATTGGCAAATAAATTACTTTCATCTAGAACTGAAATTGTCCGAACTCCATCATTATTCAATTGTGTTAAAAAACCAATTAAAGCGAAAATGCCCACCATAATAAGGGGACTTAAAAAAGTCATGATGATAAATGACTTATTTTTAACTTTATTAAGATATTCTCTTTTTGTAATTAGAGATAAATGATTCATATTAATTATTTTGAACAGTTTGAATAAAAATATCATTTACACTTGGAATTACCTCAACAAAATGAGTAAGTTCTCCTTTCGAAGTCAAATGCTGTATGAGTTGATTCACAGGTAGTTTATCGTCAATTTTGATATTGAATTGCAATTCGTCATTTAAGGTTTTAAATGTAGCATTTGACAACTCAAAATTCTCTTTCAAGTTCTGAGTTACTTCTGCTTTATTATCAGTAATCAAGCCTACCTCATACATGTTGTTTTTGTATTGACGCTTTATGTCAATTAACTTGCCTTCCAAAATTTTATTTGATTTGTGTATCAGAGCAATATCATCACAAAGTTCTTCTACAGATTCCATACGGTGTGTAGAAAAAATTACGGTAGCACCTTCTTCTCTTAGTTTTAGAATTTCATCTTTAATAAGGTTTGCATTAATAGGATCAAAACCACTAAAAGGTTCATCAAATATTAATAATTTTGGCTGATGAAGTACAGTTACTATAAACTGTATTTTTTGAGCCATCCCCTTAGATAGTTCTTGAATTTTCTTATTCCACCAATCGCCAATTTCAAACTTATCAAACCAATATTTTAATCTTGCCTTGGCTTCTGATTCCGACAATCCTTTTAATTGTGCCAAATAAAGAGCCTGCTCCCCTACTTTCATAGATTTATATAATCCACGTTCTTCAGGCAGATAACCAATATCTTTAATATGATCTTGTTTTAAAGGTTCACCGTCCAAAGTTATCAACCCTTCATCAGGCATCGTAATCTGATTGATAATTCTAATTAATGTTGTTTTACCTGCTCCGTTTGGACCCAAAAGTCCAAAAATGCTTCCCTTAGAAACATTTATAGAAACATTATTTAAAGCCTTATAATCGCCGTAATTTTTAACTATATTTTCAGCAACGAGGATATCACTCATATTTTAATTTTATTTTTCAAAGATATTGATTTGACGTTGTTAACCGCCAATTGTTACTTAGTAATTTATATTTATTACTAAAATTAAAGATACTAATTTTCAGTGGTAAGTTGTTTATCTATAATCCTATCGAAATAATCCTTCATAAAAGCTTTGCATGCTTCTTCAATTTCATCCATTTCTGGTGTTCTATTTTCAATAAGATTATCAACGAGTCCTTTATCATTGATACTAAAAAAACCAGTTGCTTTTTCCCCATCAAAAGTACAGATTAAATTACCACGTTGCAATTGATATTGCGTGCCGTTATAATTCATTACGTAAGGTTCAATTTCAGGTTCGCTTAATAAACTTCTTCCCCAACTTCTAAATGGTTTATCATAACCAATAGCATCTAACACTGTAGGATAAATATCTATTTGTTGAGCCAATTTTGTATCTACACCAACAAGAGTACTATCTGGCTTATAAATTAAAATAGGCACGGCTCCTCTATTGATAATTTTGTAATACTCATCCTTATAAAAGGATTGATTGGTATGATCAGCTGTTAGAATAAAAATAGTATTATTAAACCAAGGTTCTTTTTTAGCTGCTTCAAAAAACTTTTTAAATGCATAATCAGTATACCCTACAACTTGATGGATGGGGATATCGCCTTTAGGAAATTTATCTTTATATTTTTCTGGTGGTAGAAATGGCTCATGTGAAGTAAGCGTAAAAAGTGAAGCAAAAAACGGTTCCTTTTTAGTATCTAAAACCTCTTTGGTGAATTGCATAAACTCCTCATCCCATATACCCCAAAAGCCATCATCATCTTCATCATTTGCATATTCTGTCATCCCATAATAATGGTCAAAACCTAAAATATTACCAAAACCTAAAAACCCCATAGACCCATTGGGTGCCCCATGAAAAAAAGAAGTATCATAATTACGTTCTTTTAATGTAGAGACTAACGATTCTATTTTCTGATTGGCGTATGGAGAAGAGGTAAACGCGTGTTCAAAAGAAGGAATACCTGCTATTACTGATGACATACCATGAATGGATTTTCTTCCATTTGCAAAGGCATTGGTAAAAACAAGACTGTGCTCCGCCAGAGAATCTAAGAAAGGCGTATAACTTTTAAAATTTGGAATTTTCGTATCTTTATTAAAGGCTTTCCAATATTCTCGTCCATAACTTTCTACTATAAACACCACAATGTTAGGTGACGTTTTCGGGTTGTTTTTATACTGCTTTACAGGTTTAAAATACTTTTCAACAGCATTAGGATCAACCTGATATTTTACTTTCTTTATGTTAATTGTATTAAACGTTCTTATAAAAGCAAATGGAGAGTTTAATACAAAATCGGCTTGTTGTAGTTTAGTAACATGCCTACTCGCATCTACTAAATTTATTGGCCGAGTACTTTTCTTAAAATCACCTCCACGGATAGCTCCTATCATCATGATAACTAAAAAAACAAACACTAGGGTTGAAGATAAAAAATAACTCAAGTTACTTTTCTGATACCTTTTTGTATTTAATTTCACTTTATTGTAAAGGAAAACCCACAAGGCCGCAGCAATAAAAAACAGCAGGTATACATGCCAATAATTGGCTAAAAATCGAAAAAACATACTCGATTTATTCGATTCATTTTCTAATGTTTCAAAAACAGCTTTGGTCGTTCGGCTAAACGTAAACCTATAATATATAAAGTCTATAAAATTAATGGCATATGCGACTAGATTAAAGGTGAAATAAATTAAAAATAATAATTTTTGATACCATTTTTTAGTGTTTACTTTAAGAGGCAACAACGATAGCACTATGAACAAAGCATTTACATATAATATAGCTGCAGTATCAAATGCAAGACCATAATATGACAATCTAAAAAAATCATAAACGGTATCAATTCCTAATAAGTCACTATTGTAAAAATAGAATAAAACCCTAGCAATGAAATAAAAAAAATAGGCTAGTAATAACCTATAGAACATTATTTTATATTCATTCTTTCTTAAATAACTAAACATATACAAATAAGGTGTAGACTTCAAAAGTACAACTTATTGAATAAATTACTATTATTTTTAAATTTACAATTTTATTATGCGTGCATAGTATTTTTTTGTTATATTTGTAATATGCAAAAAGAAACGACGATCGATCACGCCTTAAGAGCAACCTGGCAAGCAGTTGCAAAAATGTACAATGAACAGGCCGCAAAACATGGCAGTACAATGTCTACAGCATTTGTTTTGTTAAATATCGATTATGAAAATGGAACACCTTCTACGGCACTCGGTCCATTAATGGGAATGGAACCTACGAGTTTGTCTAGAATTTTAAAAACGATGGAAGACAAAGGTGCTATTTTTAGAGAAAAACATCCCGAAGACGGTAGGAGTGTTCTTATAAAATTGACTGACTATGGAAAGGAAATGAGAAAAGTTTCTAGAGCGTCAGTTATCGCTTTTAACGAAAAAGTTAAAGAGGAATTAGATGAAGAAAAGTTAAATAACTTTTTTGAAGTAACTGAAAAAATAAATCAATTAATAGCAGAACGTGACATTTTCAATGAAAATAAACGTAAAGCGATTTAAAATAGTTAACAAATGAACAAAAGGCATATTAAAAAAGTAGCTGTTATTGGTTCTGGTATAATGGGATCTGGTATTGCATGTCATTTTGCCAATATTGGCGTAGATGTATTATTGTTAGACATTGTTCCTAGAGAACTAAACGACAAAGAAAAAGCTAAGGGGTTGACTTTAGAAGACAAAGTTGTAAGAAACAGATTGGTTAACGATGCTCTAACGGCATCCTTAAAATCTAAACCTTCTCCTATTTATAGTCAATCTTTTGCAAGTCGCATTACTACAGGTAACTTAGAAGACGATATTGCTAAAGTTGCAGATGTAGATTGGATTATGGAAGTTGTAGTTGAAAGACTAGACATCAAGAAAATGGTGTTCGAAAACTTAGAAAAATATAGAACTCCAGGCACATTAATTACTTCTAATACTTCTGGTATTCCTATTAAATTTATGAGTGATGGACGTAGTGAAGATTTCCAGAAACATTTCTGTGGAACCCACTTCTTTAATCCCGCTCGTTACTTAAAGTTATTCGAAATAATTCCTGGACCCAAAACAGATGCTTCTGTTTTAGATTTTTTAAATGAATATGGTGAGAAATTCCTTGGAAAAACATCTGTAGTTGCAAAAGACACGCCTGCTTTTATTGGAAACAGAGTTGGTATATTTAGCATCCAAAGTTTATTTCACGCGGTTAAAGAATTAGATTTAACCATAGAAGAAGTAGATAAATTATCAGGACCAGTAATTGGCCGCCCTAAGTCTGCAACTTTTAGAACTGTTGATGTTGTTGGATTAGATACTTTAGTTCATGTGGCAAACGGAATTAGAGAAAACTGTCCTAATGACGAGCGTTTAGAGCTTTTCAAATTACCTGATTTCATCAACAAAATGATGGAAAAAAAATGGTTAGGAAGTAAAACAGGACAAGGATTTTATAAAAAAACGGTTTCAGCTGAAGGACAAAAAGAAATTTTGTCACTTGACTTAAACACCCTAGAATATCGTTCTGCAAAACGAGCAAAATTTGCAACTTTAGAATTAACGAAAACGATTGATAAAGTAGTTGACCGTTTTAAAGTATTAGTAAAAGGTAAAGATAAGGCCGGTGAGTTTTATAGAAAAAGCTTTACGGCACTATTTGCCTATGTATCTAACAGAATTCCAGAAATTTCTGATGAGCTATATAAGATTGATGATGCTATGAAAGCTGGTTTTGGATGGGAACATGGTCCTTTCCAAATTTGGGATGCTATTGGTGTAGAAAAAGGAATCGAATTAATGAAAGCCGAAGGTCTAAAGCCAGCTGCATGGGTTAATGAGATGATTGCTTCTGGTAATACATCTTTTTATACAGTAAAAGAAGGTTCTTCATATTTCTATGATATTCCAACAAAAACACAAACTAAAATTCCTGGACAAGATAGTTTCATTATTCTAGATAATATTAGAGAAACAAACGAAGTGTTTAAAAACTCAGGTGTTGTTGTTGAAGATTTAGGCGACGGAATATTAAACTGTGAGTTCCAATCAAAAATGAATACTATTGGAGGTGATGTTCTTGCGGGATTAAATAAAGCTATTGACTTAGCTGAAAAAGATTTTGCTGGATTAGTGATTGGTAACCAAGCCGCAAACTTCTCTGTTGGTGCAAATATTGGTATGATTTTCATGATGGCTGCAGAGCAAGAATATGATGAGCTTAATATGGCTATCAAATATTTCCAAGATACTATGATGCGAATGCGTTATTCTTCAATACCAACTATTTCTGCTCCACATGGAATGGCTTTAGGTGGTGGTTGTGAATTGTCATTACACGCAGATAAAGTAGTTGCAGCCGCAGAAACATATATGGGCCTTGTAGAGTTTGGCGTTGGTGTTATTCCCGGCGGTGGTGGATCTAAAGAAATGGCATTGAGAGCATCAGACCTATTTCATAAAGGAGATGTGCAGTTAAATGTTCTACAAGAACATTTCTTAACCATTGGTATGGCAAAAGTATCTACTTCTGCTAATGAAGCTTTTGACACTAACCTTTTACAAAAAGGAAAAGATATTGTTGTTGTAAATAAAGACCGTCAAATAGCCGTAGCAAAACAACACGCAAAATTAATGGCAGATATGGGTTACACACAACCTGTTCGAAGAACAGATGTTAAAGTACTCGGTAAACAAGCCTTAGGTATGTTCCTTGTAGGTACAGATGCTATGGAAGATAGCAACTACATTAGTGAGCATGATCATAAAATTGCTAATAAATTAGCTTACGTAATGGCTGGTGGAGACTTATCTGAGCCAACGCTAGTGAGTGAGCAGTATTTATTGGATTTAGAACGTGAAGCTTTCTTAAGTTTATGCACAGAACGTAAAACTTTAGAACGTATTCAACACATGTTAACCAAAGGAAAACCTTTAAGAAACTAAGAACTATGAAAACAGCATATATAGTAAAAGCATATAGAACAGCAGTTGGTAAAGCACCAAAAGGCGTGTTCCGTTTTAAAAGAACTGATGAATTGGCCGCAGAAACCATCAAATACATGATGAAAGAACTGCCTAATTTAGACAAGAAACGTATTGACGACGTTATTGTTGGTAACGCCATGCCAGAAGGTGCACAAGGTTTAAATATGGCACGATTTATTTCTTTAATTGGATTGGATAGTGTAGATGTTCCTGGTGTAACCGTAAATCGTTTTTGTGCTTCTGGTGTTGAAACAATAGGAATTGCCACAGCAAAAATTCAAGCTGGTATGGCAGATTGTATTATCGCAGGTGGAGCCGAAAGTATGAGTTCAGTACCCATGACAGGCTTTAAACCAGAACTAAATTACGATACAGTAAAAGCGGGTCACGAAGATTATTATTGGGGAATGGGCAATACTGCAGAAGCGGTGGCCAAACAGTTTAAAGTTTCTCGTGAAGACCAAGATGAATTTGCTTATAATTCACATATGAAAGCATTGAGAGCTCAAGCTGAAAATCGTTTTCAAGATCAAATTGTTCCTATCAACGTAGAACAAACTTATATTGATGCTAATGGAAAAAAAGCAACAAAATCTTACACAGTAACTAAAGATGAAGGACCCCGTGCTGGAACTAGCAAAGAAGCGTTGGCAAAACTAAGAGCCGTATTTGCTGCAGGAGGAAGTGTTACAGCCGGTAACTCATCACAAATGAGTGATGGAGCTGCTTTTGTAATGATTATGAGTGAAGACATGGTTAAAGAACTCGGTTTAGAACCTATTGCTAGAATGGTAAATTATGCTGCAGCAGGTGTTGAACCTCGTATTATGGGTATTGGACCAGTAAAAGCAATTCCAAAAGCATTAAAACAAGCAGGTTTAAAACAAGCGGATTTAGAATTAATTGAATTGAACGAAGCATTTGCTTCGCAATCTATCGCGGTAATTAGAGAGTTAAGTCTAAACCCAGATATCATTAACGTAAATGGTGGTGCAATTGCACTCGGACATCCTTTAGGATGTACTGGAGCAAAATTATCTGTGCAACTTTTTGATGAGATGCGTAAACGCAATATGAAAGGTAAATATGGTGCAGTTACCATGTGTGTTGGTACAGGTCAAGGTGCTTGTGGCATTTTTGAATTTTTAAACTAAAAAAAGAACTTAATAAAAATACTATAAAATGGCAGATTTAGAAAAAGACATCCTTCGTGGAGGTCAATTCTTAGTAAAAGAAACAAAATGTGAAGACGTTTTTACTCCTGAAGATTTTTCAGAAGAGCAAACAATGATGAAAGAATCAGTAATGGAATTTAATGATCGTGAAATCATTCCTCATAAACCTCGTTTTGAAGCCAAAGATTATGCTTTAACGGAAGAAGTGATGCGTAAAGCTGGAGATATGGGATTTTTAAGTGTATCCGTTCCTGAAGCTTATGGAGGAATGGGAATGGGATTTGTTTCTACAGTATTAACTTGTGATTATATTTCATCTGGAACAGGTTCATTTAGTACTGCTTTTGGTGCTCATACTGGTATTGGAACATTGCCAATTACACTTTACGGTACAGAAGAGCAAAAACAAAAATACGTACCAAAGTTGGCAACTGGAGAATGGTTTGGAGCGTATTGTTTAACAGAACCTGGAGCTGGATCTGATGCCAACTCTGGTAAAACAACTGCTACACTTTCTGCCGATGGTAAAACATACAAAATTAACGGTCAAAAAATGTGGATTTCAAATGCAGGCTTCTGTAGTTTGATGATTGTTTTTGCTCGTATTGAAGATGATAAAAATATTACAGGCTTCATTGTTGAATTTGATAAAAACAACCCTAATGGAATTACTTTGGGTGAAGAGGAGCATAAACTTGGTATTAGAGCTTCCTCAACACGTCAAGTATTTTTTAACGATACTGTTGTTCCTGCAGATAACATGTTGGCTGGTCGTGGCGAAGGTTTTAAAATTGCAATGAACGCTTTAAACGTTGGTCGTATTAAATTGGCTGCAGCTTGTTTAGATTCTCAAAGACGAATTTTAAGTATCGCTGTAAATTATGCTAATGAGCGTAAACAATTTAAAACGCCTATTGCTGATTTCGGTGCAATTAAAACGAAATTAGCAGAGATGGCAGCTAGTGCTTATGCTGGCGAATCTGCAACCTATAGAGCTGCAAAAAATATTGAGGATCGCATCGCTATTCGCGAGGCTTCAGGCAACTCTCACCAAGAGGCTGAGTTAAAAGGTGTTGAAGAATATGCAATTGAATGTTCTATCCTAAAAGTGGCCGTATCAGAAGATGTTCAAAATGCTGCAGATGAGGGTATCCAAATTTTTGGTGGCATGGGATTCTCTGAAGAAACTCCGATGGAGTCTGCTTGGAGAGACGCTCGTATTGCTCGTATATATGAAGGGACTAACGAAATTAACAGAATGCTTTCTGTTGGTATGTTAGTGAAGAAAGCCATGAAAGGTCATGTAGATTTATTAGGACCTGCTCAAAAAGTTCAAGAAGAATTAATGGGTATTCCTTCTTTTGAAACTCCTGATTATTCTGAATTATTTTCAGAAGAAAAAGAAATGATTAAAAAGCTTAAAAAGACCTTTTTAATGGTGGCTGGTGGTGCTGTTCAAAAATATGGACAGAACTTAGAAGATCATCAACAATTATTAATAGCAGCCGCAGATATCTTAATCGAAATCTATATGGCAGAATCAGCAATTTTAAGAACTGAAAAAAATGTTAAACGAACTAGCGAAAAAGAGCAATCTGCACAAATCGCTATGGCAAAATTATATTTATATCATGCGGTTGATATCGTTGAAGAAAAAGGAAAAGAAAGTATTATTTCTTTTGCCGAAGGCGATGAACAACGTATGATGTTGATGGGACTTAAACGTTTCACAAAATACGCTAACTATCCAGATATTGTTGATTTACGTATTGAAATAGCTGAGAAAGTTAAAGCAGAAAACAAGTATTGTTTTTAAAAGTAGTATACTCAAATAATTTTTTATTATAGTGGATAAAACCGTTTTCTATATACCATATTTATGTTGGTATTGAAAACGGTTTTTATTTGAAGGGAATTAATAATCATTTACTAATAATTCACCCAAGTGTCACCTTGAACGTCCCGACTGACAAGGTAATATTTAAAATTTACTTTATGGATATTACTAAAAACTGGAAGGCAATAAGAAATCATTTTAACAAAAGTTTCAAATCGAATTTACATGTGTCAATCGCGTCTGTAAATTCCAATAACCTTCCCACAGTTACTCCTGTTGGAACTCTATTTTTAAATGGTGATCAAACAGGATTTTATTTTGAAAAATACATATCAAAACTACCAGAAAATGCAAAATCGAACAATAATATTTGTGTTTTGGCCGTAAATAGTAATAAATGGTTTTGGTTAAAATCATTATACAAGTTGAAATTTAATAACTATCCTGCACTTAAATTATATGGCAAGCTTGGCACAAAAAGAGAAGCCTCTGAAATTGAAATCAGTAGATTAAAAAAAAGAATGAAATCTACAAACAGTCTTAAAGGCAATAAATACCTATGGGGAGATATGGTACATGTTAGAGAAATTAGCTTTACCAACGTAGAGAAAGTTAATATTGGCAAAATGACTGCCCATCTCTAATCTTCTCACTTTTATTTCCTAAATAACTTTTTAACACAACGCTATTATCAATTCGTATACTCTTTTTACCTCATTTCTTCAATATCAAGTATTATAATTATATTCGCATATCTAACTTAAATTTTCAAAATGTCTAAAATCAACCTACTCTTTTTTGTTGTTATTTTTCTTTCACTCAATCTCACTGCTCAAGATGAAAAGTCCAAAAAATGGGATGTTTCAAATCCCGAAGGCGATTGGAATTTTAAAGAAGTTAAATTGAATACAGATGAAGGCACTTGGATGAATGTAGATGTGAGTCCTGACGGAAAAACGATTGTTTTTGACCTATTAGGTGATATTTATAAAATGCCAATAACTGGTGGAAAATCGACACTGCTAAGACAAGGTCTGGCTTTTGAAATACAACCACAGTTCAGTCCAGATGGTAAAAAGATTCTATTTACAAGTGATGCTGGTGGTGGTGATAATATTTGGACAATGAACACAGATGGTTCGGATGCCAAACAAATCACAAAAGAAAGCTTTAGATTGTTGAATAATGCTACTTGGATGCCTGATGGTGATTTTATTATCGCTAGAAAACATTTTACTTCTGGCAGATCTTTAGGGGCAGGAGAAATGTGGATGTATCATATAACTGGAGGTTCTGGAACTCAATTGACAAAAAGAAAAAATGACCAACAAGATGTAAACGAGCCCACAGTATCACCTGATGGAAAGTATTTATATTATAGCGAAGATGTATATCCCGGCGGAGCATTTAATTATAACAAAGATCCGAACAGTCAGATTTATGTCATAAAGAGATACAGCTTTGAAGATGGCAGTATAGAAACAATAACAGGTGGACCGGGTGGAGCTGCACGTCCTCAAATATCACCAGATGGTAAAAAATTAGCGTTTGTAAAACGCGTTAGAACAAAAACAGTACTCTATATTCATAATTTAGAAACAGGAGAAGAATTTCCTGTGTACGACAACTTAAACAAAGACCAGCAAGAGGCTTGGGCAGTATTTGGAGTGTACACTCGCTTTAGTTGGATGCCTAACAATAACGAATTGGTATTTTGGTCAGGTGGTAAAATCAATAAACTAAACATTGAAACCTTAGCAGTAAGCAACATTCCTTTTGAAGCAGAAGCCACTATCAAAATTGCGAAAGCAGTGGAGTTTGATAATCCTGCATTTACAGATAGTTTTACAGCAAAAGCAATTAGAAACACAGTGACTTCTCCTGACGGAAAATCAATAGCTTTTAATGCTCTGGGACATATCTACACTAAAAAATTACCAAATGGCACACCAAAGCGATTAACGAAAGGAAATGACATTGAAGCTGAACCTCAATTTTCTCCAAACGGAAAAGAAATAGTGTATGTAACTTGGAACGATGAAAATTTCGGTGCCATTTATACAGTATCATCCAAAGGAGGTAAATCAACTAAAATAACTATTGAAAAAGGAATTTATAGAATGCCTTCTTTCAGTAATGATGGCAACAAAATTGTCTATGTGAAAGAAGGAGGTAATAATGAGCAAGGGAGAACGTATTCGAAAAAATCCGGTATTTACACTGTAAACAAAGATGGTTCCGACAATAAATGGCTAAAAGTAAGTGGTGAATATCCAAAATTTTCGTCATCAAATCAACATATTATCTATCAAACAGGAGGAACTTATTTTGGTAACTTAACAAAATCCTTAAAAAGTGTTGATTTAAATGGACAACAAGAAAAAACATTAATCACCTCTAAATATGCAAACAGACTAGTACCAAGCCCAGATAACAAATGGCTTGCGTTCAGTAATCTACACAACGTATACTTGGCACCGATGCCAACAACCGGTCAAACATTAGATTTAGATAATAAAACGAAAGCAGTTCCTGTTTCTCAAATTTCAAAAGATGCAGGTACGAACTTACATTGGTCTGATGATAGTAAAACGGTACACTTTACCTTAGGTGAAGAATACTATAGCAATAGAATTAATGAGCGATTTACATTTCTTAAAAACTCACCTGATAGCATCGCTCCACCTAACGATAAGGGACTCAAAATAAACTTAGTGGCTAAAATGGATACCCCTATGGGTAAAATAGCATTTACGAATGCAAGAATTATTACCATGGAAGGTAGTGAGGTTATTGAGGATGGAACCATAGTAATTGAAAAAAATAAGATCACCGCTATTGGTAAAACGTCAGACATAACCATAGACTCGGACACTAGAGTTTATGATGTTGCCGGTAAAACAATTATGCCGGGGATGGTTGATGCTCACGCACACATCGGCGGATTCAGATATGGTCTAAATGCTCAAAAACATTGGCAATTCTATGCCAATTTAGCTCACGGGGTAACAACTTCTCATGATCCTTCGGCAAACACAGAAACTGTATTTACATTGGCCGAAATGATTAAAAGCGGTGAGATGGTAGGGCCTCGCCTCTACTCTACTGGATTTATTTTATACGGTGCTGATGGCGATTTTAAAGCCGTTGTTAATAGCTTAGATGATGCACGATCTTCTATTCGAAGAACCAAAGCTTTTGGTGCTCTATCTGTGAAGAGTTATAACCAACCACGACGTGAACAACGTCAACAAATTTTACAAGCAGCACGTGAAGAGGGTATTTTTGTGGTTCCAGAAGGTGGCTCTACGTTTTATCATAATATGACCATGATTATGGATGGACATACAGGTATAGAGCATAACATTCCAATTGCCCCAGTTTATAAAGATGTCATAACTCTTTGGAGTAATAGTAACACAGGGTATACACCTACTCTTATTGTAAATTACGCAGGTATGAGTGGTGAGTATTATTGGTACCAAACCACCAATGTATGGGAGAATGAAAAATTATTAAAATATACCCCTAGAAGTATTGTTGATGCCCGATCTAGACATAGAACAATGGTGCCTATGGAAGAATATGAAAATGGACATATATTAACTTCAAAAACAGCTAAAGCACTTTCTGACGCTGGAGTTAAAGTAAATTTAGGTGCTCACGGACAGTTACAAGGCTTAGGTGCTCATTGGGAGTTATGGATGTTACAACAGGGAGGTATGACCAACCATGAAGCCTTACAAGCAGCAACTATTAATGGAGCTGAATATTTAGGTATAGGTAATGATGTTGGTTCTTTAAAAGTAGGTAAACTCGCAGATTTAATTGTCTTAGATAAAAACCCTCTAGATGACATCCAAAATTCAAATAGTGTAAAATATACTATGGTAAATGGTAGATTATATGATACTGAAACCATGAACGAAATTGGGAATACCATAAAAAATAGGACTAAATTCTATTGGGAAAACAATAATTACAACCAAGCTTTTCCTTGGCACGAAGAAGCTCAAAGTTTTACGCAACCCGGATGCGGATGTGTAGTTGGGCATAACTAAAAAAGATGTATCGTTTCGCAATGCGGGACGATACTTCTCTTTTTTTTAAATTAATTGTCACGCTTTGGGTTTTACAAAAAACTATAATTTAACTAGTAGTAAATTTTGAGACAACACACACAAATTGCACTATAAGAAAACACCTTTACAGCGTCACTCAACCAACGACTATAGCATTTTTTAAGGTTTTTTCAGTTCGAGAATCACGACTAATTTAGGAGAGAGCTACTTCGTTAAAACAAAAGTAGGTTTCGACTCCGCTCAACCAGACAGCAGTAGTGTTAATTCTTTTACTTGAAGGCTTTTAACTTTTTAATAGTTCTACTTATTCTTCACATAAATCAATTTAAATCTTTTATTACCTTGATCACGTTGTTCAATTTCAAATTGCGTAAGCGACTTGAATAATGGTGTTAACTTATCAAAACCAAAATTACGAGCATCAAAATTAGGTTGTTTTTTAATAATTAGTGAGCCTACATCCCCTAAAAATGCCCAACCATCATCATCGGCAGCATCTGAAACAGACTGTTTTAACAAGCGAATTGTTTTTGGTGTTATTTTATCTAAACTTGGCTTCTTTACTTCTGGTTTACCATCTTGCTGCTCCGTAAACGTTTCTAAAATTTCTAAATAAATAAATTTATCACAGGCTACAATAAACGGATCTGGCGTTTTCTTTTCTCCAATACCAATAACTTGCATTCCAGATTCTCTTAAGCGTGTTGCCAACTTTGTAAAATCACTATCCGAAGAGACCAAACAAAAACCATCAATGTTTTTGGAATATAATATATCCATCGCATCAATAATCATGGCTGAATCTGTGGCATTTTTTCCTGTGGTATATCCGTATTGTTGTATTGGATTAATAGCATTTTCCAATAGGACATTTTTCCATTTGTTCAAATGTGGTTTCGTCCAATCTCCATAAATACGTTTAATTGTAGGAGTTCCGTACTTGGTAATCTCTTCCATCATCTCCTTTATGTACTTTGACGGAATATTATCACCGTCTATAAGTACTGCTAATTTTATATCTTTAATCATACCTGTAAATATACTAAAATAACTTAGGTTAATAAAGCATATAAAGTCTGAATATCAACAGTATAATTCAATTTTTGTTAAATTATAAATGTTAAATTTTGTAGATTGCAGTAAATCAAATAATTATTTCCTTTAATTAAAACAACATTTTTATTTATGACAAATTTTAAATCGACAGTTTTAACCATTTTATTATTTCTAACAATCTTTGTAGTAGCACAAGAAAAACATCATTATCAAACAGACTTTTCTCCTGAAGATTTTAATAAAAGAAGAACTCAAATATTTACCAAAATTGGAAACAATGCTTTTGCTTTAATACAAGGCTCTGCTGGTGTTCCCGGATTTAGCGTTTACAGACAATCTAATACGTTTTATTATTTAAGCGGATTAGAAACTGCTCATGCCTATTTATTGCTTAATGGAAAGCATAAAACATCAACCCTTTATTTACCACATAGAGATGAAGGTAGAGAAAAAGGGGAAGGAAAAGTACTGTCTGCTGAAGATGCAGAATTGGTTAAAGAATTAACTGGTGTAGATAAGGTTCGTGGACTCGAATTTTTATCAAGTGATATTGTTAGTACCGGGTTAATTAAACCACCTGGATTGGTATTATACACACCCTTAAGTCCTGCTGAAATAGGCAATGATAGTCGTGATGAGATTTTATATGCCCAAGCTAGAACCGCTTCTGATCCGTGGGATGCTCAACCATCGCGAGAAGCTAGATTTACGCAAAAAATAAAAGAACGTTTTCCACAAGTTGAAATACGCGACCTTTCTCCTATTTTAGATGCTATGCGACTCATTAAAAGTCCTAAAGAAATTGACCTTATTAGAAAAGCAACCCAAATAGCTGGACTTGGTATTATTGAAGCCATGAAATCTACAAAACCAGGTATTTACGAATACCAACTAGATGCCGCCGCAAAATATATTTATTACTTAAATGGAGCTCGAGGTGATGGTTATGCGTCAATTATTGGAGGTGGTACCAATGCTTATTTTGGTCACTACTTTCACAAGAAAGATGTACTTAATGATGGTGATTTAGTCCTAATGGATTATGCACCTGACTATCGGTATTACACCAGTGATGTAACCAGAATTTGGCCTGTAAATGGTAAATTTAACAAATCTCAAACAGCTTTATACGAATTTATTGTAGCTTACCGTGACGCTCTTTTCAAATACATAAAACCAGGAATCACTAGTAATGAAGTACTGAAAAAAGCCGCTGAAGATATGAAGAAATACATTGTGGGTAAAAAATTCGTGAAGCCTTCTCATTTAAAAGCTGTGCAAGAAGGACTTGTATTTCGTGGTCATTTTCAACACCCTGTTGGTATGGCTGTTCATGATGTAAGCAGAGTAAGAGGCGTTGAACTTAAACCAGGTATGGTTTTTACTATAGACCCTATGATTTGGTTACGAGACGAACGATTGTATATTAGAATTGAAGATGTTGCCGTAGTTACTGAAACAGGTGTTGAAAACATGAGTGGTTTTGTTCCTTCAAGCATAAGCGATGTTGAAAAAACTATTAAAGGAAAAGGGCTGACCGAATTTAGACCTGCAACAGTATTGCCATTAAAAGAATAGACCTAACGTCAACAACCATTAGAAGACCTTTAAATATGAAAAAATCTATACTAAGAATTGTAGGTGTACTTTGTGTATATGCAATATCAATTATAAACTCATCACTTTTTGCTTTTACCGACAACTACCCTAAAAATCCTAAAATTGATATTACCAATTATGCATTTAACATTAAACTGTCTGATACTACTGACGAAATCATTTGTGTAGTTACTATTGACGTAAACTACCTTGCTGATGGTGTAGCATATCTTCGACTCGACTTAATAAACACCTCAACCAAATTAGAGAATAAAGGTATGACAGTAAGCAGCATTATTTCGGATGGAAAAGAAATTATATACAGCCATGAAAATGACGAAATTTTAATTGAGCTTCCAGAAAAATCGTACAAAAATCAAACCAGTCAGTATACCGTTTCTTATAAAGGTATTCCTGCCACAGGACTTAAAATAGCGGATAACAAGTATGGAGACCGAACATTTTTTAGTGATAACTGGCCAAATAAAGGTCGCAACTGGCTAGCTATGGTGGATCATCCGTATGACAAATCAAAATGTGAATTTATAGTAACGGCTCCCAATCATTATCAAGTAGTTTCTAACGGATTAAAAATAGAAGAAACCGATTTAGAAAACGGTATGCGTCTTACGCATTGGAAACAATCAGTTCCAATTGCTTCTTGGTTATATGTTCTTGGAGTAGCCAAGTTTGCTGTCAAATATGTCGATAAATTTGAGGGAAAATCTATTGAAACATGGGTGTATCCTCAAGACCGTGAAGCGGGATTTTATGATTTTGCTGAACCCACAAAAAAAGTATTAGAATTTTACAGCTCCTATATTGGTCCTTTTTCTTACGAAAGATTGGCTAATATTCAATCAAACAGCGTAAGCGGCGGCATGGAAGCGGCATCCGCAATTTTATATAGTGAAAAATCCGTTAAAGGAGATCGAAATGAACGATGGCGAAATGTAGTTATACATGAAATTGCACATCAATGGTTTGGAAATGCGGTTACTGAATATGACTGGGATGAAGTTTGGCTTAGCGAAGGTTTTGCAACTTATTTCACGTTACTCTTTATAGAGCATGAATATGGTAGAGACGCCTTTACAAATGGTCTAATTGATAGTAAAAAAAGAGTAGATGACTTTTATAAAAAGAATCCAAAATATACTATTATTCATGATAATTTAAAGGACATGAAAGATGTAACGAGTTCTCAAACCTATCAAAAAGGGAGTTGGATTTTACACATGCTACGAGGTAAGATAGGAACAGAATTATTTTGGAAAGGAATAAGAGCGTATTACAAAAAGTATAAAGACTTAAATGCTACCGTTGCAGATTTTATAAGAGAAATGGAAATTGTTTCAGGACAAGACTTATCTCAATTTTTTGAGCAATGGTTATACAAACCGGGCACTTTAAAATATGAAGGTGATTGGAAATATGATGTAAAGAAAAAAGAGGTTAAAATACGCCTTAATCAAGTTCAAAACGACGGTAGTCTTTTTAAAATGCCATTAGAAATAGCTGTTTACCATAACGAAAAGCAAAAACCACTTATAAAAACCTTACAAGTAAATGAAAAAGCAAATACATTTTATATTACTGTAGATTCAGAACCTGAAAAAGTTGTATTAGACCCCAATATGTGGATACTGATGGATTCTGAATTTAGAAAAGTTAAATGAGCCAATGATTATATCATTTGTGTTAACACATGGCTATGTAGTAAAGTAACTTTGAAATATAATTTAAAAATATATTTATGCAAACTAAAATAGTAACACTAATAGTCTTAGTTTTTTTCATTACCATTTCGTGTAAAAATGAGAAAAAAACAGATCAGACAAATAATTCATTGGATTCGCTAGGAGAAACTACTAAATCTGTTGAAGAGTAAAACCAGAGACTTTAACCGTTACGCTATATTCTAAAAGCAATAGCAAGGTAACTGGAGAAATTGTATTTATCCAAAATGACGACAAGGTAACAATGACAGCCAGTTTACAAGGATTAACACCTGGTAAACACGCTATTCATCTCCATGAAAAAGCCGATTGTAGTTCCGATGATGCTACAACAACTGGTGGACATTGGAATCCTGAAAATAAACCTCATGGTAAATGGGGCGATGAAAACGGATATCATCGAGGTGACATAGGCAATTTAACTGCAGATGTAGATGGTAATGCTACTTTAACATTCGAAACTGATCAATGGGCCATTGGAGGTTCTAATCAAAACAAAAATATTATAGGTAGAGGTATTATAGTGCATGCAAAAGCCGACGACTTTACAACACAACCTACCGGTGCTGCTGGTGAAAGAGTAGCATGTGGAGAAATTAAATAATATTAACTCAATTTATAAATCTAAAAAAACCGTTTAAAAACGATTTTTTTTAATATTTTTTAACTTTAAAACATCAAAATGACCTTAAAGAAATCTATAATTCTATTTTAATAATAAGACGTAAAGGCCTTTGAGCACCTCTATAATAATTATAAAAAGAGTTTGTTGGGCGTTATTTTTACAATTATTAAAAACGAAACCATCGCTGAAGAAATACTACAAGATGTATTTGTAAAAGCATAGAATAGTGCAAATGCTTACAGTTCAAGTAAAGGCAGATTTTTCATTTGGATGTTGAATATTTCTAGAAATGCTGCTATTGACAAAACCCGTTCTAAAAACTTTAAGAAGAACTCAGGTGAAAGATAAACATCTTCTTGATTAAATTTACACACTATCATACTAGGCACTAAATAGTATTATTTTGTACTTTTAATGATTCGTACTTTAAAACACGAAAGTCCACACACAAGCACATTGCCATTAATAAAACAAGATGAAAATTTTTTATTTAGCACCCTTATTAATTCTATTTTTCTCCTGTATTGAAAAAAAGACCGTCCCGTATAAAAAGGAGGTTAAAGTGACAGTACAAGAGAATGTAGTTCAAGAATTTCAAACCATTATTGATGCATCCAATGTTACAGGAGCCATTTTAATTTATGATCTTGAAGAAAATAAGTACTATTCAAATGATTACCAATGGGCTCAAAAAGGAAACTTACCAGCTTCTACCTTTAAAATAACCAATTCAATTATAGCACTGGAAACAGGAATAGTTGAAAACGATAGTACACTGTTCAAATGGAACGGAGAAAACAGAAGACTTAAGATTTGGGAGCAGGACTTAACATTTACAAATGCATTTCGTTTTTCCTGTGTTCCTTGCTATCAAGAAATAGCAAGGAAAATTGGAGTAAAAAAAATGACGGAATATCTAGATAAACTTGAATACAGAAATATGAAAGTTGACGCTACCAACATTGACCTATTCTGGCTTGAAGGAACCTCTCGAATTAATCAATTTCAACAAATAGATTTTTTAAAGCGGTTTTATACATCAGAATTGCCAATTTCTGAACGCACGGAAAAAATAATGAAAAGAATCCTGGTAATTGAAGAAAATGATACGTATAAACTTAGTGGAAAAACAGGTTGGTCCATCAGTAATGGAAATAATAATGGTTGGTTTGTTGGATATATCGAATCCCAAAATAAAACGTATTTTTTCGCCACAAATATAGAACCGAAAGAACAATTTGATATGAATTTGTTTCCAATGATTAGAAAAGATGTGACATATAAGGCATTTGAAAAAATGAGAATAATTAAATAAATATGCTCACAAAACATTTAACTTATTGTTGGTTTTTGACTACTCTGAAAATTATTTCTAATTTTCTATTTGGGGTTTATTTATTAAATTAGTCGCTGCATTCATTAGAACAACTCAATTCAGACATGCGTACTTTGTTTCCATAAAAAATAAAAGAAACTTCATTTTATTATTTGCATTTGAAAAGCCTTACCACATGAAAATCCACAAGTTTATAATTATCATTTTCACCATGTTTATATTGGGGCACTTAAATGCTCAAAAAGAATATAAGGCAAACTGGAAATCTTTGTCAAATCATAAAAATGTACCAGATTGGATGCGAGATGCCAAATTTGGAATTTACTGCCATTGGGGGGTATATGCTGTACCTGCCTATAATAACGAACATTATATCAAAGCAATGCGTGATACCTCTAACTATTCTAAATTAGGTACACATAAACGGCATATCGCAGTATATGGTTCGCTTAATGAATTTGATTATCACAACTTTATCCCAATGTTTAAAGGCGAAAATTTTGATGCAGATGAATGGGCCGATTTATTTATTAAAGGTGGTGCCCGGTTTGCGGGATTAGTGGGAGAACATCATGATGGATTTGCCATGTGGGATAGTGAGACAACACCTTTTAACGCAAAAGATATGGGACCAAAACGCGATATTGTTGGTGAATTAGGAACTTCCATTCGAAAAAGAAATATGAAATATTTTGTCTCTCTACACCACGAACTCAATTACACCAACTTTAAAATGGATCCTTCATGGGCAGGTTATAATCCCAAATATCAAAAACTTTATGGCAGTACAATGCCTGAAGAAGAATGGCAGAAAATGTGGATGGATAAAAATATTGAGGTTGTGGATAAATACCAACCCGATATTATCTATCACGATGCTTGGTTGGAACGCGTGAATCAAGAATACCTTAAATCGTATATGGCCTATTATTTTAATGATGCCAAAGAGAAAGGTAAGGAAGTGATTGTTACCTATAAAGGTGATGATATTAAAGGTGGTGGCATGTTAGATCATGAAAATAACAATCCTGATAAAATAATGGAAGAACCCTTTTTATCAGACTATTCCATTGGCACAGGGTATTCCTTTTCTTGGGGCTACACCGATGGAATGCAATTGAGGTCTGCACATGATATTATTCATAGCCTCATTGAGATTGTAAGCTGTAATGGCCAAATGCTTTTAAACTTATCACCAAAAGCAGATGGAACTTTTCCTGAAGATCAAAAATTGATTGTGTATGACGTAGGGCGTTGGTTATGGACGTTTGGTGAAGCTATATACGAAACTAGACCTTATCATGTTCCCAACGAAACTATACAGAATGACATAAAAGTTTCTTTTACTAAAAAGAATGATGCCGTTTTTGCAATCACATCAGAATGGGTTGGAGGTATCACAAAAGCTCCTTCTTTTTCATTTACTTTAAAAGAACTATCAACCAAAAAACTTGGAAAAAAAGTTACGTCTATTGAATTACTGGGTTTGAAAAAAATTGAACCATGTACTTTTGAACACTCGGCTGATGGTTTAAAAATAATTGTTCCAAATAAAGTTAGACTACCGTCAGATATTGCTCAAGTTTTTAAAATAAATATTGAATAAGAACAGTTATGAACAAAATAAAAAATGCCTTCCAGAAAATTTACCTAGCTTCACTTTTTGCATTAATTTCTGTTGGAACTTCTGAAAATTTCTATGCACAAAATGCATCTCTTAACACCAAAAAATTAATTTTAGTAGATGAGCATGATGGACCTGTAATTGATAATACACACATGAATGTGATCTCAACGAATAATCAATCTGGATTTGAAACAGGCCAGGTTGTAAAGATAGATGGCGTATATCATATGTTTGTAAACGAAATGTTTTATCGGCCACACAGAGATTTACGCATTGCTTATTGGTCCAGCAACGATGCCATAAATTGGAAACGACATGCAACCATTGTCAATAGTATTCCAGGTAGATCGCCTTCAAATCCGAAATCAGAGGTTTGGGTAACTGGTGTTGAGTTTAACAATGACGAAAATGCATGGAATATTTTTTACGTAGCCTATCGGGCTGGCGATAAAGATAAAGGTGAAATAGAAAAAAGTGATTATCAGGGCCGAGTTTGGCGTGCAAAGTCCGTATTTAAAGGAGTTAATGGTATTGCTGGGCCTTACGCAGATATGAATATTGTATTGCAACCTGATGCTGATTCTCAGCCATGGGAAGGACAACAAGCAGTAGCCACTTTTAACCCGTATAGAGTAGGCGATAAATGGTACGCTTTTTATGATGGTCATAATTATATACCTAAAGGACCTTGGCCGGTTGGATTGGCCACAGCATCTAAGCTTAGTGGACCTTGGAAACGAATGCCAGAGGGAATTAATCCAGTACCTATTGCTGAAGAATTTATTGAAAATCCACAAGTAACGGAATTAAAAAATGGCGGACTTCTTGCTGTATTTGATTCTTTTGGAGATCAGGAAATTGCTTATAGTATTTCAAACGATGGATATAACTGGAGCAAAGAAGCTCGTGTTAAAATACAAAGTAATTCAAATAAATGGGGAGATGATGGTGATCACGCTATGCGAACTCCTCTTTGTGCCATTGAGGAAGATGATGGCAGCTTCACAATAATTTACACATCAAAAATCACTGACGCCAACCAAAAACCTTTTTATGCCATTGGAAAATGCACATTAAAATGGGAGTAAATGAAAATCCAAATTTTATGAAACACCTCTTCATCTCCATGGTCTTATTATTGCTACTAGTCGGTTGTAAAGAACCTATAAACAATTCAAAAAAAGCATCCGTTCATATTCCTCAAAAAAGCGAAGTTGGTGTCTTGGTGATGCCTAAAGAAATAGCACCCGTAACGGCTCCGTTTCCTACAATAGCGTTTAAAAGACCTGATTTTCCTACAGACACCATAGTTGTCGATTTAAAAACTGATGGTATTAACACAAAAATTATTCAACACGCCATTGATACACAAAGTGCAAAAGGTGGTGGCATAGTGGTTATCTCCAAAGGGCAATGGTTCACTGGTCGGATAGCATTAAAAGACAATATCAACCTTCATTTTCTTGAGGGTGCAACCCTTTCATTTAGTGGTGAAATTGAAGACTACCTTCCTGTAGTTTTCACACGAACTGAAGGTGTGGAAGTTATGTCACTAGGTGCCTGTATTTATGCAAATGGAGTTGATAACATAGCAATTACTGGTAAAGGAAGGTTAATTGGTCCCGCTGAGGGTTCAATTAGAGAGAAAATTGTAGTTTCAGTGAATATTGATGAAGTTATTGACCCAAAAACACCCGTTAAAGATAGAATAATCGACGGAACTACAACACCATACGTTTTCCCTCCTATGTTTATCTCTGCTATAAATTCAACTAAAGTTTTTATAGAAGATGTTTCATTAGAAAATACGGCATTTTGGAATATTGTACCCATTTATTGCGATAACGTAATTATTAGAGGCGTTTCTATCAACTCTGTAAATATGCCTCGAGGAGATGGAATTGATATTGAATCTAGTAAAAATGTGCTAATTGAATATTGTAATCTAAGTACTGGTGATGATTGTTTTACGATGAAGGCGGGTCGTGGTATTGACGGTATGCGGGTTAACAAATCTACAGAAAATATAGTTGTTCGGTATTGCTTAGCTGAAAATGGTCATGGTGGCATTACTTGTGGCAGTGAAACAGCTGGAATAATAAAAAACTTATATGTTCATGATTGTGTATTTATAAACTCAGGTGTAGGTATTCGATTTAAAACAAGACGGCCACGTGGCGGTGGTGGCGAGAATTTAACTTACGAACGTATACGCATGGATTTAAAAAATGATGCCCTAAAATGGGATATGTTAGGATCTACCAACTGGGTGGGTAAGTTAGCAGAGAGGTTACCAGCCAGAGCTGTTAATGAACTTACTCCACACTATAAAAACATTAAAATAAAAGATCTTATCATTGAAAATGCTAAGAATTTTATTAAGGTAAGAAGTATTCCAGAATCTCCGCTTGAAAATGTAGTTATAGAAAACATTGAGGTGAACTGTAAGAACTTTATGAATATTCATGATATGAATAATGCGGTATTTAAAAATATAAATATAACTAGTGAAGATTCTTTGCTAACATTTTTAGATTCTAAAAACATACGATTGTTAAATGTTAACTCAACAAATGCGACGCACTTAGACATTCAAGGATCGATGTCAGATTCTATCTTTGTCGAATCCAGTTTAAATATAAAAGATACCATTTTTAGAAAAAACGAAGGAAAATAATTTTCCTCCATTTTAAATTTAGTTTTTATTTGCTAAATTGGTGGATGAACTAAGAAACGATTAACAAAAGCCAATAAAATGACAAACCAACGAGAAAATTCAATTCAAATTGACAAGGATGAATTTAGAAAAATTGGATATGAACTTATCGATACCATTTCTGATTTTTTTGATGATATTTCTGAAAAACCTGTCACTACGAGTAAGTCGCCAAAAGAATTACAAAAAACATTAGGGAACTTATCGTTACCTGCAAATGGATTACCCGCAGAACAATTACTTTCTAAAGCTTCTAAATTACTCTTTGATAATTCACTATTTAATGGTCATCCAAAATTTTTTGGATTTATAACCTCATCGGCCGCACCTATTGGAGCCTTGGCAGATTTGTTAGCCGCATCAGTTAATGCAAACGTTGGTGGACAAATACTGAGTCCGATGGCAACAGAAATAGAAAAACAAACCATTAAATGGTTAGCAGAGTTTATAGGTGTCTCTCCCAATTATGGAGGGATCTTAGTCAGCGGAGGGAACATGGCGAATTTTACTGCCTTTTTAGCCGCAAGAACTGCCAAAGCACCTAAAGACATAAAAAAAGATGGCCTTTCCAACTCTTCAAAAATGTTAATTTCCTATTGTTCAAAAGCTACACATACTTGGATAGACAAAGCCGCTATTTTGTTTGGACATGGCTCAAATTCTATCCGATGGATTCCAACAGATGCCGCTAACAAAATGAATATAGAACTGTTAGAACAAACTATAAAAGAAGATGTAAAACAAGGACATCAGCCCTTTATGGTTGTTGGTACCGCTGGAGACGTAAGTACTGGTGTTGTAGATAACCTTGAAGCCATTGCTTCAACATGTAAAATGCACGATTTATGGTTTCATATAGATGGTGCCTATGGTATTCCTGCCGCTGTTATTCCTGAATTAAAAGATTTGTTTGCAGGTATTAAAGAAGCCGATTCTATCGCTTTAGACCCTCACAAATGGCTCTATAGTGCTTTAGAAGCAGGATGTACTTTGGTAAAAAACCCTCAGTATCTTATTGACACTTATAGTTCGCATCCTGAATATTATAATTTCAGCTTAACCGAAGAAGGTGGTTCTTTAAATTACTTTGAATACGGACTGCAGAATTCTCGTGGTTTTAGGGCTTTAAAAGTATGGTTGGCTTTACAACAAATTGGAAGTAATGGCTATGTAAAGTTAATCAAAGAAGATATAGCATTGTCAAAGTATTTCTACCAATTGGCAGAAAAGCAACCGGAATTAGAGCCCATAACTCAAAATTTAAGTATTGCTACATTTAGGTTCATCCCAGAAGATTTTGAAGAAATAGGCGAAAAAAGAGAAAAATATTTAAACACGTTAAATGAAGAATTAGTAAACGCAGTACAAAATGGAGGTGAACTGTTTTTATCAAACGCAATTGTAGAAAACAAATACTGCTTACGCACCTGCATTGTAAACTTTAGAACTACAAAAAAGGATATAGAAGATAGTATAGAAATAATAGTAAAAGAAGGAAGAAAATTAAATAATGTAATGCAGGTTATATAAATATAATTTCTTCTTTATTTATTTATAGAAAATAATTATGTCAATGAATTACTTTCTAACTTTACCACTAAAGACACTTACCTTAGAATTAAAAGGGTTTCCAGAAGCTCTTCTCAATAATGAAACCTGACCTGAATGCCAAATAGCATCTTCAATGGGACCAGTAATATTAATCCAAAAAGAGTGTTCAGAAATACCATAATCATTTTCGAAAATAATTTTAAAATCGTCCAACGAATCCGCCTCCAATAATATCGTGCTTGCTTTTTTAAAGTTTAATAAGGTAACACTTCTTAGTTCATCAAAACTTAAGGAATCTTTTTCTGATTTACCATTGGGTGTTTTGGTAGTTGCATTTACAATCATTTTAGACAAATCATAAATATGACGAACCGTTTCTGCACTTGTCCGCCCCTCTTCACTCGCCTTATAAGCTAAATCTTCAGGACGTAAACCTTCTGTTGCCCAATAATACCTAAACCCTAATCCGTCAATCATTCTTGCTGCGACAGTTGTAGCCGTATATTTTTCAGGATGGGGAGGAACTACAGCATAAGGTAAGTCTGATTTCATATTCTGAGCATTAATAGATGAAATTGTTAATAGGAGTACGATATATAATAAAGATTTCATGTGTTTTATTTAATATTTTATAATTGTCACCCCAAAGCATCAGGACAGTTCGCTATTAATAATTTCGTAATGACTTAACGTTTTATACATACACGTTTCATTTTTTAATTATTAATTTTGTTGTTTTTAAAAGTAATATAAATAATGAAAATGGAAGCCCATTTTGGGTAGTTAAAAAAAAATGATTCACACCATCCTTTTCAATCAACTATAAACGAGTGTGTTGGTAACAAAATAATATCGATGAATACAACTTTAGATGTTTTAATTATTGGTGCAGGACCCATTGGGATTGCCTGTGCGTTAGAAGCGAAGAAAAAGAATTTAACCTACCTTATCGTTGAAAAAGGGGTTTTGGTCAATTCATTATACAACTACCCTACCAATATGACTTTTTTTTCTACGTCTGAAAAGTTAGAAATTGACGATATTCCTTTTATAAGCAGTAATGCTAAACCAAATAAAAAAGAGGCGTTAGAATACTATCGTCGTATTGTTTCTTCCAATAAGCTTCATGTTAATTTATTTGAAAAAGTTACAACAGTACAGACAAAAGAACATCTATATGACGTAACTACTAATAAAAATAAATACCAAGCGAAACAAATTATTATTTCAACTGGCTTTTATGACATTCCTAATTATTTAAATGTTCCTGGAGAGGATTTACCAAAGGTTTTTCATTATTATGACGATCCTCATTATTTTTCAGAACAAGATGTTGTCATTGTCGGAGCTAGTAATTCTGCTGTAGATGCCGCTCTAGAAATTTATAGAAAAGGCGGTAGAGTTACCATGATAATTCGAGGGGAAAATATTGGAGACCGCGTAAAATATTGGGTAAAACCAGATATTGTTAATAGAATTGAAGAAGGAAGTATTAAAGCATACTACCATTCAGAAATTAAAGAAATTTTAAAGGATAAAGTTGTTATATCAACGAAAGAAGGTAAAGAAATATCCTTAAAAAATGATTTTGTAGTTGCTTTAACCGGCTATCAACCTAATTTTGATTTTTTAAAGAATATAGGAATTCAACTATCAACCGATGGATTGAAAAAGCCAGCATACAATCCAAAAACAATGGAGAGTAATTTAAAAGGAATCTATTTAGCTGGCGTTATATGTGGTGGAAAAGAAACCCATAAATGGTTTATTGAAAACTCTCGCATACATGCAAAAATGATTATAAAAGATATCATTGAAAAACAGTCTTAATTTTGTAAAGAATTGATGTACACTAAAAATGGCTAAACTACCAGAAATTTATTTTAAGAAGGATATTGAATGGAGAGCATGGTTGGAAGAAAACCATACTACTGTTGGCGGTGTATATCTTATTTTTTATAAAGTGGAAAGTGATATGCCGAGTATGCGTTGGGAAGAGGCCGTTAAAGTTGCCCTATGTTTTGGTTGGATAGACTCTACTGTTAAAAAAATAGATAATGAACGTAGAAGGCAATATTTCTGTCCAAGAAATGCTAAAAGTGTTTGGAGTAAACTCAACAAAAATCACATTATAGAGCTTATTGAAAATGACTTAATGCATCAGAGTGGCCTAACAAAAATAGATATAGCCAAGAAAAATGGTTCATGGATAGCATTGGATGATGTTGAAAATTTAATTGTACCAGAAGAATTACAAAATGCTTTTGATAAAAATAATTTAGCTTTTGAAAATTACACCAATTTTGCACCCAGTTACAGAAAGAGCTATTTGTATTGGTTAAATCAAGCAAAACGACCTCAAACAAGAATGAATCGGATTGAGCAAATTATTCAATTTTGTGAGAAAAATATAAAATCTAGAGCTACTTGGTAACCCTATAAAAACACATTGCTTGAATTAGCATAAGACTTGTCAAACTCTTGTTGATTTAGATTTAATGCTATCTTATGCTCTTTAAAATAAGAAACTAATTTCTCGGTAGGCATATTACCCGTTAACTCGTCTTTTGCCATAGGACAACCTCCATATCCTTTGATAGCACTATCAAAACGATTACAACCAGAAGAAAATGCAGCATGTACTTTTTCTTTCCATGTGCTAGGCGTTGTATGTAAATGAGCACCAAATTCTATATTAGAATGCATCGGAATCAGATTAGTAAAAAGATATTCTATAATATCTGGTGTTGAACTTCCAATAGTATCTGACAAGGAAATTATTTTAACTCCCATAGCGGCCATTTTTTGTGTCCAATCGGCTACGATATCAACATTCCAAGGATCTCCATAAGGATTACCAAACCCCATGGATAAATAAGCTACCACTTCTTTGTTCGATTTATCTGCAATATTTAAGATTTCCTGTAAAATAACAATAGATTCTGCTATAGTTTTACCGGTATTACGCATTTGGAAGTTTTCCGAAATAGAAAAAGGATAGCCTAGATAATCTATTTCCTTAAATTGAGAAGCATCATTTGCCCCACGTATATTGGCAACAATTGATAATAATTTACTTTTTGTAGTATTTAAGTCAAGCATAGAAAGTACCTCAGCAGTATCTCGCATTTGCGGAATTGCCTTCGGTGAAACAAAGCTACCAAAATCAATAGTATCAAAGCCAACCTTTAATAGTTGATTGATATACGCCGCCTTTGTTTCTGTGGGTATAAACAACTTTATACCTTGCATGGCGTCTCTAGGACATTCTATGATTTTTAATAGACTCATTGAAAATCAAAGATACAATTTGATATAACTATTTTAAGAAAATAAAATAAAAATTGCTATTCCAACAAAAACAATGATTTGCAACCATTTTAAAAACATACTCATATTTTTATTTTGTTTGAGGCCTTTAGCTATTTGTCCTGAAAGTATTGCAATTACAGAAAAAACAATCAGAGAAACTGCCATAAAAATAAAGCCTAAAATAAAAAACTGTATTACGGTACTAAGCTCATTACTGAATAAGAATGAAGGAAAAAAAGCCAAAAAGAAAATAGAAACTTTCGGATTCAGTACATTCATAATAAACCCTCGTTTAAATAATTGGAACATGCTTTTTTCGACTTTAATGTCTGTAGTCAAATTAATATTTGATGAACTTTTGTAAACTTTATAGGCCAAAAACACCAAGTAACTTGCACCAAATATCTTAAGTGCTAAAAATAAATTCTCATTGTCTTTGATGACGGCGGATACACCTAATGCCACTAAAGTAGTATGAATTATGCAACCAGAAATTAAACCAAAAACAGTTGCTAAACCATATTTTACACCATCGGAAATACTAGTAATTAATACATAAATATTATCAGGACCTGGGGCAATTGCCAATAATGCTGTTGCTGCTATAAATGAAAGTATGATGTCCAAGAAGCTTACTAAATTATTTATTTATTGTATTGTTATTTTAGATACTTGCTAATTTAAGCAAAAAAAAATCCTGCCGAAGCAGGATTTTAATATTCTTATAGTGCTGTATCAACTATAAAGTTGCAGCGTATTCAATAAGGTCAACAATTTTAGTTGAATACCCCATTTCGTTATCATACCAAGAAACAACTTTTACGAAGTTATCATTTAAAGCAATACCAGCTTTAGCATCAAAGATTGAAGTACGAGTATCTCCAACAAAATCTTGAGAAACAACCATATCTTCAGTATATCCTAAAACACCTTTCATTGGTCCACTTTCTGAAGCAGCTTTCATAGCAGCACAAATTTGTGCATATGTAGCTGGCTTCTCTAACTTCACAGTTAAATCTACAACAGAAACATCCATAGTAGGGATTCTAAAAGCCATACCCGTTAATTTACCATCCATTGCAGGAATTACTTTACCAACAGCTTTTGCAGCTCCTGTAGAAGAAGGAATTACGTTGCCAATAGCAGAACGTCCACCTCTCCAGTCTTTCATAGAAGGACCATCAACAGTTTTTTGAGTTGCAGTTGCAGCATGTACAGTTGTCATTAAACCTTCAACAATACCGAAGTTATCATTTAAAACTTTAGTTATTGGAGCTAAACAGTTCGTTGTACAAGATGCGTTAGAAAATATTTTTTGATCTGCTTTTAATTCTGTATTGTTTACACCCATTACAAACATTGGTGTGTGATCTTTAGATGGAGCAGATAATACTACTTTTTTAGCACCAGCTTCTAAGTGTTTTCCTGCAGTTTCTTCAGTTAAGAAAAATCCTGTAGATTCAATTACATATTCTGCACCAACTTCATCCCATTTTAAATCTGCTGGGTTTCTTTCTGCTGTAATTCTAATTTCGTTTCCGTTTACAATTAATTTACCGTTTTTCACATCAACAGTTCCATCAAAAGCTCCATGAACAGAATCATATTTTAACATATAAGCTAAATAATCTACATCTAATAAATCATTTATTGCTACTACTTGTACGTCTTTTCTATTTACTGTAGATCTGAATGCTAATCTTCCTATTCTACCAAATCCGTTAATTCCTATTTTAATCATAATTCTTGTTTTTTTATACTGATAGTATATCAGATATTCTTAATAATTCTCTATTTATATCATGAGAGCTAATTATAGCTTCCTCAATGTCTGTTGTTACAATTTTATTGTTTAAAAACCCTACCATTGCATTAGACTGACCGTCTAATAAACTTTCTACAGCTTTAACTCCTAATTTACTAGCTAAAACTCTATCAAAACATGTTGGACTTCCACCACGTTGCATGTGACCTAAAACAGAAACTCTCGCTTCATATTCTGGTAAGTTTTTAGTAACATATTCTGCCAATTCAAATACATTTTTACCTGTTTTGTCTCCTTCAGAAACTACTACAATGCTCGAAGATTTTCCTCTGCTTTTACTTTTCTTCAACGATTCTAATAATCTATCTAATCCTAAATCTTCTTCTGGTAACAAAATTTCTTCAGCTCCTGCTCCAACACCTGCATTTAAAGCAATAAAACCTGCATCACGCCCCATAACTTCAACAAAAAACAGTCTGTTATGTGAACTAGCAGTATCTCTAATCTTATCAATACACTCTACGACTGTATTTAATGCTGTATCATATCCTATTGTTGATGTCGTACCTGCGATATCATTATCGATAGTTCCAGGAATACCGATAAATGGAATACCAAATTCTTTTCCAAACACAATACCTCCATTAAAAGTACCATCACCACCTATAAGTATTAAAGCATCTACTTTTGCTTTTTTTACTTGTTCGTAAGCTTTTGCTCTTCCTTCTTTTGTTCTAAACTCTGTAGAACGAGCCGATTTCAGAATTGTACCTCCTTTACTAATAATATTTTTTACACTTCTTGCTGTGAGTTCTACGAAATCACCCTCAATCATGCCTTGGTATCCTCTATAGAAACCAACACATTCAATATTATAATAAGAACAGGCTCTCGCTACAGCTCTAATGGCCGCATTCATTCCTGGGGCATCGCCTCCAGACGTCATTACACCTATTTTTTTTATATTTCCTTTCATTTTTTACTCTTGTTTTAAAGCAGTGTAAAACTAAGAATAATTAAGGTAATTTATCGACTTTTTAGAAGATTTATACGAAATCGTTATCGTTAGAAGTTGTAACACCTACGGCCTCACATTTTATTTAAATCACTAAATACGTGTAATTTATGGCACTAACGGAAAAGTCATTTAATTTTTAACTTTACTGGGAATAGAATCTTTTTTTCTTGCCCCTATATTGATTAATTTCTTTTCGGCTTTTAAACTATCTTTAACTTTTTTCTTTTGCTTACCTCTATCACTTCTTTGAAGTAACTTATCAACCAATTCTTTTGTATTGTCATAATCTACTCGCCATGATAAACCAATACCATGTGTATAACCTTCTACATCAGTAACATCATACTCAATATCGTTTTGTCTTGTGTATGCTTTTGCTCTTAAGGTCCCTTCCTCATTTAAAGGAAGTTCTACCTCAACCTCACCTACAATATTATTCTGTTGGGTATTCGTACTCACAGGCACCCCAACTTTACCGTTAACAATAAGCCTATCTGCAATTGTACTTGAAAAAGAAACCCCTAATTGATCACTTAAATCGTATGACCTTACATCATTTTTACTTGCAATATCATAAGTTACTCCCAATTCAAACTTGTCTCCTTTTGACTTTAAAATACCTGAAAGTACCTTCGCTATTTTCTCTGACAAATTACCAGTTAAAGCTGCATTTCCATCAAAATTTAAATTACCATCACTTAAAGGCATAAAAGAATTAGCCATTAATAAAGAGAAAAATTGGGTCATTTTTGCATCTTCATTACTTAGTTTAAAATCTAATTCTGAATTAATACTTGAATTTTGATTTACCAGTTCTATATCAAAATCTATATCCGAGTTTAACAGTTGCCCTGTTATTTTCGCTATCAGATTCACATCTATTTTCCTGTTAGAACTTTGGTCTATATTATCTAATAAAACAGAAGGATTTGCCTTTGTTTTATAGATTCCTTTTATGTTCAAAAAAGCATCAAATGGATTTCCATTCCAAATAACTTGTCCACCAGGTTGTACTATAAAGTCTTTATTTACAATATTTCTAAATTCATAAATACCATTTGTAATTACATAAACACCATTGATAACAAATTTACCATTTGTATTTATTTCAATTCCCATATAGCCATTTCCACTACCCCTTAAAATACTACCAGTATTTTTGTCAATAACAATCTCTGCAATAGCATTATCTCTAACTTCTAAATCAAAATTTAGGTTTAATCCTTTTAGTTTATCAAAAATGACTTCTTCACGTTTGTTTTTATCTACCCCGTTTTCTGCTAAGGTTACAAAATTAATTAAACCCGAATCTCCAATAGTAGAAACATCGCTTAGCGGAACAATAAACTCGGTACCAGGCATCGTTGCTCCTTCTACATTAATCGTTAATTGATCTGTATACCCTTTAATACTAGCTGTTCCATCCATAAAGGCTGTTCCGTAATATTGTACATCTTCGTCTTCAACAGTATTTAAAACCAATAAATTATCAGTATCAATATTTAAATTTAAATACCATTTTTTGAACTTATAATGAATGATACTGCCGTATAAACTACCGGTAGTATTCTTATCTATATCGGTAATTGTTGTTGGTAAAAATTTAAATGTTCTGTTACTTAATTCTACTTTAGAATTATTAGCAATATCAAAATCAACATTTAAATAGGGTATTTTTAGACCCGCGTTATCTAAGGTTAGTGTCCCATTAAAATCAGGATTCTCAAGTAACCCAGAAACGGTTCCATTTCCTTTTATCTTACCTCTTATATTGGTTAGTACATCTTTCCCTAAATCGCTAAAAGAATTTATGTTAAACTCGTAAAAATTATAATTGGCAAGAATTGTAGGTTGTTCTACTGAAAAATCAATTTCACCATCGGCAACAAAAACATCAAATCGGTCATTTGTTAATCTTGCTGCAACATGATATTGATCAATGGAGTTGTCTCCTTGTGCGGTTATAAAAAGATTACCTTGCTTTATATCATTTATATAAAAGTCATTAATGGAAACATTGGCCAACGGAAAAGACTCTCCGTTCATTTGTTTGTAATTAACTTTTCCATTCACTAAGCCTTTCATCACAAAGCCATCAATATATGGCGTTATGCCATTTAAATCTACATTTTTTAAATTCAACGTAAGGTCTTTATTGCTTTTGCCATTAATAATACCGGCCATATCAATAATTTGATCTTCATGAGAAACCGTAAACTTATCGAAAGCAAAGGTGTTAAACCCCTTGTCAAATACAATTTTATTTTGATTATTGTTCGTTGGGTTTATGGCCCAGTTGTTTTCTTTAAAAACAATATTTGATTTTTTTAAACCTACAACCGATTTATTATTCTCATTAATTGTATGATAAAAACTTAGATCATACTTTTCCTTTAAATCTTTACCACCAACAAAATCTGTTCTAAAAAATAGTGTGTCATTCAAAGTTACATTTACCAAGTTTACATCTGCAACATTATAATATTTAGTTTTGATTTCATCGACACTTAATAGCGTGTTATAAATTGGATTTTTATTATCAATTTGTAATCTAATGTTTTCAATAAGATTGTCATAGGCATCGATGTGTGGTGATTTCACTGTCAGTTCAAATTGGTCAGAATCAGAACTAATTACCCCTTTAATAGTTGAATTAGCCCCTATTTTCACCTCTGGAAAGAATACATCAACAATCTTATTATAAATTTTAAAATTGAAATCGATAAATTGCCCTTTTGTTACAACAGCAGGTGTATAATTAGCATAAATACCAGCAAATGAATTTGTTGCTAGTTTTCCTATTTCATTATACTTAAAGATCCCTTTTATTTTACCTTCTATAATATCAGTGGAGTTAATAGTTACAACCCTTATACTATCCTGAAATTCTGACGCAACTTTAAAGTCAGTAAAAAAGTAATTATCGTTTTGATTGGTATAGGAAGCATTAGAAAAGTTTATTTCACCCGCAATATTGTCTAAAGAATTTCCTCGCAATTTTATATCTATTTTTCCCTTAAGGATTGCCATGGAATCTCTTTTAAATAGATTGAGTTTATTAAAATCTGAATACTCCACATCTGCAACAAAATCAAAATCATATACTTTTTTGGATAAATCTGCCAAACCTGTAAAACTCATTTGTAAATTTTCATCTTTAGAAACTAAACTTCCATTAAAATGTTTGTTTTTAAACACTCCATTAATATCAATATCATTATAGGTATACCCCTTATATTGATGTTTAAAAATATTACCATTTATGGAAGTATTAATATGATCTAAGGTAAAGCCTTTGCCTTTTATATCTGCAATTAATGATAATTTACCTACAAGACTATCTTGTATTATTTTACCAAATTCTAAATCTACAAATTCAATTTCACCAATATATTTAGCATTATTTATGTCATTGATATCTGTCATTTTTAAATTGGTAATAATTTTACCCAAATCTGTTTTAACAATAACATCAGCATTCATTAAGGTAGTAGTTATGAATGATTGACCAGTTACACTAAACCTACCTAATTTACCCACTGCTGGTGGTAAATTTTCACCTAAAAGATTAGGTAATATTATCTTTAAATTTTCATAGTTCGATGTAAGCTCATTGATATTAGCAGTTAATGAAAAACCATTTTCTTTATTTATCGCATTTTTAAAATGAAAATGTCCATTAATTATGGACTTTCTATTTGACTCTAATTCAAAGCTTGTCAGTTTAAAATCGTTTAAAGTTCCTTTTAAATTAGTAGTAAAATTGACCTTATCATTTAATCCTATTTCACTATAAAACTTATTCAAATCAATTAGTGATACTTCCGCTTTCGTAACTACAGCATCGATTTGTACCCTATTATTAAAATCTGCTAAATCTTCCCGATTATAGTTAAAAGTAAAATCTGCACTTACGTTAGAGTTCTTTGTTTCCAAATAGGTAGTGTCAAACGTCATTTTAGTTTTGGTATAAATAAAATTTGAAGTCAATTGTTTAACTTCAATACCATGATTTTCTACCAGAGAAACCCTCCTTACGTTTGCATAAACTTTTGGTCCTTCAATTTTAAAATCATCTACAATCCCTATTATATTCTTATAATACACAATCGCATCTTCCTGCTTATTTTTATCAAATAAATAAAAATTAGCATTGTCAATATTTAACTTGGAAGAAGTTAATAAAAAGGGGGTTGTTGATGGTTTTGAATCCTTACTATCAAACTTATCAATAAAAACAGATAAGTTATCTTGTTCTTCACCATTATAGGTCTTCATATGCATATAAAGGCCTGAAACATCAACTTCACCAAATTCAAGTTTATTATCTAAAATATTTTTATAACTAAAAACTGATGTAGAAATTTCATTTACATAAATTAAAGTATCATTATGATGATCGTCAATTTGAACTCCTTTTAATTTAACATTGCCCAAATAAGATAAATCTACTTTTTGAACAACAATATTGGTGTTATAGGTTTTATTTAAACTGTTGGTAACAATTTTGGCAAGTTTAGTTTGAACTATAGGTAGCGAAAGTAGAACAACAGATACGACCACTAATAATAATAAAATTAATAGTGTTCTTACAATTATTTTTTTTGCTCTTTTGATAGTTTTAATTGTTATAAATTTACCGTGCTAAAATTACACAATTTACAGGTACAAATTTTATGCCTTAAATACATAAATTTGTCTTAAATATTCATATTATGTATTTAGTTACAAAACTCATGAGGTTCAGACGTAAAATAGCATACGCTCTTACTATAATTAAGGAGTATAAATAAAAATAATAAGGTTAAACTTGAAAACAAATAATTCAACATATATTTTAGCTATAGAATCATCTTGCGATGACACAGGGGTGGCTATCTTACACAACGACAAAGTATTGTGTAATGTTGTGGCTAATCAAGAAATTCATTCGCAATATGGTGGTGTGGTTCCTGAATTGGCCTCAAGAGCACATCAGCAAAATATTGTACCTGTTGTTGCTCAGGCACTAAAGCAAGCTGGAATTGATAAAAAACAATTAAATGCTATCGCATTTACAAAAGGCCCAGGTTTAATGGGATCTTTATTAGTGGGCAGTTCTTTTGCCAAATCCATGGCTTTAGCCTTAGACATACCACTTATTGGTGTCAACCATATGCAAGCTCATATTTTGGCTCATTTTATAAATGATGAGAATCAACAAAAACCACCTTTTCCCTTTTTATGTTTAACCATAAGTGGAGGGCACACACAAATTGTAAAAATAACTGATCATTTTACGATGGAAGTTATTGGAGAAACCATTGATGATGCCGTTGGTGAAGCTTTCGATAAATCTGCTAAAATTTTAGGCTTGCCTTATCCTGGCGGTCCATTGGTAGACAAACATGCACAATTAGGAAATCCGAATGCTTATATTTTTACAAAACCAAAAACTAAGAATCCACTCGATTTTAGTTTTAGTGGATTAAAAACTGCTATTCTTTATTTTATTCAAAAACAAGTCAAAGAAAACTCTAATTTCATTGAAGAAAACCTAAATGATATCTGTGCTTCTATACAATTTACCATTTCGACTATACTAATGAATAAATTGAAAAAAGCCGTAAAACAGACAGGTATTAAACATATTGCCATTGCTGGAGGAGTTTCTGCAAATTCTGAAATACGAAAAGTTTTAAAGGAAGCTGAAAACAAATATAATTGGACCACCTATATTCCGAAATTTGAATATACCATGGATAATGCTGCTATGATTGGAATAGTGGGGTATTATAAATATTTAGATGAGCAGTTTGATGATTTGGGAATTACGGCAAGTGCGAGGATGAAATTTTAGATCTTAAGGTCAAGATATCGTATATACTATTTCTTAATTTTATTAAAATCTAAAGCTTTATCAATCCAATATTCTAAATCAGCATCCAGATCAAAACCACTTGGAGTTATAAAAATATACCCTTTCATTGGTCTTCCCGTAAAGTCCATTGGTAGACATACCTCTTTTTTAATTTCTTCTTCATAAGCTTCCATACCAATTTTAGCCATCAACAAACTATCTCCATATTTCTTATCTATATGGATACCGCATGTCATTTTTTCGTTGACCATAAAAATTAAGCCACCCATCATTTTTTTACTATTAAATGAAACGTTTTTAGTTTTCAATATTTCATTGATTCGTTCACCTAAATGCTCATCGTATGCCATTGATTAGATCTCTTTGAATTTTAAAGGTTCAATTTATAAAGAAAATACTCATAAACAAAAAAATCCCAAACTCTAAGAATTAGAATTTGGGATTTTATATTTTCTAAAATGTATATTATTATCCGAGCATTGCTTCGGCAATTTTCTTATAAACACCTTGTTTTAGTTTATCTCTAATCTCAGAAAATGCAATTATTGTCGCTTTTACATCGTCTAAAGTATGAGCTGCAGTTGGAATCATTCTTAATAAAATCATTCCTTTTGGAATTACTGGGTAGACCACAATAGAACAGAAAATACCATGATTTTCTCTCAAATCATTTACCATAGCCATTGCTTCTGGTATATCACCTTCTAAAAAGACTGGTGTTACACAGGTATTTGTGTTACCAATATCAAATCCATTTTCTTTTAAACCTGACTGTAATGCATTTACATTTTCCCAAAGTTTTTCTTTCAACTCAGGCATGGTACGTAACATATCCAAACGTTTTAATGCTCCTTTAACCATAACCATAGGTAATGATTTTGCAAACATTTGCGAACGCATATTGTATTTTAAGTACTGTATAATATCTTTATCAGCAGCGAAAAATGCTCCAATACCAGCCATAGATTTTGCGAAAGTCGCAAAATAAACATCAATACCATCTTGAACACCTTGCTCTACACCCGCTCCTCTTCCACCTTCACCTAAGGTTCCGAATCCGTGAGCATCATCTACTAAAAATCTAAAATTATATTTTTCCTTAAGAGCAACAATTTCTTTTAATTTACCTTGTTCGCCCCGCATACCAAAAACACCTTCTGATATTACTAAAATTCCACCGCCGTTTTCAGTAGCCATTTTAGTTGCTCTTTTTAAGTTTTTTTCTAAACTCTCTACATCATTATGTTTGTAAACAAAACGCTTACCTGCATGTAAACGCACACCATCAATAATACAGGCATGTGTATCCATGTCATAAACAATAACATCATGTTTAGTAACTAAAGCATCTATCGCAGATACCATTCCTTGGTAACCGAAATTAACTAAATATGCAGCTTCCTTATGAACGAACTTCGCACATTCTTGTTCTAATTGCTCATGAAATTGTGTATGCCCAGACATCATTCTGGCACCCATTGGGTATGCCATACCGTGTTCTGCAGCAGCCGCAGCATCGGCTTTTATAACTTCTGGATGATTAGCTAAACCTAAGTAATCATTTATACTCCAAGTGATCACTTTTTTACCGTTAAAACCCATTCTATTTGAAATAGGTCCTTCTAACTTTGGAAACACATAATATCCTTCCGCTTGCTCGGCCCATTTACCTAAAGGCCCTTTATCGTTAATTATTCTTTCAAATAAATCTTTCATCTCGAATCTCTAATTTAATTTTGCAAAGTAACGTATTTTTTAACGTATTTTGAATTACCTCACCACTCTTTTTTAACAAGTTACTAATTTTAAATGAATTATATAAAAAAAAGGCTTCACTAACGAAGCCTTTTGAAACTTTAAATCATTTATTTTATAAATTCAATTTCTGAATGTGCAAATTTTTCTGTATCGAAAAAACCTTGTTCTTGCATCCAATCATCACTGTAAATTTTACTCATATATCTTGAACCGTGATCAGGAAAAATAACAACTACCTTGCTATTTTCATCAAATTCACCTTTTTTCGCTAATTGAAATACCGCTTGCATAGCGGCTCCACTTGTATAACCAGCAAAAACGCCTTCTGATAATGCAATTTCTCTAGCTCTATGGGCACTATCTTCATCACTTACCTTTTCAAATTTGTCAATAACATCAAAATCTGTTGCCGTCGGTATTAAATTTTTACCTAAGCCTTCAATACGATACGGATAACTCTCTTTAGTATCTAATTCTCCTGTTTCATGGAATTTTTTCAATACTGAACCATATGCATCTACACCAATAATTTTTATATTAGGGTTTTGCTCTTTTAAATATCTTGAAGTTCCAGAAATTGTACCACCTGTTCCACTGGCTGCAACTAAATGAGTTATTTCACCATCCGTTTGTTCCCATATTTCAGGTCCGGTAGAATTATAATGTGCATCAGTATTTAATTGATTAAAATATTGGTTGATATAAACTGAATCTGCTATTTCTGAATGCAATTTTTTTGCAACATTATAATAAGAACGCGGATCGTCAGCACTTACATGAGCTGGGCAAACATATACCTTTGCTCCCATGGCCTTTAACATGTCAATTTTATCACTTGATGACTTTGACGTTACTGCTAAAATACAATCATAACCTTTTATTCTACTAACCATTGCAATACTAAAACCAGTATTACCTGATGTAGTCTCAATTATTGTTGTGCCTTTTTTAATTAAACCTTCTTTTTCAGCTTGTTCAATAATATGATGGGCAATTCTATCTTTTGTTGAATGACCTGGGTTATAACCTTCAAACTTTGTATAGAACTCACCTTCTAATTCGTCGGTAATTTTATTTAACTTAATCATTGGTGTATTACCAATAAGCTCTAAAATGTTCTGGTTAATACCTAATTTATGACTCATAAAAAATCAATTCTAATTACTATTAACTAACGGGCAAATTTAGTCCTTTTTTTTAAATCACTTTTAAAATATGATTAAAAAACGCCATTTTAACATATAAAAAGCTGATAATTAATTTTTTACATTATCATTTTCACAATTAAAATATGCAATTAGAACAGATTTATTTCAATAGTAAACTCTAAATTTAACTTGAACCCAATTGGATATGTTACAATAAGGCCCTCCGTTTAATATAATAAGTATGAATACAATATTACTTTGGACGTTGGTAATCTAATCTTTTTTTTAATTGAGGTATTGCATAGCCGTCTAAACCGTTTATGGCTGCCACTTTTCCTGAAGTAAGGTTTATAAAACCATCATTTTGCAACATATCATCTTGTATATGTAAATCGATTATTTCACCTATTACTAAAATAACACCATTGCTCTTTATTTCATATTCTTCAACAAACTTCATGGCCAATTTTACAGGAGCACCTGTAACAAAAGGAGCTGTAAAAGCATTTAGGTACTCTGGTTTTAAATCAGTCTTTTCAAACTCTGAGATGAGCTTATCATATTTAGCGGAAGTATGGTGAGCATCTTCTATAACCTCTTCATTAATGTGATTGATGGTATACACTCCCGTCGCCTTAATATTTTCATAGGTATTTCTAGCAACAGTTGTTGGTCTAAAAAACACACCTAACAATGGCGGATGAGACCCCATGTGGGTTACCGAACTAAACACAGCTAGGTTTTCAAAATTATCTGCCGATTTTGAACCAATTAAATTAGCCGATTTATAACCGGTACAACTATTTATTAGATTAATTCTATACAGATGATGCAAATTATCAAGATCGGCTTTACTAAAATAGGCCATTACAACTTCTTAAAATTATTTATTTTCACTCCTTGTGATTTTAAATCAAACATTAAATTATACAAACCAAAAAAAGTTCTGTTTATATAAATAAAATGCTTAGACCCTCTATTTCCATTCATTTTTCTCAATTCGGTACTCTTAGAATAACGTTCGCCCAATTGTCCTATTTTTTCGAAAAATTCAGGATTTGAAAAATCAAAAACTTCTTGATGTAGTGGCTGCGTAAATAAGCTCAACATTTCATGAAACATTTTCGTAAAAAATTCAATCTCCTCTTTAGAATCATCTTCTCTTAAGATTTCTAATTCATATAGCTTATCCTTAAAAATGGCAGGATTATTAATATTATCTTCTTCTGCTAGTTCAAAATAAGGAATATAAAATTCTTCTGGAATTTCTTTTATACATCCAAAATCAATAACAATTAGCTTACCTTCTTTATTAATTAAAAAGTTACCAGGATGTGGATCTGCATGTACTTTTTTCAATTTATGAATTTGGAACATGTAAAAATCCCACAGAGCTTGGCCTAACTGATTAGCCATTTCTTGATTGTCATTATGAGCTACAAATTCAGACAAATGTTCTCCGTGCATCCAATCCATGGTAATAATTCTCTCCGAAGAAAACTCTTTATAATATCTAGGAAAAAGTAAATTAGGAATGTGCTTAGCGGCATTTACCATAGCTATACTTTGTTTCACCTCTAAAATATAATCGGTTTCTTCAATCAACTTATCTTCTACTTCCTTAAAATATTTACCAGAATCTTTACCTTTTATATTAAACATGCTCATAGCGATAGGTTTAACCATAGCTAAATCTGAACTAATACTCTGAGCAACTCCGGGATATTGTATTTTTACCGCCAACTCTTTATTATCTTTTTCTGCTTTATGTACTTGACCAATACTTGCCGCATTAACTGAAGTCGAATTAAAAACATCAAAGATTTCATTAGGATGTTTACCAAAATACTGCTTAAATGTTTTGATGACTAAGGGGGGTGATAAGGGCGGTACAGAAAATTGAGCTAGCGAAAATTTTTCAACATAAGCATTGGGTAAAATATTCTTTTCCATACTCAACATTTGAGCCACCTTTAAGGCACTACCTTTTAACTGTTTTAGTCCATCATATATATCGTTCGCATTATTTTCATTTAATCTTTCTTTTGCTTCTACTTCTGAATTCATAATTTTATCTCCATAATACTTCAGGTAGTTAACACCAACCTTAGCTCCAGTTTTTACTAGTTTTGAGGCACGTTGTATTTTTGAAGTTGGAATACTGTCGATCGTTTTCATCTGTTAACTTTAAGTTTTAATTAAATCACTGAGAGCATTATTTACCATAATTGATTTTAAACAATTACAGTTTCATCTTTTCTTTGTACAAAAATTTACCTAAATCAATAATACTTTTGATTGGCTGTGTATCTATTAAATCAAAACTTGTATTAACCGCTTTTTCTATAAACACATCTGTTTTTTCGAAGTTTTTAGAAGTGTCATCCATCCAAAACTTTATAGTAACTATTAATTGTAACCAAGCCGATTCTTTCAACGTCTTTTGCTGAAATTTCACCAACCTAGCTTCTTTCATATCCACCATTTCGATTTCCAAACTATCAATGTAATCTGTAAATGCTTTTTTTAATTCTGAAAGTTTAGTAATACTTTTCAATTTATTTCCATCAACTTTCAATGCTTGTAAAACATAACTTCGATTTGCCGTAAGGTTTTCGAAGAATGTGAAATAAAAACTCAATAGCTTATCTCTAGACTCATATGAGGCATACTCTTCGCTTTTATGTAATGCAATAATCGTATTCTCAAAAAACGTTTTAAAAACACTTTTTTCTAAAGCTTCAAAGGTACCGTAGAAATTGTAAAAAAGAGCTTCATCAAAATTGTTATGTTTTGCAAAAGCATAAACGGTCTTTGGTTGTTCGTTATGCTCTAATACATAGTCCATATAAAAAGACATCAGATCATTTGCGGTAATATTTTTCTTTTTTGCCATGACTTTTAATTTAGAATGTAAAGATACTAATTGTTTAACTTTAATAACAATTAATTAAACAAAATATTTTGTTAAATAAAAAAAGTGCTCAATTAAGGCACTTTTTTTTATGTATACTTTCAAAGTGATTATTCGTTAATCCCTTCCATTTCAAGAATAAATCCATAATCTCTTGCGGTGTCTTTTAACGCATTAAATCGCCCTGAAGCTCCTCCATGACCAGATTCCATATCGGTATGCATCACTAATAAATTATCATCTGTTTTATTGGCTCTTAATTTAGCCAACCATTTTGCAGGTTCGTAATACTGAACTTGACTATCATGTAAACCGGTAGTGATTAACATATTTGGATATGCTTTTTTCTCAACATTATCGTAAGGCGAATAAGACAACATATAATCGTAATATTCTTTTTCATTCGGGTTTCCCCATTCGTCATACTCAAATGTAGTAAGTGGGATAGTTTCATCTAACATGGTAGTAACAACATCCACAAAAGGCACTGCTGCAACTATTCCATTGTATAATTCTGGATTCATATTAATAATACCGCCCATTAACAATCCTCCTGCTGATCCCCCCATGGCATATAAATGATCTGCTGACGTATAATTCTCTTCAATCAAATATTTAGAGCAATCTATAAAATCAGTAAACGTATTCATCTTATTAAATAGTTTACCATCTTCATACCATTGTCTTCCTAAATATTGGCTTCCACGAATGTGAGCCAATGCAAAAACAAATCCTCTATCTAGTAAACTTAAACGTGTAGTACTAAACCCATCTGGAATCGTTGCTCCATAAGAACCATAAGCATACAAAAGTAACGGTGTATCTTTATTAAGCTCGGTATCTTTTCTATACACCATTGAAACGGCTACTTTCTTACCATCTCTGGCGGTAACCCAAACTCTTTTGCTTGTATAATTATTCTTATCAAACTTACCACCCAATACCTCTTGTTCTTTCTTAATCTCTTTTGACTTATCTTTCATGTTATAATCTATAACAGAAGCCGGAGTTGTAAAAGAATTATAACTATAACGGAGTGTATCTGTATCAAATTCTGGATTACTACTGACATTTACTGAATACGTTTCTTCGTTAAAAGGTAAATATTCATCAGCTGTTCCATCCCATCGTTTGATACGAATCTTATTCAATCCATTAGAACGCTCTTCCAAAACTAGATAATCTTTAAAAATTGAAATGTCTTCTAACAAAACATCGTCTCTATGCGGAATAACATCTACCCAATTATCAGAACTTGTCTCGTCAATTGGCGTTTTCATCAGTTTAAAATTAGTTGCCTTGTCTTTATTCGTATAGATGTAAAAATAATTTTGATAATGAGAAATATGATATTCCAACCCTTTTACTCTTGGCTGTACCATTTTGAATTTATCATTAGGCTTATCTGCAGACAAAACCTGATATTCAGTGGTTAATGTACTACTTGACCCAATAGCTATAAATTGATTTGATTTGCTTTTAAAAACATAAGTACTGTATGTATCATCAGCTTCAAAAAATATTTCAATATCAGTTGATGCATCTGTACCTAATACATGCTTAAAAATTCGTTCTGCTCTTAAAGTAGTTGGGTTTTTCTTCGTATAAAAAACAGTTTTATTATCGTTGGCCCAAACTGAAGAGCCAGATGTACTTTCTATTTTTTCAGGATAAATTTCACCAGTCTCTAAATTTTTAAACTGTAAAACATATTGACGACGACTAATAGTGTCAACAGCAAAAGCTGCTAATTTATTATTTGGACTCACATTTAATCCGCCCAAACTATAATATTCATGACCTTCTGCAAGTTTATTAACATCAAACAACAACTCTTCTTCAGCATCTAATGTTGCCTTTTTACGAGCATATATTGGGTATTGACCATCTTTAATATAACGGGTAATGTAGAAATAACCATTATCTTTATAAGGTACTGATTCGTCATCCTCTTTAATTCTAGATTTCATCTCTTGAAATAAATCTTCTGTAAATTTCTCAGTATGACCCATTTTTTTATCAAAATAGTCATTTTCAGCATTTAGATAATCTAAAACCTTCTGCGTATGCTCATCAGGAGTTTTTGAATTTTTCTGCTCATCAGATAATCGCATCCAATAATAATTATCAATTCTGGTATCACCATGGGTCTCCATTTCTTTCGGAACAACATCTGCAATAGGTGGTTTTATATCTTCTGTTTGCATCTTATCTTTTTTGCATGAGGTGGCAAAAGTAAGTGAAAGTATCGTTAAAAGAAAGGCTATTTTTTTCATTTTATGTCTTTTATTATTTTAGTCTAAATTAGTAAATTTGCAATTAATAACTTAAACAAAGAATATGTTTGGAGATTTACAAGGAATGATGGGTAAACTAAAAGAAACCCAACAAAAAATTGAGGAAACTAAAAAGCGATTAGATACTGTTTTTGTTGAAGGCTCAGCGAATCAAGGAAAAATTAAAATAACAGTGTCTGCCAATAGAGTGGTAAAAAATATTGCTATTGATAGTGGTCTGTTAGAGGATAAAGAAGAATTGGAAGATTATTTGATCATTGCCATGAATGATGCCCTTAAAAAAGCGAATACTATTAATGATGCAGAATTAGCTGCCGCTGCAAAGGACGGGATGCCTAATATTCCTGGTTTAGACATGTTCAAATAGACCATAATTAGTAAATTGAATATGGTCAATATTATTTTAGTTTCATTTTAAGTACATGATTATATTGTAAACGAAGCAGTAAATGCAACGTTTCAAATTGGAATCTACTAAATTATTTAGATTTGATTTTTAAGCATAGGCTCTCCAAGTTATATTGTTTTTTATTTTTAATTCGGATAAATTTGTCCGAATTAAAAATCTACCGTACATTTGCTTCAAATAAAATAACAATATGTTTTCTAAAGCCTGTGAATACGGAATTAAAGCCTCAACTTACATTGCCTTACAATCGTTGCAAGACAAGCGTGTGAGCCTTAAAGAAATTGCAGAAGAGATCAATTCTCCGGTTGCCTTTACTGCTAAAATACTGCATCAATTGGCGAAAAACGATATATTAGATTCCGTTAAAGGTCCCGCCGGTGGATTTCAAATTGAAAAAGAAAATGTTGAGAAATTGAAATTAAGTCATGTTGTTTTTGCAATTGACGGAGATTCTATCTATTCGGGTTGTGGTTTAGGTTTAGAAAAATGCAATGAACAGCAACCCTGCCCTTTACACGACAAATTTGTAATCATACGCAACGAACTTAAACAAATGCTAGAAGAAACGAGTCTGCTTGACTTAACTTCAGGTTTAGATTTAGGCATTACATTTTTAAAACGATAAAAAAAATTATAACTAATTAAGATAAAAAGGTAATAATATCATATTAAACAATAATTATGAATAAAACAATAGAAAAAACAATTGGTCAAATAGTAGCAGAAGATTATAGAATTGCACAAGTATTCAAAAATCATGGTATTGACTTTTGTTGTAAAGGAGATAGAAGTGTTGAAGAGGTTGCACAAAAAAATAATGTAGATGCTTCCCTACTCTATAAAGAAATAGAAGCAATTCAAAATCTAAATACAAATGAAAGTATCGATTTTAAATCATGGTCTTTAGACTTATTGGCTGATTATATTGAGAAAAAACATCACCGTTATGTAGAAGAAAAAATACCTGTTTTAAAACAGTACTTACACAAATTATGTAAAGTACATGGCAGTCGTCATCCCGAGTTGTTTGAAATTACTGAACATTTTAATGCATCAGCTGGTGAGCTAACTGCACATATGAAAAAGGAGGAGTTGATTCTTTTCCCTATCATTCGGAAAATGATAGACGTAAACCTTAAAGGTACAGAAATGTCTAAACCTCATTTCGGAACCGTCGAAAACCCAATAGAAGTGATGATGAACGAACATGAAAATGAAGGAGACCGATTTAGAGAAATTGATCGTTTAAGCAATAGCTATACCCCACCTGCTGATGCTTGTAATACCTATCAGGTAACATTTTCCTTATTAAAAGAATTTGAAGATGACTTACATCAACATATCCATCTTGAAAATAACATACTTTTCCCAAAAGCAATTGTATTAGAAAAAGAAATAGCCTTTCAAAACTAACTAAACTCTAGTTGTATAAGACAGTGTAATAACACTATTAAAATGGAAGAATCGAGATGTCTGAGTTCATTCGTCTCGATTCTTTATCTTAAATATTAAAAATGGATACAAAAAAACCATTAAGAAGAGTAAAAGAACTACAATTTTTAAGTAGAGAGCATCATCATACACTTTTATTATCATGGAAAATTAGAACAGGATTCCAAAAGGGTGTTGACATTTCAATAATTAAAAAATATGTAGATTGGTTTTACAATTATCATATTCAAAAGCATTTCAACATGGAGGAACTCCATGTCTTTCCAATTCTTGGCAATCAACATGAATTAGTTAAGAAAGCAAATTCTGAACATAAAAGATTAATTAAATTGTTTACCACACAAGTCGATATCGAGAAATCACTTAGTTTACTTGAAGAAGAGCTTGAGCAACATGTTCGATTTGAAGAACGCATTTTATTCAAAGAAATACAAGAAATTGCAACAGACCAACAACTAAAAATGATTGAGGCAATACATACCGAAGAAGATTTTATAGATAATACTACAAACGAATTTTGGAAATAAGTAGATTGCGAAGTAGCTATTTAGCCCGATTATTTATGACCTCAACAATATCAATATTTTTATATTTAGGTACAAGTTCTAGGTAGTCAATAGCCAATCGAGACTTTTGCCTATCGAGCCTACCCTTTAAAAAGGAACGTTGTAAAATATCTTCTATTAAAAAATCTATAGCTTTACTTTCAGGATGATATTCACTTTTCAATGATAATTTAAATAGGCTGGCAGTAGTATTATACCAAAAGGCCTTCCAACCACTTCTGTATTCTTTTATCAATTCGAAAGTAGTTAAACCTGTTTGCCTATGGATTAATTTTATAAGTATTCTGCCCTCAGTACGGGTCATTTTTTTAAGTTTATCCGTAAACTCTTCTTCCATAAATTTCTGCATCTTTTTTATATGCTTTCTACGTTTCGAGTTCGATCTTATTTTTTTCAATTGTTCATTGAGCTGAAGTAATCTTTCCGCTGCTAATTTTGCAAAAGGATACGCATTATTTACTTTTTTCCAATACCAATAGTAATAGCGTTGTTCTTTTGTTGAATCAAATTTTAATTTACTTAACACCATCACATCATCTAAAGTAAACATGATAGAGTCTCCTTCAATTAATATTTTATCATCAATTATAGTATCTCTACTTACATTTTGAGCTGATGCTAAAAAAGTAGAACTTAAAACCAATAGGATAAAAATATGTTTCATCTCAATAAAATTTAACTAACCAATTTTAAATCATTTAGTATCAGTCAGTTTTAAATAAATACCCATCAAAGGCATTCATTGTAAAAATAGCAATAAAATCCTTGCAAAATTACTAGTTTCAAACGATAGGATTTAAAATATAAACGTTAATTTTGAGATAAATTATTTAAAAAGTATAAACAAAATAAAGATTATGGCGAAAAAGAGTATCCTCACAAAAAACTCAATGACTTTTTTAGAAAAGTATTTAAATAATGCAGCTCCAACAGGTTATGAATGGGATGGACAAAAAATATGGATGGAATATTTAAAGCCTTATGTTGATGAATTTATTACTGATACTTATGGTACGGCTGTTGGTGTTATCAATCCAAAAGCAAAATATAAAGTAGTTATTGAAGGACATGCCGATGAAATTTCTTGGTATGTAAATTACATCTCAGACAATGGTTTAATATATGTTGTAAGAAATGGTGGATCTGACCATCAGATTGCTCCGAGTAAAATTGTAAACATTCATACAAAAAAAGGAATCGTAAAAGGTGTTTTTGGATGGCCTGCAATTCATACACGGAGCAAGGCTAAAGAAGAAGCTCCTAAACCTAGTAATATTTTTATTGATTGTGGTTGTAAAACCAAAGAAGAAGTTGAAAAGCTAGGCGTACATATTGGTTGTGTAATAACGTATCCTGATCAATTTCACATTCTAAACAAAGACAATTTCGTTTGTAGAGCTTTAGACAACAGAATGGGTGGGTTTATGATTGCTGAAGTTGCAAGATTATTAAAAGAAAATAAAAAGGAATTACCTTTTGGTTTGTACATTGTAAACTCTGTTCAAGAAGAAATTGGCTTACGTGGTGCTCAAATGATTGCAGAAAGAATTCAACCGAATGCCGCAATTGTAACGGACGTTACACATGATACTACAACACCTATGATTGAGCAAAAGGTACAAGGTCATTGTGAAACTGGTAAAGGGCCTGTTATTGCTTACGCACCTGCGGTACAACAAAAATTACGTGATTTAATTACAGAAACGGCTGAAAATAACAAGATACCTTTTCAACGTGCTGCCCTTTCTCGTGCTACAGGAACAGATACCGATGCTTTTGCATATAGCAATAGTGGTGTAGCTAGTGCTCTTATTTCACTGCCATTACGTTACATGCATACCACTGTTGAAATGGTTCATAGAGATGATGTTGAAAATGTAATCAAATTAATATACGAATCGTTATTGCAAATAAAAGATGGGGAAACCTTCAGTTATTTTGACTAGATAAATCGCGTATTTAATTAACATATAACAAAGGCTACATCATACTATTTTGATGTAGCCTTTATAGATAAAACAAATAAGTAAATGAAAAATTCCATTGCAGAAAGAGTTTTCGATTTTATAAAAGTATTTCCACCATTTAGTTTACTGAGTAATGAAAAGTTAAAAATTATTTCGGAAGAAGTTAAAATCATTTACCTAGAAAAAGGGAAAACTGTTTTTAAGGAAAATGATACGTATCACGACTGTTTTTATATTGTGAGAAATGGTGCTGTTGGTTTATTTAGAACCAAACAAAACCAAAAAGAAATGATTGACATTTGCGATGGAGGAGATATTTTTGGATTAAGAGCTCTTTTAGCTCAAGAAAACTACACCCTTGAAGCTTCCGCCAATGAAGAAGCAATTATTTATGGAATTCCAATTGATGTTTTTCAAAGTGCATCTGAAAACAGTAAAAAAATAAATAAGTATTTAATTACAACATTTGCTTCAAACGCTTTTGCCCCTTATACAAGAGAGCAAAGTGATGAGATTTTCGACGATTATATACCCAAAGACAATTATGATATCGAAAACTTACAAGCGGCTAAATACACAAAAAAAATAATTTCATGCTCTCCTGAAACCTCAGTAAAAAATGCTGCACTGAAAATGAGCAAACATGGAATTGGATGTATTGTGATTGCAAATAAAGAAAATTTTCCAATAGGAATAATTACAAATAGTGATTTAAAAAATAACATAGCAACTGGAAAATTCCCCATTGACATTCCTGTTAAAGACATTATGTCAAGTCCAGTAAAATCATGTAAAAAAAATATTACGGTTACCGAAGCTCAACTTCAATTTATAAAGTTTAATATAGAACACTTGTGTGTAACCAAAGACGGCACCAATCATTCTCCATTAATAGGTATTTTAACACATCATGATATCGTATTATCTATTGGTAATAATCCGTCAGTACTTTTAAAAGAAATAAAAAGGGCAAAAAGAACTAAAAACTTAAGAAGTGTTAGAGCAAAAGCTCATAAGTTATTGCAGTCTTATTTAGATCAAAACATACCATTACGACATATTGTAAAAATAATTTCTGAAATAAATGATGCAATTACATATCGTGTCATAGAAAATGCTATCAACAAAATGCACAGTGCTCCACCCGTTGCATTTGCATGGATGGCATTGGGTAGTCAAGGAAGAAAGGAACAATTGTTATACTCAGATCAGGATAGTGCTTTAATTTTTGACGATGTACCAGAAAACCTTTCTGAAGAAACAAAAGCTTATTTTTTAAAATTATCGGGACATATAACCAAAGCATTGCATAAGATTGGTTACGAATATTGCCCTGCAGAAATGATGGCTAGCAATCCGGAATGGTGCTTATCTCGTTCGGAATGGAAAGAACAATTTAAAAGTTGGATATTACATCCTGATGAAAAAGCCATTCTATTGTCTTCCATATTTTTCGATTACAATAGAATTTATGGTGATCAATCTATGATTGATGATTTATCTAATAGCATATTCGCATCTTTAGACCAATCATCAATGTTACTATCTTTATTAGCTAAAGACATATTGTTAAGCCCACCTCCTCTTGGTTTTTTCAAACAATTGGTTTTAGAAAAAAACGGTGAGTATGAAGATTTTTTCAATGTTAAAAGAAGAGCTTTAATGCCTCTAATAGATGCCGCCCGTTTATTAATTTTAACGCATAATGTGAAAGACATCAACAACACCGCTTTACGTTATGAAAAACTCAGTGAATTAGAACCAGAAAACAAAGAACTTTATGATTCATGTTCTTACGCCTTTAAAGCCTTGTTAAAATTTAAAACTAAACAAGGGTTGGTTAATAATGATTCTGGTAAGTTCATTAATTTAGAAACATTAAGTAAAGATGAAAAATTAAAACTTAAACGTTGTTTTAAACCTATTAGAGAAATTCAAGAGTTGTTAAAGTTTCGTTTTAAGGTAATCAGCTGATTCAAATGCTTTCTATTCTTTAGAAAAAGATATTATTTTTATCATTTTAAATCGGTGCTATGCTATTTAAAAAAGTTCAGAACTGAGCAAAAAATGATTAATTTGTACTTAACTTTAAAAAGTTCCATTCTATTCAGTTAATTTGATCCAATGTTTAATAATATATTTAAAAGTAAAAAAAATTATCCTGAGTTTTTCAGAACTTATTTAGATAGTTTTAAGAAAAGTAAAAATCTACCCCTATCTGAAACTAGATTTATTGTGTTTGACACGGAAACTACAGGGTTTGATAAAAATGAGGATAGAATTCTATCTATTGGAGCTGTTTCAGTGGTAAACAATATGATAAATGTTGTTGATAATTTTGAATTGTATATCCATCAAGAGATTTTTAAATCAGAATCTGTAAAAATCCATGGTTTATTAAAAAAAGGAAACATAGAAAAAGTAACTGAAGCAGAAGCTATAGAACTTTTTATAAAATTCATAAAAAATGATGTTTTAGTAGGGCATCATGTGGGTTTCGACATAAACATGGTTGACCAAATGCTTCTAAGAAATAATTTAGGTAAACTAAAAAATGAATGTTTAGACACGGGGCTACTTTTTAAACAATCAAAACATATTGTCTATCAACAAAATTTAAAAAATTATACATTAGACGATTTGTGTGAAGAATTAAAAATTGAAAAGGTTGATCGGCATACAGCCACTGGAGATGCCTTAATTACTGCAATCGCTTTCCAAAAAATAATAGCGAGACTCGATAAAAAAAACAATTTAAAATTAAAAGATTTACTTTAGTTGTTCAATTTATTGTAATTCACATCATATAACATTTCTTAAATGAGTACTAATTATAAAGTTAACGCCAATAAAACCTTTGAGTTTGACATTACAAAAGCAGCGGTATTATCACTAGACGCTATTGAAGTTGCTGAAGGTAAATACCATTTATTGCAAAACCACCAACCCTATCATATAGAAATTTTAAAATCTGATTTCAACAAGAAAAAGTATATCATAAAAGTAAATAATAACACGTTTGAATTAGATATTAATGATGATTTAGACAAGCTAATCAACGAAATGGGCTTTGCAACCAGCTCAAAAAAAACTGTAGATTCTATTAAGGCACCAATGCCTGGTTTAATTTTAGAAATAAATGTTGAAGAAGGTCAAAACGTGCAAGAGAATGATCCTTTATTAATACTGGAGGCCATGAAAATGGAAAATGTGATCACATCACCACATGATGGTATCATTAAAACAATTACCGCTATTAAAGGTGATACAGTTGAAAAAGGAAGTGTTTTAATTGAGTTTGCTCCATAAAATATCTTTAACAAAGACATAATTCAAAAGTTTGTTTTCAAATCAACAAAATCTATAAAATACACAAAGGGCGATTAAAATTTATATCAATGAAAAAAATACTAATAGCCAATAGAGGAGAAATTGCCATCAGAATAATGCGTACAGCAAAAAAAATGGGTATCAAAACGGTTGCTATTTATTCAACTGCTGATAGAAACGCACCTCATGTTAAGTTTGCTGATGAAGCCATTTGCGTTGGCGAGCCACCATCAAATGAATCATATCTTCGAGGTGACAGAATTATTGAAGTTGCCAAAACAGTTAATGTAGATGCCATCCATCCCGGTTATGGTTTTTTAAGTGAGAATGCAGACTTTTCAGCATTGTGTGAAGAAAATAATATCATTTTTATCGGTCCAAAATCTAAATCCATTAAAATGATGGGCGATAAATTAGCTGCTAAAGCCGCTGTAAAAAATTATAATATTCCGATGGTTCCAGGAATAGAAAAAGCGGTGTCTGACCTTAAAGAAGCAATTGAAATCGCCAAAAATATTGGATTCCCAATTCTAATAAAAGCATCTGCAGGTGGCGGTGGAAAAGGTATGCGAGTAGTAGAACACGAAGAAGAATTAGAATCTCAAATGCATCGTGCCATTAGCGAAGCTACCTCGGCTTTTGGAAATGGTGCCGTTTTCATTGAAAAATACATCAGTTCTCCTAAACACATAGAGATTCAAATTTTGGCAGACAGTCATGGGAATATTGTCCAGATGTTTGAACGTGAGTGCAGCATACAACGCCGTCATCAAAAAGTGATCGAAGAAGCTCCATCACCTGCTTTAACCCCTGAACTTCGCGAAAAAATGGGACAAGCAGCTATCAATGTCGCCAAAGCTTGTGATTATTTAGGTGCTGGTACGGTAGAATTTTTGTTAGATACCGATCATAATTTCTACTTTTTGGAAATGAATACCAGATTACAAGTTGAACATCCGGTAACGGAATTTATAACTGATTTAGACTTGGTAGAATTGCAAATACGTATTGCACAAGGTGAGGAATTACCTTTTAAACAAAAAGACCTTAAAATTAAGGGACATGCCATAGAATTAAGAATTTATGCAGAAGATCCTTTAACTAATTTTTTACCTAGTGTAGGTAAATTAGAAATTTACAACGAACCTGTAGGTAAAAATATTAGGGTGGATAGTGGTTTTGAGCAAGGAATGGATATCCCCATTTACTATGATCCCATGTTGGCAAAATTAATTACTTATGGTAATACTCGAGAAGAAGCCATAGATGTAATGTTAGAAGCCATTGAGAATTATCACATTGAAGGCGTTCAAACCACACTTTCTTTCGGAAAATTTGCCTGTAAAAATGAAGCTTTCCGTACTGGAAATTATGACACACATTTTGTAGAAAAATACTATGCACCTGAATCTATTCTTAAAAATTTAGAAGTGGATGCTAATATTGCTGCATTAATAGCCGTTAAAAAATATTTAGAAGATCAAAAAACATTGAGATTACCAAACTAAAGACTATGGATCCGAAAGCAAAAAAGTTAGAAGAAAAAATTGCAAAAGCTCATTTAGGTGGTGGTCAAAAACGAATTGACAAACAACATCACAAGAATAAATTAACAGCCAGAGAACGTATACACTATCTATTAGATGAAGGGTCATTTGAAGAAATGGGCTTGCTTGTAACGCATAGAACGACCGATTTCGACATGGAAAAACAGCAGTTTTTAGGTGATGGCGTAATAACTGGCTATGGTACAATTGACGGTCGATTAATTTACATTTTCGCTCAAGACTTTACAGTTTTTGGAGGTTCTTTATCTGAAACACACGCCGAAAAAATATGTAAAATAATGGATGCTGCTATAAAAGTTGGCGTGCCTTGTATTGGTTTAAATGATTCTGGTGGTGCCAGAATTCAAGAAGGAGTTCGTTCATTAGGAGGTTATGCCGATATATTTTATAGAAATGTACAAGCCTCTGGTGTCATTCCTCAAATTTCTGCTATTATGGGACCATGTGCAGGGGGAGCAGTTTATTCACCCGCAATGACAGACTTCACCTTGATGGTGGAAAACACAAGCTATATGTTTGTTACCGGACCAAACGTGGTAAAAACAGTAACTAATGAGGAAGTCACTGCTGAAGAATTAGGTGGAGCTACAACTCATTCTACAAAATCTGGTGTAACACACATTACCTCAGCTAATGATATTGACTGTCTTGATGATATTAAAAAACTACTGAGCTATCTACCTCAAAACAATACGAAAATTACTAAAAGCTTACCTTTTACTTTACAAGATGAAACTAGAGAAATACTAGAAAAAATAGTGCCTGATAACGCGAACAAACCCTATGACATGCACCATGTTATTTCAGGTATAATAGATGATGACTCCTTTTATGAAATTCATAAAGATTATGCAGAAAACATCATCGTTGGCTTTGCTCGTTTAGGCGGAAGAAGTATTGGTATTATTGCAAATCAACCTTTATTTTTAGCAGGTGTATTAGATGTAAATAGTTCTAAAAAAGCAGCAAGATTCACTCGTTTTTGCGATTGTTTTAACATTCCTTTATTGGTACTCGTAGACGTTCCTGGTTTTTTACCAGGTACAGACCAAGAATGGAATGGTATTATTACCAATGGTGCAAAATTATTATATGCATTAAGTGAAGCTACTGTACCTAGAATTACTTTAATTACAAGAAAAGCTTATGGAGGAGCTTACGATGTGATGAATTCGAAACACATTGGTGCAGATATGAATTTTGCCTGGCCAAGTGCTGAAATTGCAGTTATGGGAGCTAAAGGTGCTAGTGAAATTATTTTTAAGAGAGAAATTCAAGCGGCAGAAAACCCAGCAGAAAAATTAGCTGAGAAAGAATCTGAATATGCTGAAAAATTTGCCAATCCGTACCGAGCTGCTGAACGCGGTTTTATAGATGAAGTGATTCAACCTAAAACAACGCGTAGAAAATTACTTAAAGCATTTAGTATGCTTGAAGATAAAGAAGTTATTAAACCAAACAGAAAGCATGGAAATATTCCGTTGTAAATTAGTTTAAGGAGATCTGAAATGACTCTGATATATTCTTTTGTCATTTCACATGATGCTCCATAAAAGTTATTTTATGAATTGAAACATTATGCATCGTATCGAGAACCTTTGGAACATGAAAGGGTTCTCGATACACCACGCCCAAAAGCGTGGCACTCGAACTGACATAGATCTTCAGATCAAACACTACCCTTCCAGCACTTCATGCAAATTTTCCCAATCTTGCATTAAGGTATTTATTTTATCTTTTTTAGCTTGATATTTTTTAAAGAAATCAGGTTGACCAGTAACTTTTTCATATTGAGCTTCGTCGGCTAATTTTTTATCTATTTGAGCCACTTCTCTTTCTAAATCTGCAATTTCAGTTTCGATTTTAGATAGTTTATTTAAAGTTCTTTTTACTTCTTTCTCTTTTTCATAATCATCTTTTGATTCATTGGCTGAAGTTTTAGCCACTTTTGCAACCTTAGTTCTCTTTTCAACTTCACGTAAATTCTCTAGATTGTGTTCCTCTAAATAATAATCAATATCACCTAGGTACTCTCTAATTTTACTGTCTTTAAACTCAAAAACTGTTTTGGTTAGCCCCTGCAAGAAATCTCTATCGTGAGATACAATTATTAAGGTACCTTCAAAATTATGAAGTGCTTGTTTCAATACATTTTTTGAAGCAATATCTAAGTGATTGGTAGGCTCATCCATTACCAATACATTAAATGGAGAAAGTAACATTTTACATAAAGCTAAACGATTACGCTCACCACCCGAAAGTACTTTTACTTTCTTTTCTACATCATCACCTCCAAACAAAAAGCCTCCTAACATATCTCTTACTTTCACACGATTACCATCATTAGAAGCATCTTCCATGGTTTGCAACACTGTTTTTTCACCATCAAGATATTCTGCTTGGTTTTGAGCAAAATAGCCTATCTGTACATTATGCCCTAATTTTAAATCACCTTCATAAGGAATTTCACCAACAATCATTTTAGCCAAAGTAGATTTTCCTTGACCGTTTTGACCAACATAAGCGATCTTACTATTCCGTTCTATTAATAAATTAACATTGTTCAATACTTGGTTATCCCCATAGTTCTTCGCTACATTTTTAGCTTCAACAACTATCTTTCCTGGCTGAACAGACATCGGAAAACGTACTTTCATTACCGAATTATCATCAGCATCAACCTCAATGCGTTCAACTTTATTTAGTTTTTTAATTAAAGATTGAGCCATAGTCGCTTTACTGGCTTTTGCTCTAAATTTTTCAATCAGTTGTTCTGTACGTTGTATTTCTTTTTCTTGATTCTTTTGTGTCTGTAATTGCTTTTCTTTTAGCTCTTTACGCTGCACCAAATATTTAGAATACGGATATTTATAATCGTAAATTTTACCCATTGAAATTTCAATGGTACGATTGGTTACATTGTCCAAAAACATCTTATCATGCGATACTAACATAATAGCACCTGCATAACTGCTTAAAAACTCTTCTAACCAAATAATAGATTCAATATCTAAGTGATTGGTAGGCTCATCCAATAATAAGATATCATTATTTTGTAATAATAACTTCGCCAACTCTATCCGCATACGCCATCCACCAGAAAAAGTATCGGTTAACTTATTAAAATCTTCACGTTTAAAACCTAGACCTTGTAAAATTTTCTCAGTTTCTCCTTGATAATTATATCCTCCAATCAATTCAAAACGATGCGTTAAATCACTTAAATCGACCATTATTTGATGATAACCCTCACTTTCATAATCGGTTCTTTCTACCAAAGCTACATTTACTTCTTCAAGCTTTTTTTCAACTTCTTTAATTTCAGTAAATGCCTGATATGCCTCTTCTAAGACTGATCTACCTTGTACAAAGTCAATATCCTGCTTTAGAAAACCAATCCGTAGATTCTTTTCCAACGCCAATGTGCCTTTATCAAATTCTTGTTCTTTCGAAATAATTTTCAACAGCGTAGATTTCCCTGCTCCGTTTTTACCAACTAGTCCTACTCTATCTCCACCAACTAACTTAAAAGTTATACCTGAAAACAAATCTTCTCCTGCAAAGGAAACAGTAATATTATGTGCGTTAAGCATCTTTTGTTACAATTATGAATTTATATTATTTTACATTTGCAAAAGTATCATTTATTTTCACAATACATATGTTTAAAAAAGGAACAAAAATTTATAGCATTTTTAATAATAAATGTCCCAAATGTAATGAAGGTGCATTTTTTGAAGATAATAACCCTTTACATTTAAAAAAGGTACTAAAAATGAATGAGCATTGCCCAAATTGTAATTTTAAATACGAGATTGAGCCCTCTTTTTTCTTTGGTGCGATGTATGTGTCTTATGGACTAACAGTAGGGTGTGCCATTGTTACTTTTATAATACTCTATCTTACGGGTCTAGATTTAATGACTATTTTTATAACAATTTTCGTACTACTCGTACTTTTCACGCCTTTTACCTTACGATTCGCAAGATTAATTTATGCTAATATTTTTATCCATTATGATAAAAATTATAAAACAATAAAAAAGCCTAAGTAAATGAATACTTAGACTTTTAAAGGCTGTTAATATATTTTTATAGAATTAAACTGCTGTTTATAGTTCTCTAAATTTTCGAAAGAGTTGAGAACGTCGAGTGATTCATTATTTACGACCCAATTTCTTAATTTATCAGATCCATTGATAATATCTATCGGCTTACGTGTATAGTCGTACTCGTAAGGTGGCTGTTTCCATTCAAAATCATCCCCTAAATAATGATATAGTTCTCGCATTAAGAATTGTCCAACACGCCAAGGTTGAAAGGTGTTTTTGTCAGTAATATGAATTTGAAACCCACCACAAACTTTATCCGCTTGCTTTTGAAAAGTTGGTAAAAAAGTAATAGGTCTTAAGGCAACTCCTTTTAATTTTGATTCTTTTAAACTATTTGACAAGTGATTTTTATAAAAAGAATACGGTTCAATTTTTGGATGCCCAACAATCTCCAAAGACTGCGTCGTTCCACGACCTTCACTAAGCATTGTTCCTTCAAAAAGAACTGTTGCTGGAAACGTAAAGGCACTTGTTGCACGTGGTAAATTAGGAGATGGTAAAAGCCATGGCAATTGTGTATCTTCAAAAAACATTTCTCTTTCCCAGTTATTCATTTTTATAACAGAAACATTGGCTTTCTTTTTCACCCAAAATTCCTGATGCATTAAAGCTACTTCACCAATCGTCATTGCGTGTCTTACAGGAATAGGATGTCTACCAATGAAAGATTCATAATCCATATCTAGTATATTTCCTTCCATATCAACCCCGTTAATAGGATTGGGTCTATCTAGAATAATAATTTCGATATCTTTACCTGCACATTTTTCCAAAAGATAGGTTAAGGTATAAATGTAGGTGTACATTCTACAACCGACATCTTGTAAATCAACAAACAAATGATCAATCCCCTCCAACATTTCATCAGAAGGTATTCTCGTTTCTGAATACAATGAGTATACAGGAATATTGAAATAAGAATGAATAAAGTGATCGGTTTCAATCATATTATCTTGAACATCTGTAGAAAAACCATGCTGTGGACCAAATAATTTTATAAACCTTGAATCAAAAATTTCTTTAAAAGCAACTGCGGCTGGTGTATATTCTGAATCTATTGAAGCATTATGGCATAATAGAGCCACATTACCTTTATATTTTTGTTGAAGGGTTTTATCCTTGATTAAAACATCAAGACCTGTTTGTACTTTCATTATAATTTGGGGTTAAGTTTTATGTACTCTTAAAATAAGCATATTTAAAGATGAACTAAGATAACTTTAAATATGCTTATATTTATTTAATTATTCTTTTTAAATAGCCGGATCAGCTGGCGTATTTGGGTTATTTTCTCTTTCTGTAAAAGGATAAGGGTAAAAATTCCTATTTCTCTCATTGGTTGTATTGGTCTCTGTTGGAACCACAAAATTTGGATGAAATCTTCTACTATCTTCAAATCGCATACCACTCAAAAACATCTCAATACTTCTATTTTTATAAATTTCTTCTAATATATCCGATTGACTTGCTGAATTACCAGACCATGCTGCAAGATTTGCATTCACACCAACTGGATCATTGCTTTTTTGCCTTACCAAATTCAACTGCGTAACTGCATCTGTTAAAAGGTTTTGACGTGCATAAGCTTCCGCTTTGTTCAACATCATTTCTCCTGGAAGATAAACTGGTATAGGCGTTGTACTAGATGCAAAGAAACCTAACATTTCACTCAATGGTTGTCCGCCCGCATCAGCGTTTGCATTACCAGCATCAGCCCCCAAATAAAAATTAGTACGACCATCACCAGCTTCAGGAATATATGTTCCAAGTAAACCGAAATTTGATTGCGGATTTAAGTCATTAGAATTCACTGTTCTATTCCAAATCGGATTTTGATTATTGGCATCATAAATCCACATAGAACTTATAGAACTACTTGAATTTATTACTGCGTCAGCTGCAGCTATTGCTTCGGTATAGTTTCCCGCAATTAATTGATATCTTGACAAAAATGCATTGACTGTTTTTTCTAAATCCATATCAGCCCAAAGCACACTCGATTTAAAATCATCTGACAAAGGTGCTGCTGACATACCATCACGTGCTTCTTTTAATAAGGAAATACATTCTGCTAACACAGCAGTTCTATCACTAAATGGAGCAGCTCCATCAATTTGATTATTAATTGGAACTTGTTCGAACATTTGAATCATGTTACCTAAACACATTGCCTTAAATAAATTACCATAGGCAATTAGCCCACTTCTTGTACCATTTGCCAACTCTATGTCATTAGCCCCTTCAATTAAAGATTCTGCCATACCTTTAGCTCTAAGTAAACTTACCCAAGGATTTGTTATACCTCCGCTTTCACTAGGTAATTCTGCACCTCCTTTAGCTAATTCATTTATGTTTAAAAAGGTATTGGTAACCCCAAGCTCTCTAGTCGTTATTCCAGGAGCTTCAATTACCTGTCTTAATGCGGTTGTAGAATAATATTGTCTTATCCCAATACTCAAAGCAAAAAGTCCTTCTTTTGTACCCAAAACCACTTCTTCAGTCGGATTATTTGGATTTTCAAATTCAGTTTCACAACCAGTAAATAAACAACTGGAAATAAGCAAAACAATTATAAATTTATATATATTTAAATTTTTCATCTTTTTATTTTTTTAGCTTAAAATGTTGCAGTTAGACCTAATTTAATTACTCTAGGTATAGGTGTTAATCCCATAATTCCTCCTCTAGATCCATTACTTTGACCATCCATATTCACTTCAGGATCAAAACTTGAAAAATTATCAAAAGATAATAAATTACGCCCTGTTAATGTAAATTTAATATTATCAACTCCTTTTAAGGGTTTCTTTAATGAATACCCTGCCGAAAGTTCTCTTAATTTTATATAAGAACCATCTTCTATATAAGATTCCGCGATACCAAACTTAGCTGCTCCTGTTCCTCTAACGCTGTCTCCATTTAACTCATTTGCCGCAGCGGGACCACCACCAAAACGATAGTACATTCGAGTATCCCAACTCAACACATCTACACCCTGAACTGCATCCAGTTGCATTCTAAAAGAGAAATTTTTATAGGTAACTTCATTAATCAAAGAGGCTATAAAATCAGGATTCGGATCGCCGATTACCTTGCTTAAACTTGCTCCAGTAGGTTGCCCTGATGCATCTCGTTCTGCAATTGGGTTTCCGTTAGTGTCATAAGACCCTTTTTCTCTTTGAGGAAGGCCTCCTGATGTTAACAACAAACTACCATCATCATTTCTTGCATAATACCCTTGATAAAAAACACCAAGAGGTTGTCCGTTTTTAGCTACAGAAAAATTGAAATTACCAATAGGAAATTGCTCTCCTTCAATATTATTCACTTCATTTTCATTTGTTGAAAAAGTACCCGTAACCGACCATGTAAAATCAGATGTTTGAACTGGAGTAGCAGTGATCAAAGCTTCAAAACCTTTATTTTTCATTGTTCCAATATTTTCAATACGAGAACCTGCACCTGTAGAAGGTGACAATGTTCTAGCCAATAATAAGTCCTCAATATCTTGAGAATAATAAGTTAGCTCAATACCCAATCTATTTTTAAACAAACTCATATCCACTCCAAATTCCAATTCAGTTTGTCTTTCAGGACTCAAATCAGGGTTACCTAATTGACTCGGTGAAATTAAACCAGAACTTCCGTCAATACTCACAGCTCCATAATTTGTAAGTCGGTCAAAAGGACCAATTGCTGTTAAGTTTCCTGCTTGCCCCCATGCGGCTCTTATTTTAAAACTATCAAAAGTACTTCCTAAACTCTCTTTCCAAAACTCTTCTTGTGATAATAGATAAGACATACTTGCTTTTGGATAGAATTGATTTCTTTCATCAGCACCAAATACCGAAGATCCATCCAGCCTGATTGCTCCTGTCACAAAAAGTTTATTGTCAAAACCAAAGGTTTGTTGTACAAAACCACCCCAAAATGTTCTTTCACTTCTAAATTCATTTGTTGAAACTGAAGCAGCTCCATTGGTTGTTTTAATCCCTAAAGCAAGTCCAGTCGCAGAAATAGACCTTATATCAGTATCATCAGCTTGCCATGAAAACCCAGCAGTAGTTGTAGATTCAAACCTATCACTAATATCTGTCATAAAAGTAGCATTCAAATCACTATTAAGTTGCTTTGTACTTATGGTAGATGTACTAGCACTCCCCAAAGCAACCGTATTGGTTCCGATAGGCACATAAGTTGACCCTACTGATTCTGCATTATCATAACCTAATGTATAATTAATATTGAGCCCCTCAACCGGTTTTAAATTAAGTTGTAAATCACTAATTATCCTGTTGTTCTTTTGTCTAAAATCAAACGTATCTATATATTCGAATATATTTGGGTAAAATGTCATATTAGGATAGTTGCCATCTGCATCTTTAGAAGGATCTATTTTATTGTCAGAAAATAAAATCGTTGGCAATATTCCAGCCCCATAACCTCCACTTGGCGTATCATTACTATTACTTGTTGAAAAATAGGTTCCTATCGAAGCTGAAGCCCAGTCGTTGAGCTCTTGATTGATTCTTATTCTTCCGCCTGTCCTTTCAAAGTCTGTACCTTTCATAATTCCTTCATTTTGCAAATAGGAAAGTGATGCAAAATAATTGGTTTTTTCCATTCCCCCTGCAACAGACACATAGTTGTCTGTTCCAACTGAATTTTGAAAAACCATATCCTGATAATCATACCTTGTAACTGGAACCGTTGTTAAATCAGTAATATCACTAGAAGCCCAATCTAAAGGTGCCTCGTTAAAATCACGTTTTTTTCGCAATGAATTGAAATTAACACTGGTTGATAAGGTAATAACAGGCTCACCTGTTTTTCCTTTTTTAGTAAAGATTTGTACAACACCATTACTAGCTCGCGATCCGTATATTGCAGCCGCAGCGGCCCCTTTAATCACTTCAATTCTATCAATATCTTGTGGATTAATATCCGATAATCGGTTTTGCACAACCCCACTTATACCCAATACATTGGTTGAATTATTGTTTACAATGACACCATCTATAATATAAAGAGGATCAGAACTCCCGTTTACAGTACTTGCACTTCTTAATCTCACACTTATACCTCCAGCAGGATCTCCTGAATTTTGTGAAACCTGAATACCTGCTAATTTACCAGATAATGCACCTGTAATATCTAACGAGGCAGATTCAGCTATTTCTAAACCACTAACGCTAGAAATAACATTACCAATTTGTTTTTTAGCGGTTAATGCACCAACCCCGGTAATCACTACCTCATCCAATCCCAAAATATCTGCACTCATTGTTGCATTTATTGTAATTGTTGATTGAGATTCGTACGTAAATGGCACTTCTTTAGTTGAAAAACCAATCGACCTAAAAACAAGAATATTGTTTCCTGATTTTACATTAGCCTCTAAGGTATAATTACCCGAAAAATCTGTAACAGCCCCTTTGCTTGTGTTTTTAATTTGAACTGTAACACCAGGTATTGTTTCACCAAAATCATCTGTTACTGTTCCTGATATACTCACAGATTGTGCAACCATCATTTGCACAAAAAGCAGCATCAGAATTGTCGAAAATAAATAATTCTTTTTTTTCATTTTGAGTTAGTATTTTATATTAGTTACACCAAATATATAAAACAATACTCGAACACCATTTATATAAACGCAAAAAAAACCTGAGTATATTTACTCAGGTTTTTAACATTTTAGAACTCTAAATTAATTCTTTTATAAACCAATAACCAATGTGGCTGTTACCTTTCCATTATCAATATCTAACTCAGCAGGATTTGAAAATTGAGTAAACCCATACACACCTGTATTCGTAGATTTTTGATATGCTAAATCTAATTTAACATTACCTCTAAATTTAAAACCAGTACCTAAAGAAAAACCTCTTACATTATCTGTATCAATAGCATCAGCATAAGGGCTTTGTTTATAAAAATAACCACCTCTTAAACTCATCATTTTACCAACACGCCACTCTCCACCTATTCTTATTTCTGAAGTGTTTTGTAAATCATTTCTGAAACTCTCATTTACATCTACAAATTCATTGTTTGGTTTCAATTTCGTTTTTGAATAATTTCTAAAGGTATAATCTAAACTTATCAATCCTTCTTTTCCGAAAAGGTAAGCAATACTTCCCGTAGCTTTTGCTGGAGTCACTAAATCATATTCAAAAACATTTATATCTGAATACTTCCTATATAACCTGGAATCGTTACTTACCTGAATTTCCAAATCATCACTATACTCTTCAGTTAAATTATACCAAGTTGGAGTTTGAAAAGCAAAGCCTAATCTTAACTCTTGAACAGGTTTTGCAATAAAACCAATATTTAAACCAATACCTTGTCCATAAGTATATAACTCTTGTAACAGTGAAGCGTCCAATAAATTACCACTACCATCATTACTAGACTCCTCAAATAAACCATTTTGAAAATGTTCCAATTTATGAGAAACCAACGACAAGCCTAGACTAAATTTATCATTGAATTCAGCTGCCATTGAAAGGGTAAACTTTTCATTTTGCCCTGAATTACTATTTCCGAAAAATTGACCATCTACATTTTCATAATAAATATCGTTTGCTGGATTGGTGTCTTCATTTAAATAAGGATCTCCGTTGTATTCTGTAATATTACTAGCTCCATTTATGTTATAACTATTTTCAAAATCTTTGACTAAGGAATAATTAAATCCAATAGCAAATTTTGTCCAATTGGAACGTCCTGATGTATCAAAAACCAGTACGGCACCCGCTTGAGTCATATTAAAATAACTATCAGAATTATCAGTAGAAGTACCGTAATAAGTACTGAAAACATCTGTATTTCTAACGCCTAATGTAATTGAACCTTGAGACCTTGTAAAAACAGTTAATCCTGCTGGGTTAATATCTCCGGCTGACATATCTCCACCTAAACTTCCAAACGCTCCACTCATCCCATTAAACCTCGCTGTACCATTAACATCCTCATCAGAAAACATAACAGCTCCATCAAAATTACTAATTACTTGAGCGTTGATTACTAAGGAGGATAGTAATCCTCCTATTAAAAATAGAATTTTTTTCATAATAATTTTATTGATTTTTTATTGACGCCTTGAGCTACTTCTTGATGATGAAGATGAAGATCTAGAAGTTGAACTACTTCTGGATGCACTGCTACTTCTTGAAGGTGAACTACTTCTCGAAACACTACTACTTCGTGAAGGTGAACTACTTCTTGAAACATTAGAACTTCTTGACGGACTACTACTTCTTGTTACTCTACTCGGAGAAGAGGTTCTTGACCTTGTAACTGTTCTTGGGCTACTTGTAGCCGTTCTATTTGTTGTACTACGACTAACCGTTCTTACCCGTCTAGGTGCTGTTACACTTCTATTAGTAGGACTTACAGTTCTTCTGTTTACTTGAGATGAACTTCTTCTAATCGTTGAACTTTGACTTCTTACTGCCGAAGATCTTGGTGTGTTTCCACGTCTTACTGTGCTAGAGCGATTTGTACTTCCTGAACTTCTTTGAACACCTGAATTGTTTCTTGGTGTAGTTGTTCTTCTAATTGTAGAGCTATTGCTTCTAGGCGAAGTAGATGTATTACGTCTTACACTAGAGTTTGTTCTAGGATTAGTAGATGTGTTTCTTCTAACCGTTGAATTACTTCTAGAATTTACTGAACTTCTTCTGCTTACCCCCTCGGTACTTCTTGTTGCCACTGTTCTTCTTGTGGTTGCTCCATTAATACGTCTGGTTGCGTCACTAGCTACAGAAGACCTTCTACTATAAGCACTTCTATTACTTAACCTACTGGTGTTATTAGCATATCTTCTTCCGTAAGTGTAGTTATTTCCGTAATAACGGTTTCCATAATAGGAGTTATAATACCCATTACCATAGCCATATCCATAATAAGGTCTGTACCTGTAAGGATTATAAAAAGGTGAATAAATTCCACCATAGCCATAATAAGAATTATAGTAACCTCCATAGCCACCACTACCATAGTATAAATTGTTGTAACCTCCATAATATCCTTCATTACCGAAACCATATCCGTAACCACCATAGTACCCATATCTATAAGGATTATAAAAACCATTCCATCCAAAACCAGTATTAATGGTTACTGATACATTATCTGAATATTCCCAAGGCGAACCCCCTTCATTATAATCTCCATCCTCATAATATTCAATATCATCTTCATATCCATAATCATCAATATCAGTAATAATGTCATCTTGCGATATTTCATCATACCTTTCTGCTTCTCTTCTAAAGTAGTCTTGATATTTATTACTTTCAGGACGAGCCTCCTCAACTACAACACGAGTTTCAGTATTACCAGTCGCATATATTCCGTCTTCATCATAAGTAGTACCTTGATAAGTACCACACGATGTTAAGCCCATTAATATCAATCCTGTTAAAGAAAGATACGTAACTTTTCTGCTGATGTTATTTTTTATTTTCATATTGAGTAAATTTAATGGTATTAAATTACAAAATATATTTAGTTTTGTACTAATTAATTTTGTGTTAACTATATCACAATATTTATGCCAAAACACAATACATGAGTAAAAACTTAACGAAACGTAGCGAAGATTATTCTAAATGGTACAATGAATTAGTTGTTAAAGCTGATTTAGCGGAAATGTCTGGAGTTAGAGGTTGCATGGTAATAAAACCTTATGGCTATGCTATTTGGGAAAAAATGCAAGCCGAATTAGATAGAATGTTTAAAGAAACAGGCCACGAAAATGCTTATTTCCCACTTTTTATACCTAAATCTTATTTTAGTAAAGAAGCCAGCCATGTTGATGGTTTTGCAAAAGAATGTGCCGTTGTAACACATTATAGATTAAAAAATGCAGAAGATGGCAGTGGTATTGTAGTTGACGAAGATGCTAAATTAGAAGAGGAATTAATTGTAAGACCTACTTCGGAAACTATTATTTGGGATACCTATAGAAAATGGGTGCAATCGTACAGAGATTTACCAATTTTAGTTAATCAATGGGCCAATGTTGTCCGTTGGGAAATGAGAACACGTCTATTTTTACGTACAGCTGAATTTTTATGGCAAGAAGGTCATACCGCACATGCTACAAAGCAAGAAGCTCTGGCTGAAGCAAAACAAATGCAAGGCGTTTATGCTGATTTTGCAGAAAACTTTATGGCAATGCCTGTTATAAAAGGTACAAAAACCGAAAGCGAACGTTTCGCAGGTGCTCTAGAAACCTATACTATTGAAGCTTTAATGCAAGATGGTAAGGCTTTACAGGCAGGAACATCTCATTTTTTAGGTCAAAATTTTGCAAAGGCATTTGATGTTAAATTTACTTCTAAAGAAGGGAAGCTGGAATATGTTTGGGCTACTTCTTGGGGGGTATCTACTCGTTTGATGGGGGCTTTAGTAATGACACATTCTGACGATAAAGGATTGGTATTACCGCCTAATTTAGCTCCAATACAAGTTGTAATAGTGCCTATATACAAAGGAGAAGAACAACTTGAAACGATTTCAATTAAAGCGAAACAAATTATGGCTGAACTCAAGTCAAAAGGTATTTCTGTTAAATTCGATGATAGAGACACCTATAAGCCAGGATGGAAATTTGCACAGTATGAATTGAAAGGTGTTCCTCTTAGAATTGCAATGGGACCAAGAGACATGGAAAATGGGACTGTGGAATTGGCTAGAAGAGATACACTGACTAAAGAAACCGTAAATCAAGATGTTTTGGTTGCCACTATTGAAGATTTATTGGGTAAAATTCAAGAAAGTCTATTTAATAAAGCTAAAGATTACAGAAATAGTCACATCACTGAAGTTGATAATTTTGATGATTTTAAAACAGTATTGAATGGTAAAGGAGGTTTTATATCTGCACATTGGGATGGGACTTCAGAAACTGAAAATAAGATAAAGGACTTAACAAAAGCTACAATTCGTTGTATTCCGAATGAATATATCGAAGAAGAAGGAGTTTGTGTGTTTAGTGGTAAGCCTTCAACAAAAAGAGTACTTTTTGCGAAAGCCTATTAATTCAAGTCCTAATAAACAGAATTTATAAAACAGCACTGAATTTGTTCGCATTTGCTATTTAACCCCAAATTCAGTGTGTTTTTATTTTTTTTTAAAAAAAATACTACTTTTTTTAAAAAAGACTTGCAGAGTTCAAAAATTGTATTATTTTTGCACTCGCTTTGCAAGATAACAAAGCACAATGGTCCGTTCGTCTAGGGGTTAGGACGCCAGGTTTTCATCCTGGTAACAGGGGTTCGATTCCCCTACGGACTACAAAATGTTTAATCATGAATAAAATGATTGATTGGACAACTTATCAAGTATTGATGAGATAACAATTAAAAAAAAGTCAAATGGCAAATCACAAGTCAGCGTTAAAGAGAATTAGAAATAGTGAGACTAAACGCTTAAGAAATAAGTTTCAGCATAAAACCACAAGAAATGCTATAAAAGCTTTACGTGAGATTGAAAAGAAAGCTGATGCTGAAAAGCAATTGAATTCAGTTCTTGCTATGGTAGATAAATTAGCTAAAAAGAGCATTATTCATAACAATAAAGCTGCTAATTTAAAATCTAAGCTTACTAAGCACGTAGCTGCTTTATAATTTTCTTACAAATTAACACACATAAAGACTGTCTTACAAGACGGTCTTTTTTGTTTTAAAAGGTTTTATATTTTAGAGATGAAGACAATTGTTAATCTACTAAATTTACAAAACATCTCCCTTTCAAATTAAATAATAAAAGTTCCTACATTATTTAGAATACTATATAGTCGTCCATTTAACAAGGTTTTTCATCTTCTAATAAATTACATTTTCAGTTCTTAACACTTCTTGCAACATACTAATTAATAACATTAAGCTCTAAAAACAGTACAGAGGTAACTCTTTTAATAATAATTAGTACTTAAAAAAATAGGAGTTTTTAATTCTTAGTTGTTCTATACTAAAAGGAACAAAAATGGAAAAGAACAACGAAGAAGAATTAACTTATGTATTATTTGGAGCAGAGGCGATTCAAATCTATAATATATCTTTAAGTATGTTACTATCTTCAGTGCATTTAGTATACAAAGTTTCTGCATATAACGATGTAAAGAGTTTTGTTAACGAAAGTAAACGATGGGATGGCTTTATAGAAATAACTAAGGATGATTATATTACTTTAAAAAAAAAATTAGTAGACAAACCTTCAAGCGATGGTAATCATATTAAGTCTAAAAAAAAGCGTAAACCTTCTTTTTTTAATTTTTTCAAATAAACACTTACCATTCATAGGTTCTATCGGCATCAAGTCTAATAAAAATAAAGAGTAAAATAGTAAATCCCCATAAAGAGGAACCTCCATAACTAAAAAACGGCAATGGAATACCAATTGTAGGAACTAATCCTATAACCATTCCTACATTTATCATAAAGTGAAAAAAGAATATGGTTGCTATAGAATAACCAAATACCCTACTAAACTTTAGTTTTTGCCTTTCAGCAACTCGTATTATTCGTAATATAAAGGCTATAAATATAATTATTACCGCACTCGTACCAATAAAACCCCATTCCTCACCAACAGTACTGAAAATATAATCTGTATGTTGCTCAGGCACAAAATTACCTTGAGTTCTATCTCCTTCTAAAAAACCCTTACCTGTTAAGCCTCCTGAACCAATTGTAATCATTGATTGATTCGTATTGTACCCTATCCCTCTTGGGTCAACTTCTTTACCTAAAACAATACTAAATCGATCTCTATGGCGTTGTCCGAATACATTATTAAAAATGTAATCAACACTAAACATAAATAACCCTACAATTAGAAATAAAATAATAACCTTAGGCCACTCTCTATTTAACTGAAATTTATTTATGTTAATCAAGTATAAAATCATCAAAGTTAGCAATGAAATTATAATTATAAGGGCTGTTATAAATCCAAAATATAATGTAGATAAAAACAAAATCATTAACATAAAACCAATTCCTAAATAAATACCAGGAAGTCCTTCTCGATACATTACAAAAAACAATGTAAAATAAATTATCCCCGATCCTGGGTCTGGCTGTAACGCTATTAATACCGCTGGTATTAACAGAATAATGAATGCTCTAATTTGAGTTTTAAAATTACTTAGATCTCTATTGGGCTCATTTAAAAAATTAGCCAACGCTAGTATCGTAGCCACCTTTGCAAACTCAGAAGGTTGCAAACTAACCCCTCCAAAATTATACCAAGAAGTAGCTCCATTAATTGTATTTCCAAATAGAAATAACCCCGCCAAGCTCAGCATTGAAATAACATAAAAAACACCTGCAAAACGTTCATAAAACTTGGCATCAATGGATATTATTATAACAATTAGCACTCCACTTAAGCCAATCCACCGCAACTGTTTTCCGTATAACGTAGTGGCGTCAAAAACACTTTGAGTCGTATCTGTAACAGAGGCCGCATAAATATTTATCCAACCTAAAAATACGAGCACTATAAAAAATAATACTAATATCCAGTCTACACCAGCAAATATGTTATTCTGCCTTTTCCTCAAGTTCTTTTTTTAATTTTTCTTTAATTTCTTTTTCTAATTGCTCTGTTAAAAGTTGTTTATCATACTCTTCTCTAAGACTACCTTCAAACATACGTTTTTCCTCTCTTGGTCTAGACACTTCTCCTCTAATATATTTTTCTATCATTAAAGACGCCATAGGCCCTGCCCACCTTGACCCCCAATAACCATTTTCAACAAAAACCGCAATGGCTATTTTAGGATTGTCTTTTGGAGCAAAAGCAATAAAAATAGAATGATCTTGACCCTGTGGGTTTTCCGCTGTACCTGTTTTTCCGCAAATCTCTATACCCTCAACCCGAGACCATCTTGCTGTACCTTTCTCAACAGTATTGTACATACCCTCAATTACAGGAGTAAAATGTTCTTTATTTATTGAAGTTTTATTCGGTATTATAAATTTATCGATTTGTATTGGTTTATTATCAATTTTTTTTATGATATGAGGAGTAAAATAATATCCTTTATTTGCAATTGCAGCAGTCATATTTGCTAATTGAATGGGGGTCGTTAAAATTTCACCTTGCCCAATGGCGTTAGAAATTGTTGTTGAAGCTCCCCATTTAAACGTAGGATAATACCTATCATACAATTTCTCATCAGGTACAACACCTCTTCGACCAGTTGATAGGTCATTATGCAAAAAATCACCTAAACCGAAACTTTTAACGTGATTACTCCAAACTTTCATTCCTTCGGTGGCTGTAGGATATTTTTCAATTATCTTTTTATAGGTATTTGCAAAATAGGAATTACATGACCTATAAATACCCATATCTAACTTTATCGGAGCACCATGTACGCCGCAATGGCAAGCCATAAATGCCTTTGAACTTCTACCGTATCTAAATCCTCCATAACAGTAAAAATGTGTCTCTGGTGTTATTACTCCCTCCTGTAGACCGATTAATGCATTCAACACTTTAAATGGAGAGCCTGGAGGATATTGAGCTAACAATGATCTATCGAACATTGGTTTTTCATGACTGTCACTATCTAATTTATTGTAATTCTTAGATCGTTCTCTACCTACTAAAAGATTAGGGTCATAGGTAGGTGCCGAAACTAAAGCCAAAATTTCTCCTGTTGAAGGTTCAATTGCAACAATACCACCTCTTTTATTTGCCATAAGGTCTTCGGCATACTTTTGAAGTTTAATGTCAATGGTAATATTAACATCTTTACCTACTATTGCTAACGTATCATACTCGCCTCCTTTGTAAGGGCCAATTACTTTATTAAAACGATCTTTTTGAATAAATTTCACCCCTTTAACACCTCTTAACGCTTCCTCGTATTCTTTTTCAACACCATTCTTACCAATTAGCTCTCCTTGTTGATAGTTTTTGTTATTTAAATCAGCAGTTGTCACTTCAGATATATAACCCAACACATTAGCTGCTGACTTTATAGGATATTGCCTTAAGGATCGTTTTTGAATGTAAAAACCCTTGTATTTGTACATTTTTTCTTGTAAGTAGGCATAATCGCCTTTTGAAAGTTGAGCTACAAATACCGATGGTAATCTAGGGGAGTATTTTTTTGCTTTTTTATATTTTCCTACGAAGTCCTCTTTATCGATTTTTAATAATTTGCAGAACTCCAAGGTATCTAATGGCTTTACATCACGCGGTACAATCATAACATCATACGACGGTTGGTTGGCTACAATTAAAACACCGTTTCTATCATAAATAAAGCCTCTTTCGGGATAGTCGTATTTCGGCGTTACGGCAGAATTATTAAGTGGTGAGCCCTTATACTTAGAATCTAGTACCTGAATATAGAATAACCTGATAATAAATAACAAACCCACCAATAATATAGAAAAATATGCAATATATTTTTTCTCCATTACTATTTGTTTTTATTTAATAATAATAAACTAAATATTATTAAAATAATTGTAAAAATACTTGTTAAAATTGTTCTGGAAAGAATGGTTAGTATTTCCGCAAATTTAAAATATTCTAAACTAAAGAGTACTAAATGATGTGTTAAAGTTATAATGGCAATAAAGCTTAACAATTTTAAAAATGGAAGTTTAATAATTTTAAATACAGGAAAGTCTATTTCAGATTTTCTCGTTAACGCTTTTATTAATGGCAATCTTATATATGCAATACAGACTGTTGCAGCAGCGTTGACCCCACCAGAATCTAAAAAAAAGTCAATACTCAAGCCCAAGAGGAAGCTTAAAATTAACAATAAACCTCTATCTTTTTTCAACGGAAAAACAATCACAAATAAAATATATAAAAATGGATTTATATACCCCAAAAAGTTAATGTTGTTTAGTATGATTACTTGAACAAGTATCAAAACAATAAATAATAAACTATTTTTAACTATTTCGTTCATTAATTTAATCCTTGTTCTAAGTTTTCTATTTCCTCTTTATCATAACTTGTTATAATATTTACAGGCCCAATGGCACTCATATCATTAAACAACTTGACATTAACTTCCTTATACGTATTATTCTCTTTATTAAAGTTTAAAATAGTGCCCACTGGAATTCCTTCAGGAAAAATAGTTGATTTACCTCCAGTAATAATGGTATCTCCAACTTTAATATTTGCCTGAATGGCTATATCTTTTATTTGAAGTACATTATAATCTTTTCCATTCCAAGCCAATGATCCATAATGAAAACTATTTAATAATTTCACATTGATATTGGAAGTTTCATTTAAAATAGATAAGACCGTAGTGTATTTTTTTGATGTAGAATTGGTAATTCCAATAACTCCCCTACTGTTTACGACGCCCTGATCAGGTTTAATACCCTGATCCATACCAGCATCAATCATGAGGAAATTAAATTTCCTATTATATTGATTTCTAATTACTTTAGCTGAAGTATAGCTGTATTTTTGAAAATATTTAACTGAATCTACAACCGTAACCAATTTTGAGACACTATCTCTTGGTATTTTTGACAATAGATTTTTCAATCGAACATTTTCTTCTTGAAGTTGCTCGTTATACCCTTTTAAGCTTGTATATTCTTTAAATGCATTAACTTTCTTGTAAACACCACCAGTTATAGCATTCGCTGAATTTACAAATTTACTATTATGATAAGAATGACTTTGCATTGTAAATGTAAAAGCTATAATTTCTAGCAACAAGAAGAGTAAAAAGTACTTGTTTTTTAGTATAAAACTAATTATTTGTTGCATATTATAACATAGTGTCAAGTAAAAGCCAAAACCTCCGTATCAAACAATACGTCTTTTGCACCATCCCTTTGTTAAAAAATAATTTCGTAGCTAAGGCTCTGCAATATTCTTTTGCCTAAGTGTGGCATATAAACTGCGATTGCCATATGTGTCATTTCAGCTTTTACTTGACACTAAACATTACTATTTCATTAATACCATTTGGTATTTTTCTAAGTCTTTTAAAGCAATACCAGTACCTCTAACTACAGCTCTCAAAGGATCTTCTGCAACATATACAGGCAAATCTGTTTTACGTGAAAGCCTTTTATCTAAGCCTCTTAGCATAGAACCACCACCCGCTAAATAAATACCAGTATTATAAATATCAGCTGCCAATTCTGGTGGCGTCTGAGATAAGGTTTCCATTACAGCATCTTCAATTCTAAGAATTGATTTATCTAATGCTTTAGCAATTTCTCTATATGATATTTTTATTTGTTTTGGTTTTCCACTCAATAAATCTCTACCCTGAACTAAAATATCTTCTGGTGGATTATCTAATTCTTCTGTAGCAGCTCCAACTACAATTTTGATATTTTCTGCAGTAGCTTCACCAACATACAAGTTATGTTGAGTACGCATGTAATATGCTATATCATTGGTAAACACATCACCCGCAACTTTTATTGATTTATCACAAACAATACCTCCTAAAGCAATTACTGCAATTTCAGTCGTACCACCACCTATATCAATAATCATATTTCCTTTCGGCTGCATAATATCTATCCCAATACCAACTGCAGCTGCCATTGGTTCATGAATTAGATAAATATCTTTGGCGTTCATATGTTCGGCAGAATCTCTTACCGCCCTCTTTTCAACTTCTGTTATACCCGATGGGATACAAATTACCATTCGTAAAGATGGAGGAAAGAAAAAACGTTTTTTAATTGAAGGAATTTGCTTTATAAATTCCTTTATCATTTGTTCTGAAGCCTCAAAATCGGCTATTACACCGTCTTTTAAGGGTCGGATAGTTTTAATATTCTCATGCGTTTTTCCTTGCATAAGATTGGCTCTTTTGCCAATAGCAATAATTTTGCCAGTAGTTCTATCCTTAGCTACAATTGACGGGCTATCAATAACTACTTTACCATTATGAATGATAAGCGTATTGGCAGTTCCTAGATCAATCGCAACATCTTCAGTCAGGAAGTCAAAAAATCCCATAGAGTTATTTAGTTTGGGTTATTTAAATTTTGCGAATTGCCAAAGTTAATAAAATTAAAGTAATGTTAACGAAAGTTCGTCCCAAATTTAAATAAAAACTTTTGTCAAAGCCTCAAAGCTTAAAATGAGGGTTCATAGGAGTCCTTTGCATTTATCGAAAACTTAGATTAAATCTTGGTTATTTATTTTTCACATAACCAAATTCACTTAATTTATAGAATTAAAAAACTTATTTTACTGATAATTAAACCTTTAATTATCAGTAAAATAAGCAATTAATCAATCCAAATAATTCTATTAATTAAATTTACTCGTCTAATGCTTAAAATGTCTAGTACCTGTAAATACCATTGGCATATTTTGACTATTACAATAATCGATAGATAATTTATCTTTTATTGATCCTCCTGGTTGAATAACAGCATTTATTCCAGCATTTTTAGCTATTTCTACACAATCAGGGAAAGGAAAAAAGGCATCACTTGCCATTACCGCGTCATTCAAATCAAATTCAAAATGTTTTGCTTTTACAATTGCTTGATTCAAAGCATCTACTCTAGAAGTTTGCCCTGTACCACTCGCAAAAAGTTGTTTATTTTTTACTAAAACTATAGTATTTGATTTAGTGTTTTTACAAATTTTAGAGGCGAAAATTAAATCATCGATTTCTTGCTCAGAAGGTTTAGCAACTGTTACCACTTCTAAATCTTCAGCTGAATCCGTCTTGTTATCCCTATCTTGAACTAACACTCCATTTAAACATGTTCTTACCGAAGTTTTAGAAAGTTCAACTTCTTTTAAAATAAGAAGAATTCTATTTTTTTTACCTTTTAAAATTTCCAAAGCCTCATCACTAAAAGAAGGTGCAATAACCACTTCACAAAACAAACTATGAATTTGTTCTGCTGTTGCTTTGTCAATTTCCATATTTGCGATTAGAACTCCACCAAAAGCAGAAACAGGATCGCCAGCTAAGGCATCTCTATAAGCTTCTGAAAGGGTATCGCGTTGTGCAAAACCACATGCATTATTATGTTTTAAAATGGCAAAAGTTGGAGCTTCATTTTTGAATTCATTCATTAAATTAACAGCTGCATCAACATCTAACAAGTTATTATAACTCAACTCTTTTCCATGTAATTTCGTAAACATGGCATCAAAATCTCCAAAGAAAAAACCTTTTTGATGCGGGTTTTCTCCATAACGCAACACCTGACCGTTGGTTTCACTAATCTTAAGAACTACCTCTTCTTCATTTGCATTAAAATAATTAAAAATAGCAGTATCGTAATGTGAAGAAACATTAAAAGACTTACCGGCAAAGCTCTTACGTTGTTCAATCGTTGTTTCACCGTTTTGAGATGATATAATTTCTAAAAATTCGTCATATTGCTCCATTGAAGAAACACAAATAACATCTTTAAAGTTCTTAGCTGCGGCTCTAATCAAAGAAATACCACCAATATCAATTTTTTCTATAATCTCTTGTTCAGGAGCTCCAGAAGCAACTGTTTTTTCAAATGGGTATAAATCTACAATTACAATATCCAATTCAGGAATTTCAAACTCTGCTAATTGAGCAACGTCACTCTCATTTTCACGTCGAGACAATATCCCTCCAAAAACTTTGGGGTGTAATGTTTTAACTCGACCACCTAAAATGGAAGGATATGAAGTTAAATCCTCTACGGGTTCAACTTGAATACCCAATTCGTTGATGAATTTCTCAGTACCGCCCGTTGAATAAATTGTTACACCTAATTCATTTAACTTCTGAACTATAGGCCCTAATCCATCTTTATGAAATACTGATATTAATGCTGATTTTGCTTTTTTTGAAGAACTCATTTTTTCCTGTTATAATTTTCACCAAAGCTACTAAAACACAATTGCTTCTGCACCAAAAAATTTTGGTGATTTATTAACAGGTGTTAATAGTTTTTTATGAAGTGTAGAAATGCATTGATTTTGATGATTTCAAATTATAGATAAATCACTAAAAATAGAAGTCTACTAACAAAAAATATTATCAATACTGATTTAGTTCTATTGATATGAACGCCTATTCATTTTACACTCACTACATAGATAAAACTTATAATTTACTTACACAGTCACAAACAAACTCCAACAACTCCTCATCATCTTTAGTAAACGGATTTGCAACATGTGAGTCAATATCTATTTGACCAATATTTTCACCATCTATAAAAATTGGAATTACAATTTCAGATTTCACTTTAAATCCACAAGAGATGTAATTATCTTGTTCAGCAACATCTTGCACCACAAAGTTTTTATTGCTTACTGCAACTTGCCCACAAATACCTTTCCCAAAAGGAATAATGGTATGTTCCGTTGGTTCACCAGCATATTGAGCTAATTTCAATTCCTCTTTATCACCATTCTTAAAGTAGAACCCAACCCAATCATAATAACTAATAGTTTCCTTTAAAAAATCACAAATTCCCTGTAGCTTATCTCCGTATGTCAGATTACTACTAGCAATAGCAACAATATTCTGTTTCAAAGTTTTTATATCCATAAGATTAATTATATTTGACTGACGCAAAAATAACCCACTTTAGTTTGAAAAAGAGAAAAACAATTATAAGATTTTTAATAAAGTTTTTTGTTACTTATTTTTTGTTGGTAGGCATTTATTCTATTTATCTAAAACAAACGCAACAAAAAGGTGATGTATTCTCATGCTCACCTATCACAAAAACGGTTGCTAAACACGCTCAACAATTTGGAGAATTTTTTGGTTACCCGGTCCATGTAGAACAACATGAGTCAGAATTATCTATGAAATTCTTTGTTGGAGATGCCTATATTGCCAGAGTGGTAGAAGGTTGTAATGCCATAAGTGTAATTATTCTCTTTTTAACTTTTATTATCGCATTTTCAGGCAGCATAAAAGCTACAATTATTTACGCTATTGTTGGAACTTTCTTTTTATATATAGTTAATGTAGCTCGGGTTTTTATCTTAAGTATGTTAATGTATAAATTCCCTGAGTATCAGGATATATTACACAACTTATTGTTTCCTGCTATTATTTATGGTGCTGTATTTTTACTATGGATTATTTGGGTAAAACGTTTTTCCTATTTAAAAAAGCCCAAGAATGAATAGAGCTGTTAAATACATTCTTGTTTTTTTACTTTTTACAATGCTCGTTTTAGTAAGAGCATTTCAAAAGCATTTATTTTACGACCCCTTTATTCATTATTTTGCAAGTGACTTCTTAGCCAAACCAATACCTGAATACAACACTTTTAAGTTATTTGCAAGTCTATTTATGAGATACCTCGTAAATACATTAATTTCTCTAGCAATTATCTATGTCATTTTTCGCAAAAAAGGATTAGTCAAATTTTCTATAAAATTTTTTACAGCGGCATTTATTTTTTTAGGAATTTTTTATTTTATTCTTCTTCAAATGGAAATGTTAGATGGCTATTTACTTACTTTTTATATCAGACGTTTTTTAGTTCACCCTATTTTTGTTTTGATTCTTGTACCTGCATTTTATTATCAACAAAAACTCGTTAGACAATCTAAAAAAATGTAATTTTATCGTTTCATTTCCGACTAATCAAATTCATTAAATTTATTCTAAAATGACGGAATCAAAAGCGGTTTACATCCCTCCTTGTAAACATCCTAGAATTGTAATCATTGGAGCTGGCTTCGCGGGTATTCATTTAGCAAAAGCACTAAAAAACAAACCTTTCCAAATAGTACTTATCGATAAAAACAACTTTCATCAATTTCAACCTTTGTTGTATCAAGTAGCAACGAGTGGTTTGGAACCAGATTCAATTGTTTTTCCAATTCGTAAAATTTTCAGAAACTATAAGCACTTTGTTTTTAGAATGACCGATGTGCTTAGCATAAATTCCAAAAACAAAAATATAACCACAGATATAGGAATTATAAATTACGATCATTTAGTATTAGCTTCTGGAAGTACTAATAATTTTTATGGCTTAAAAGATGTAGAGTCTAATAGCATTGGACTTAAAACCATACAAGAATCTTTAGACATTCGAAGTAATATTTTACAAAATATAGAAAAAGCAAATCAATCAGATGATGATGCTACTAGAAGACTTCATACATCTATAGTTATTATTGGAGCTGGTCCAGCTGGCGTGGAAACTGCGGGTGCTTTTGCCGAATTTAAAAAATTTATATACCCTAAAGATTATCCTGAATTACGTAATTTTCCCTTGCAGATTCATGTTATAGAGGCCGGAAAAAGGGTACTTTCTGCAATGAGCGAAAAATCTTCTAAAGATTCTTTAAACGATTTAGAAAAAATGCAAGTGCATGTGCATTTAGACACAGCTATTAAATCATATGATGGTAAAACTGTTGAATTATCTTCTGGTGAGACCATACTATCATCCAATTTAATTTGGACGGCAGGTGTAAAAGGACAATTCCCTGAAGGTATTGATGCTAAAAATATTACTCCTAGTAACCGAATTGAAGTTGACTTATTCAACAAAGTTAAAGGCCATGATTCTATTTTTGCAATTGGTGATGTTGCCGCAATGCAAACGGAAGATTATCCTAGAGGGCATCCTATGGTGGCTCCTACTGCAATTCAACAAGGTCAACATTTGGCTAAGAATTTACAATTGGAAGAGGCGAATTGGAAACCTTTCAATTATTTAGATAAAGGATCGTTAGCTACCATTGGAAAAAGAAAAGCCGTAGCCGATTTTGGCAAATTACACTTTCGTGGAAAATTTGCTTGGTTTATATGGTCAACTGTCCATTTAATTTCTATTAGTGGATTTAAAAACAAACTACGTGTAGGTTTAAATTGGGTAAATAATTATGTATCTTATGATAAAGGAAATCGCTTGATTATAAGAAAATATAAACCGAAATCTTAAATTGACGTTACAATTATTACACTATAAATCCGTTGTTTAATATTAACATTTATTTTAAACATTAACTGTTTAGATTTTATACTTTTGCATTTCAACTGTCAAGCAAGGGCATTTGATAAAAAATTGTAAGTACCAATCTATCTGAAATATTTTATTTCTTAGATTTGGTTCTAAATTACTAAAATGAAGAAAAGTATTCTTAAAATATCATCATTGTTTATGGCAGTTATTTTGCTGTTTTCAACGCTTTCTTTCACCGTTCAAAAACATATTTGTGCAGGCGAAGTGGCTGATGTAGCTCTTTTCGGTAATTTAGAAAGTTGCATCATGCATGACGCGAAGAAGGATATTAACCTTTCTTCTTTTGAAAAAGAATCTTGTTGTCATGACAATGCTCAATTTATTAAAGGTTCAAATGCTGAATTAAAAACTTCTAAAACTTCGCAGGACGATTTTACCGTTTTAACGGCAGTATTTTTATATACATACTTCAATTCTTATGAGTCAATCGATAAGAATTCAAACGATTTTAAAGAATACTTACCTCCTATTGTCACAAAAGACATTCCGGTACTTTACGAATCTTTCCTCATCTGATTTGTTTAATTAAACTCTTGTTTAGATGCTGTTAAACACAACATCTTAATTACAATAAATTTAATTAAATGAAAATTTCAAATGAAAATAATACTTAAAATAGTATTCATTCTAATTCCTATTATGTTGCAATCACAAACAACTATTAAAGGAATGGCAATGATAAAAAACAGCCAAGGTAAAACAGAAGGTTTACCTGGAGCAACCATTTATTGGCTAGATACTGAAATTGGTACAACCACAAATGATAAGGGGTGGTTTACCTTAAAATACAAACCAGAATACACAAAACTCGTCTTTAGTTTTGTAGGTTATAAAACAGACACCATTACCGTAAAAGAGCTTAAAGAAATCCATCATTTTATGATTGAAGAAAATGGTTTGGATGAAATTGTAATACAAGCTGAAAAAGAAAACACTTCAGTTTCTTATTTACAATCGGCTAATATTGTCACCATTAATGAAGGTGAATTACTAAAAGCAGCCTGTTGTAATTTATCGGAAAGTTTTGAAACCAACCCTTCAATCGATGTTAATTTTTCGGATGCCTTAACAGGTACCAAACAAATTAGGATGTTAGGTTTAACAAGCCCCTATATATTAATTGCTCAAGAAAACATTCCATCGGTTAGAGGGGCATCACAAGCATATGGGCTAACCTTTACACCTGGAACTTGGATAGAAAGTATTCAAATTACCAAAGGTGCGGGCTCAGTAGTAAATGGTTATGAGAGTATTGCTGGTCAAATAAACACTGAATTAAGAAAACCTTTAAACGACGATAAGTTATTTGTAAATGCTTATGGTTCGTTAGATGGACGATTAGAATTGAACACTCATTTTAGTCAAAAAGTTTCTAATAAATGGAATACAAGCTTATTTGTTCACGGTAACTTACGTGACAAGAAAATGGATGTAAATGATGATAATTTTCTTGACTCACCACTTGCTAATCAGATAAACGTAATGAACCGTTGGCAATATACGGATGCTGTAAATGGTTTTGTTAGCTTTATTAATTTTAGATATTTAAAGGATGATAAACAAACAGGGGAAGTTGATTTTAATCCTGATACTCATAAATTAACGACTATTAAATATGGTTCAGAAATAAACACAGAACGTTTCGATGCTTCTGCCAAGTTAGGATATGTTTTTCCTGAAACGCCATACAACAGTATGGGGTTTCAAGTTGCCTATAGCCAACATCAACAAGATTCATATTTTGGTCTGAATCAATACGACATTAATCACAAAAGTGTTTATTCTAATTTACTCTTCAGTTCAATTTTAGGAAGTACATTGCATAAATATAAAACAGGTATCAGTTTTACACATGATTCTTATGACGAGTATGTTAATGCCTCTGATTTTGGTAGAACTGAAAATTCAGTTGGTGGTTTTTTTGAATATAGCTATGATAATTTAGATGACTTTAGCTTAATTGCTGGGTTACGTTTGGATTTCCATAATCTATTGGGTACATTTATCACTCCAAGATTACATATAAGATATGCCCCATGGGAAAAAGGCGTTTTACGTGCATCGGTAGGTCGCGGTAAAAGAAGTGCTAATATATTTGCAGAAAATCAGCAACTTTTTGGATCGTCTAGAGTCATGAGTATTTTGAATTCAAACGGCAAAATTTATGATTTAAATCCGGAAATTGCTTGGAATTATGGGGTTAGTTTTTTACAAGGATTTAATTTACTTGATAAAAAAGGAACCATAACAGTTGACTACTACAGTACACAATTTCAAAATCAAGTAGTTGTTGATGTAGATGAAAGTCCACAAGAAGCTTTGTTTTATAATCTTGATGGTAACTCACATGCCAATAATTTACAGATAGAATTTAATTATGAATTAGCCAAGCATTTAAATTTACGCTTAGCCTATAAGTACTATGATGTAAAAACGGATTATCTTAAAGGAAGCTTAGAAAGTCCGTTACAAGCTAAAAATAGATTTTTCGCTAATATTGGCTACGAAACCAATCTCAACGCAAAAGGCGGCAACTGGCGATTCGACTATACCTTCAATTGGATTGGTCAACAAAGGCTCCCTTACACTGCTAGCAATCCAGTTCAGTATCAACTGGCTGAAAACTCACCAAGTTACAGTTTAATGAATGCTCAAATAGCCAAAGTTTTCTCAAAAAACTTTGAAGTCTATGTCGGTGGAGAGAATTTGGCAAATTATAAACAAGAAAATCCTATATTAGCTTCCGAAAATCCATTTGGAGCATACTTTGATAGTAGTATTATATATGCTCCAATTTCAAGGGGAATGTATTATGCGGGATTACGTTATACTTTAAATTAAAAAATAAGATCCTTAAAAAAGAATTATAATATGAAAAGATTAATTTTAATACTGGTAGCAATAATGGCAATTTCAGTTTCAGCTGAGGCTCAATCTAAAACCTCAAAAGTAACTTTTGAAGTTGATGGGGTTTGCGAAATGTGTAAAGAACGTATTGAGAAAGCAGCAATTTTAACAAAAGGTGTTAAGTTTGCAACTTGGAACATTCAAAAAAAAGAATTGTATTGTATTTATAACAATAAGAAAACAACACTTACAAAGATTAAACAAGCTATTGCGGATGTTGGCCATGATACAAAAGAAATAAAAGCTACTGATGAAGTTTACAACGGTATTGACGAATGTTGTAAGTACAGAACTCTAGAAACACATTAAGCCTCACCCGAAACCACAAAAAAAATGTAGTTTCGATCTCTCCGAAGGAAAGGTATAACCGAGGATACAATTAACTATAAGAAACAGTATCCAAAGGAAAGGTAAAAAAAGAATTATTAACTTTAACTAAAATAATAACAATGAAGAAACTAATTTTAATGTTAGCCGTGGTAACGGTAGTAAGTATTGCGTTTACATCTTGTAAAAGTGATAAAAAGGAAGATGTAAAAACGGAAGAAAAAGCTGACGTAGCTACTAATGAAGTTTACCAATGCCCAATGAATTGTGAAGACGGTAAAAGTTATACAGAAGCTGGAAATTGTCCCGTTTGTAAGATGGCCTTAAAGTCTAAAACAGTTGACATGGATGGTGACAGCCATGAAGAACATGCTGATGAGGATGGTGATGAGCACCACAACAGTGAAGAAGATGGAGATAAGGAAGCTTAAAATTTAAGCACAACTACTAAGTAAATTAAAAAACGTCGCAAATTGCGGCGTTTTTTAGTTTACCATTTTTACGGAATTAATATTTCCATATTCATCATGTTCTTGAACTGGATTATTTGGGTCAACGACCCATTTACCATCCACAATATATTTATAATGGTATTTACCGCCTTTTAACGTTAATGTGTATTTCCAAACACCATCATCCACTTTTTTCATTGACACTTCTTTCTTATTCCAATCGTTAAAAGAGCCCGTTAAAAAAATATTCGTTGCGTTTTTATAGCCTTTTAATTCAAATGTAACTTCTTTTTTGATTGTTACTATAGAATTGAAAGTATGGTGCTCATTATATTCTTTATGTGCATTTTTAGGATCTTCCATCCAATTTCCATCTACAATAAATTTATATTGATAGGTATCTGGTTTTAATTGCAACGATATTTTCCACCCCCCTTTTACTTTTTTCATTTTTAAGAGGTTCTCGTTCCATCGATTAAAAGTACCTGATACTATAACGTTATCAGCATTTTCATATCCTTCTAAGAAAAAATGAACGTTACCTTCTTCATTAGAAGGAAACGAATGCATTGTCAAATTATAAATCTTATGCCATATGTAACTTTTTTCAGATTCTGTTATATTGTAAAATGATTTATCTGGTTCCGCCCAATATTCATTATTAATCAAATATTTGAATTCCCAAAAATACTTTTCATCAAAATCTGTTATACTCTTTCTTAATTGATATGTATAACCTCCTGTTTTTCGCATCTTCCACTCCTCTCTTGACCAATCATTGAATTGACCTGACACGGCTACTTTAAATATATCTAAATTGGAAGCATCTACACGTTTTGAGGTATTGTCTCTAGTGAATTTTTTGTAATCTCTAACGTCAAAATTAAAAATAATACTATCATTTTCAATGCTATACGTTGGCGTATGTTGCCCTATAACAGTAGCTGAAAAGCACATAAAAATTATGACTATGTAGTGTTTAATGTTCATTTTATTTATAAAAAACGGTCTTAACAAAGTACAATTGTTTCTTTTTATAATTTAATATCATCCTACGTGTTACTATAAATTCATATCCCAAAACACCATCTAATTCAGTTCCGTAAGCAACATTCATGTTTTTAAGATTAGTGATAATAGTTTTCATTGGGCCACAATAGATGGTACTTGACAACTTTACTTTATGCAATTTACCTGCCAAAACATTCCTTTTTTGTTTTCCCGCTCCGACAACAACGATTTGCTTAGGTGTTTTAAAATTTTTCATTACTTTTTTAGAAACTGATTTATCAAGCAAATTCATTTCAGCACCAGTATCTAAACCAAATCTCAATTTTTGGTTATTCACATAAGAATCTAAAACTACGGTATGTTTTCTTAAGGAGAAATTAAGGGTATCTGTTATTTTTTCTAAATAGGGTAGTTTATCTACCTTATCACCATCATTATTAATTTTAGATAACGTAATCTGTTTTAAATAAAAATCTATAAAAATTTCATAATCTCTAAGTACATCATAACCTATTACTCCAAAAAGTTGCATTTTTTTTGTTTTCTCAATATGAGATAAATCTAAAATATTAGACTTTACATTATCAATACTAAAATCTTTGACCAATATTTTTTTTAACCATTTAATTTTCACTTCGTCAATTTCACTGCTAACACCCGAGTGCATTAAGTCCGATGGTTTATTGTTAGTACCATCAAAATGAACATTATTAAGTAATAATTTCTCTGCACCAGTATCTATAATAAAATTTCCTTTTCTATTAAATATTTCAGCTTCAATTACTATTAAACGATCATATAGCTTAAATGGAATACGGACTGTATTTTCTCCGATATACTCTGCCTTAGGAAATTGCAATGTATTCGCACTTTTTTCTTTGTCATCAGCAAATAGAATTGTTGAAGAACATAAAAATACAAAGATAAAAAGTCGAAAAGCTTTCATTGGAATATAAATTTACGTAATATAAATAAGACGCCACATTTTATATAATGTTACACTTTAACAACCTTCTAATTCTTGTCCATGGATAGTAACTTATAGAAGTTAGATATCTATAGAGTTAGTTAAATATCAATCAGAAATTCTACTCAATTAACGTCAATTACAACGCAAAAAAAACACCTACAAGAATTAATATCTTGTAAGTGTTTTTAAAATTATTTGTGTACGAGGCTCTCGACTACATCATGCCTGGCATACCGCCACCCATTGGAGGCATACCTCCTGCTGGACCTTCTTCTTTAATATCAACTAAAGCACATTCTGTAGTTAATATCATACCTGCAACTGATGCGGCATTTTCTAAAGCAATACGCGTTACTTTAGTAGGATCTATAATACCTGCCTTAAGCATATCAACATATTCACCAGTTTTTGCATTAAAACCAAAATCTTTCTTTCCTTCTAAAACTTTTGCAACTACAACAGAACCTTCGCTACCTGCATTTTCAACAATAATACGTAATGGCTCTTCAATCGCTCTAGCAATAATTTGAACTCCAGTAGTTTCGTCTAAATTATCTGTAGTTAATTTTTCAAGTACTTTTTTACTTCTTAACAAAGCAACACCACCACCTGTAACAATACCTTCTTCAACAGCAGCTCTTGTAGCATGTAAAGCATCATCTACTCTATCTTTTTTCTCTTTCATTTCTACTTCAGAAGCAGCACCAACATACAATACAGCAACACCACCAGCTAACTTAGCCAAACGCTCTTGTAGCTTTTCTTTATCGTAATCAGAAGTTGTAGTTTCTATTTGTGATTTAATTTGATTTACTCTAGCCGTAATATCTTTTTTAGCACCTGCACCATTAACAACAGTAGTATTATCTTTGTCAATAGTAACTCTCTCTGCAGTACCTAACATATCTAATGTTGCATTCTCTAAGGTAAACCCTCTTTCTTCTGCAATTACAGTACCTCCTGTAAGAATGGCTAAATCTTCTAACATCGCTTTACGTCTATCTCCAAATCCAGGAGCTTTAACTGCTGCAATTTTTAATGATCCACGTAATTTATTAACTACTAAAGTAGCTAACGCTTCACCTTCAACGTCTTCAGCAATAATTAATAAAGGTTTACCTGATTGAGCAACTGGCTCCAAAACTGGTAATAAATCTTTCATTGAAGATATTTTCTTATCGTATAATAAGATATAAGGATTCTCCAAATCAGTGATCATTTTCTCTGAATCAGTAACAAAATAAGGAGATAAATAACCTCTATCAAACTGCATACCTTCTACAGTATCTACATAAGTATCTGTTCCTTTCGCTTCTTCTACAGTAATTACGCCTTCTTTACCTACTTTTTGAAAAGCTTCTGCAATTAAATCACCAATAGTTTCGTCATTATTTGCTGAAATAGATGCTACTTGTTTAATCTTAGCGATATTATTACCAACAACTTGAGATTGTTTTTGTAAATCTTTAACAATAGCCTGTACAGCTTTGTCTATTCCTTTTTTCAAATCTAAAGGATTAGCACCTGCTGCCACATTCTTTAAGCCTTCTTTTACTATAGCTTGAGCTAAAACAGTTGCAGTTGTTGTACCATCACCAGCTTGATCGTTAGTTTTAGAAGCAACTTCTTTCACCATTTGAGCTCCCATATTTTCAAGAGGATCTGATAACTCAATTTCTTTTGCAACAGTTACACCATCTTTTGTTATTTGTGGTCCACCAAAAGCTTTACCAATTACTACGTTACGTCCTTTAGGACCCAATGTTACTTTTACTGCATTTGCTAATGCATCTACACCACGTTTTAAGCCGTCGCGAGATTCGATGTCAAATTTTATATCTTTTGCCATTTTATTTTTGATTTTAAGCCCCACTGTCCTTACGACATTTCCCTTTAAAGGAAATTTACTGGAACTATATATTATTAATATTTAATTTTAATTGCACCAACAATAGTTAGTTATAGAATTGCGAAAATATCGCTCTCTCTCATAATTAAGTAATCACCACCATCTAATTTTAATTCTGTACCAGCATATTTACCATATAGTACAGTATCTCCAACTTTAACTGTAGTAGGCTCATCTTTAGTTCCTTTACCTACAGCTAAAACTTTGCCCTGTTGTGGTTTTTCTTTAGCTGAATCTGGAATATAAAGTCCAGAAGCTGTTTTAGTTTCAGCAGCCATTGGCTCAATTACTACTCTGTCCGCAAGAGGTTTGATTTTTATTTTACTCATTTCTTTAAAATTTTTTAGTTAATTCAATCGAATGTTATTATGGCTAAAAATATGCCAATTATTAAAATATGACAGATAGTCATTATCCTTTATAATTGGAATCTTAAGAGGTAATATGATTAAACAAAAAAATGCCAACGTGACACTTACGTTGGCATTTTATATGTAAAAATTAAAAATTTCTTAATTTGATGTCGAATCTTGTAAAGTTGCTGGTTGCTCTGCACTTACAGGTGCTGTTTGCTCAACAGGGTTTCTATCATTTAAGGTTTCTTCAATTTGCGATTTAGTATCAATTGTATTTCTTGGAATAGCAAAGTTTGATAATAAAATCAATGCAAATAAAGCTATGGCCAATGTCCATGTACTTTTATCTAAAAAGTTAGTTGTGTTTTGAACACCACCTAATGTTTGTGTTCCTTGCCCACCTAATGAAGAAGATAATCCTCCGCCTTTAGGATTTTGAACCATAATAATAAGTATCAGTAAGACTGCTACAATAACAATCAGAACTAGAAATAGTGTATAAGTCATTTTTTATGAATTATTTTTTTGTAAAAATTTTATTGCTTTAATTCGGTCTGCAAAGAAACTACTTTTTTCTGGATATTTCAAACTTAATATTTTAAAAGCTTGTATCGCATTATCATACTTTTTTTGTTCGAGATATACACGTGCTAAAGTTTCAGTCATTAAAGTACCATCTTCAACAACACTTTCAAACGAAACATCAATGTTTTCAACGTTTTTGACTGCTTCCATTTTAGGTTTAGTCGCTATAAATTGGTCTATAATATCGAATTTATCTTGATTTACAGAAACTTCTTTTTGTTTTATATCTTCACTAATTTCTTGCCTATCTATGGGTTTTATATTGGTGAGTTGCATCCATTCACTAAAAGAATGCATTTCTGAAAGGTCAAATACTAATGGTTTACCGATATTTAATTTTTCTTCTACCTTTTCAATTACTGTCTCTTCTTCAATAATTTCTGCAACCGGTTTTTCATGCTCTAATTCTTCAATTATTTCAAAATCTACGACCTCATTCGTCGCTATTTTTTGCTTTTTTTTCTCAATAATATTTGAGTTATCTAAAGTATTTGCAGTAATAAAATCGAACAACACCGTTCTGTTCGTGGTATATGCTGCTGTTGATTTAAGTGCTGAATTATATTTAAAACTATGCTGATTCTTTAAGCCTTTAAGATGAATCATTCTTGCTGCTTGAAAATAAGGATAGTTTTCCAAAATATCTTCAATTGCATTGGTTTGCTCGATGGTTATCGACCTTTTGGTATCTAATAATGATGTAAATTCTGAAATGTTCATACTACCAATTTGCTACGGAAGCGTTATAAATATCTTGAGTTAATCGTTCAAAAATTTCTTCAAGAGCAGTCTCTAATACGCCACCTATTAATTGTGAATTTGCATCAAAATCTGAATAGAAAGAAAATGTCTTTTCAAAATCTTTATCTTCTTCCTTTTTGTTATAATAGCGTACTCTTACTGCAATTGTCAATCTATTTTGTGCTGCTGCCTGATCTGCTGTTGCCGTAATAGGAATTACCTTATAATCCGTTATTTCTCCTTCAAAGTACAAATCGCCACCCGCTGTCGTTAAACTCAAATTTGTTTGGCGTGTAAATAAATCGCGTAAAGCATCTGTAAATTTTTGACTCAATGTAGGTTCAACGAGTATAGCATTATTAGGAAAATAATCTATTTGTATGGTTTCGGCGTCTCCAACATCACCTCCGGTAAAGGAATAGACTCCACAACTTTGGGTGAATAGTAATAGTAATGTAATTGCTATAATTATGTTTTTCATTATTTTAATCTATCCTCTAAGAAACTACTTAAATTTATTAAATACTTCATTCATCATAATACCAACACTCCTATATTCCCGTAAAGGGGACAATTGCTACGTTCAAACCTTATATAATTCATTATAATTTGTAAATATAATAATCTCTCCCGTAACATCGGTACAAAATCTATTATCTCCTATCTAAAATCAACTACAAATCGTACTGCTTTATTTTTCTATATAATGTTCTTTCTGAAATACCTAACTCCTTGGCTGCTAACTTTCTTTTATTCTGATTTCTCTCCAAGGACTTTTTTATCATTTCATATTCTTTATCCTGTAAAGACAAAGATTCTTCCACCGTTTCCGCATCTTGATAGTTGTCATTATATTCACGAGATTCTTCTTGATAGCTGTCTCTCTTTTGAGGAGATATTATTTCAACTAAATTTTCTTCATCCTCAGGTGAATCTCCATAAATTTTTTGGATAAGTCGCTGAGTATTTTCAATATTATCATGATCAACTTTTCCTCCCTGCATCAATTCCATCGTCAACTTTTTCAAGTCCGTAATATCATTACGCATATCGAATAGTACTTTGTATAAAATTTCACGTTCATTGGCAAAATCACTCCCCTTTGAACCTTCTTTAATTAGAGCTGGAAAATTTGAACTGTGATCTGGTAAATAGCTTCTTAAGGTTTGAGCTGAAATCTCTCTATTTTGTTCTATTACAGATATTTGTTCTGTTACATTTCGCAGTTGACGAATGTTCCCCTTCCAAGCATAATCCTTTAAAACAACAATGGCTTCATCAGTCAATCTGATCGTAGGCATATTGTATTTTTGAGCAAAATCTGAAGCAAACTTTCTAAACAATAAATGAATATCATCTCTTCGTTTACGTAAGGCTGGTAAATTAATTTCTACGGTGCTTAATCTATAATATAAATCTTCACGGAATTTACCTTTTTGAATGCCTTCTATCATATTTAGATTAGTAGCGGCAACAATCCTTACATTAGTTTTCATCACTTGTGATGAACCCACTTTTATAAATTCACCATTCTCCAACACACGTAATAAACGAACTTGTGTAGTTAACGGCAACTCCCCTACCTCATCTAAAAAGATAGTACCTCCATCGGCAACTTCAAAATAACCATTTCTTGATTGTGTTGCTCCCGTAAATGAGCCTTTTTCATGCCCAAATAATTCACTATCAATGGTACCTTCCGGTATCGCACCACAGTTTACTGCGATGTATTTTGCATGTTTTCTATGTGATAGTTGGTGAATAATTTTAGGTATAAATTCTTTACCCACACCACTCTCTCCAGTTACTAAAACTGAAATATCTGTAGGAGCAACTCGAATCGCTTTTTCTAAAGCACGATTTAGGTTAATATCGTTTCCAATAATACCAAATCGCTGTTTTATGGTTTGTAAATTTTCCATTATTTTGAGCTACAAGATTTTAACACAAGAATCTAGGCAATCACCGTTAAATCAAGGAAAAATCTTGAATTATAAATTATTAAGCTATCAATTATTCTCTGAATACCCAACCGCTGTTCCAATTAAGGTTGCAGAGGTACAAGAATTTATTTTTACGTTTACAAAATCACCCATTTTGTAGTGTTCTTTTGGAAAAACTACAATAGTATTTTGTGTATTTCTACCTTTCCATTCATTTTCATTCTTTTTTGAGGTACCTTCAATGAGTACTTCTTCCACATTACCTACATGTTTTTTAGTCCAATAATGTGAATGTTTTAATTGCAATGCGATAACTTCTGCCAAGCGTCTCTTTTTGACCGCTAGTGGAATGTCATCTTCAAACTTTTTAGCCGCCAGTGTACCCGGTCTTTCAGAATAGGCAAACATAAACCCAAAATCGTATTTTACATATTCTAATAATGATAAAGTATCTTGATGATCTTCTTCTGTTTCACCACAAAATCCGGTAATCATATCTTGCGATATTGAGCAATCAGGCAATATTCTACGAACATTATCTACCAACTCCATATATTCTTCTCGCGTATGTTGGCGATTCATTCTCTCTAAAATTCTAGTACTACCAGACTGAACAGGCAAGTGAATGTATTTACAAATATTCTTATGCTTTGCCATAACATGTAAAACATCTAAATGCATGTCTTGCGGATTAGACGTAGAAAACCTGAAACGAATTTTAGGAAACTCTTCAGCACATAAGTCCAATAATTGAGCAAAATCAACCGCTGTACTTTGAGCAATCTCTGAAGCTTTAACAAAATCCTTTTTCAATCCACCACCATACCATAAATAACTATCTACATTCTGACCAAGTAAGGTAACTTCCTTAAAATTCTTTTGTTTTAGGTCTCTTATTTCTTCAATAATACTTTTAGGATCACGACTACGTTCTCTTCCTCTCGTAAAAGGTACAACGCAGAAAGTACACATATTATCACACCCTCTTGTTATCGATACAAATGCAGAAACACCATTAGATTGTAATCTAACTGGCGAAACATCTCCATAAGTCTCTTCCTTAGACAAAATAACATTAATTGCATCGCGTCCTGCTTCTACCTCTTCAACTAAATTAGGCAAATCTCTATACGCATCTGGACCAACTACTAAATCGACAATTTTTTCTTCTTCTAAAAATTTCGATTTTAAACGTTCAGCCATACAACCTAACACGCCCACTTTCATGGATGGGTTTTTTGTACGCTTAACCGAGTTATAATATTGTAATCTTTTTCTTATGGTTTGCTCTGCGTTATCTCGGATAGAACAGGTGTTTACCAACACTAAATCAGCTTCTTCTAATTTTTGTGTGGTATTAAACCCTTCCTTAACCAATATAGATGCTACGATCTCACTGTCGCTCATGTTCATTTGACAACCGTAACTTTCTATAAATAACTTTTTGTCATTACCAGTTACCTTTTCAGCAACTAAAGATTGACCTTGTTTATTTTCTTCTATTATTTTCTCTGTATGCATTATCTAAAAAATGGAATGCAAATATACAACCTATAACCTAAAATTATGCCATTTTGGCAGAAATTTAACACCCTCTAAAAAAGACTAAATAGCGGATAAGTGTATTAAAAAAAATAATATTAAAAAATTCTATATACTTTTGCACATTCAAAAGAGTATTCAATTTTTCAATTCTAATCAATATTGAATCTCTAAAAGTTAACTATCAATCGACGTATATGGCAAAAAATTTAGTAATTGTTGAGTCACCTGCAAAAGCAAAAACCATTGAAAAATTTTTAGGTAAAGATTTTCAGGTTGAATCGAGTTATGGTCATATTGCCGATCTGCCTTCAAGGGAATTAGGTGTAAATGTAGAAGGAGATTTTACTCCAGAATACATTGTTTCTGATGATAAGAAGGCGGTAGTAAAAAAATTAAAAAGTCTTGCCAAAAAAGCAGATACCGTATGGCTAGCTAGTGATGAGGATCGAGAGGGTGAAGCAATTGCATGGCATTTATTTGAGCAATTAAAATTAGATTTAGAGAATACAAAACGAATTGTTTTTCATGAGATTACAAAAACAGCGATTCTAAAAGCTGTTGAAAATCCGAGAAGCATCAATTATAATTTAGTTAATGCACAACAAGCCCGTAGGGTTTTAGATAGGTTGGTAGGTTATGAACTTTCACCTGTTTTATGGCGGAAAGTAAAAGGAGGATTATCAGCAGGTAGGGTACAATCAGTTGCTGTACGTTTAATTGTAGAACGCGAACGTGAAATTGAAAGTTTTAATCCTATTGCTTCTTACAGAATAGATGCTGAATTTAGCAATGAAGAAGGTAAAACTTTTAAAGCTAAACTCCCGAAGAATTTTGAGACAAGAGAAGCCGCTGAAAAGTTTTTAAAATCTTGTACAGGTGCAGCTTTCAAAGTAGCTGATTTACAGACAAAACCAGCAAAAAAATCACCAGCAGCACCATTTACAACCTCAACTTTACAACAAGAAGCCTCTCGTAAGTTATATTTTCCAGTTGCCAAAACAATGATTATGGCACAACGCTTATATGAAGCGGGACTTATAACATACATGAGGACAGATAGTGTAAACTTATCTGAAGATGCTAAGAACGCAGCTGCTGAAGAAATCACATCATCATACGGTTCAGAATATAGTAACCCAAGAAATTTCAAATCTAAGTCTAAAAATGCTCAAGAAGCTCACGAAGCGATTCGACCTACTGACATGAGCTTACATGAGTCTTCAATAGGTAAAGATGAAGATAGATTATATAGTCTAATTTGGAAAAGAACCTTAGCCTCTCAAATGAGTGATGCTAAGTTAGAACGTACCAACGTAAAAATTAGCAACACAAAAAATAAACAAATTTTAACTGCTAATGGAGAGGTAATCACTTTTGAAGGCTTTTTGAAAGTTTATTTAGAAGGTACAGATAATGAAGATGAAGAACAAGAAGGCATGTTACCTAAACTTGCTGTAAACGAAACGTTAAAAAATAATTACATTACCGCAACCGAACGTTATACAAGAGCTCCTGGTAGATTTACGGAAGCTTCTTTAGTAAAACAATTGGAAGAATTGGGTATTGGTCGTCCGTCAACATATGCACCTACTATCTCTACAATTCAACGTAGAGAGTATGTAGACAAAGGCTCTATTGATGGTGTAGAACGAAAATATACGGAGCTAAAACTTAAATCGGATAAACTTACTGAAAAAGAACTTACTGAAAAAGTAGGTTCTGATAAAGGCAAGTTGGTACCTACCGATATCGGTAAAATTGTAAATGACTTTTTAGTTGAGCATTTTAAAACAGTATTGGATTTTGGTTTTACAGCGAAAGTTGAAGAAGAATTTGATGATATTGCTAGAGGTAAAGAAGATTGGACCTCAATGATAAAAGATTTTTATGAAAAATTTCATCCAAGAGTTGAAGATGTTTCTGAAAATGCAGAAAGAGCTAAAGGTGAACGTTTATTAGGAATAGACCCTGAATCTGGCAAAAATGTGTATTCGCGTTTGGGTAGATTTGGTGCTATGGTACAAATTGGTGAAGTTACAGATGAAGAAAAACCTAAGTTTGCTAGTTTACAACTAGGTCAGACGTTAGAAACGGTAACTTATGAAGAAGCTATGGATCTTTTTAAATTACCTAAAACAATAGGTGAATATGAAGGTGAAGAAATTATTGTAAATAATGGTAGGTTTGGACCTTATGTGAAGTTTGGAACAAAATTCATTTCTTTAGATAAAGGTGAAAACCCTATGGATGTTGATATGGAAAGAGCCACTGTGCTTATTAAGGCCAAACAAGAAGCTGATGCACCAATTGCTCATTATAAAGAGTTACCTGTGCAAAAAGGTGTGGGTAGATTTGGCCCCTTCATTAAATATGATGGCATGTTTATCAATGTAAACAAAAAATACGATTTTGATAACTTGACTCAAGCTAACATTGAAGAGTTGATTGAAGTTAAAATTCAAAAAGAAATAGATAAACTTATTCACAATTGGGAAGAAGAAGGAATTAGAGTAGAAAAAGCAAGATGGGGCAGGTTTAATATTATTAAAGGCAAACTTAAAATTGAAATGCCTAAAACGACTGATGCCGAAAAATTGACCCTGGAAGAAGTGCTAGAAATTATTGAAAAGAAAACTCCCAAGAAAAAACCAAGAAAAAAGGCTGCTAAAAAACCAGCTAAAAAGAAAAAATAATACTATTCTTAAACTGTCATTCCGAGGCACGAGGAATCTGTTAAAAAGTAGTACTCATATTAATGAGATTCCTCGTGCCTCGGAATGACAATAATAATCCAATAACAAATAACCATTATAACTAAACTATGAGTTTTGAATTCTTAAATCCTGTTGAAGATGTTGTTGTGGCACATTCGGCTTTATTACCTAATCAATCGTTAGGTCAAAGGATTGCTATTCATTCAAAACAAAATGGAATTCCTGAATTAAAAGGGGTACATATTGCTATTATAGGTGTTGAAGAAGGAAGAAGAGCGGAAGACAATTTTGGTGCTGGTAATAATTTTGGTGTCATACGAAAATATCTATATCAATTATTTCCAGGCAACTGGTTTTCAAAAATTGTCGATTTAGGCAATATCCCTCAAGGCGAAACGGAAGAAGACTCCTATTTTGCACTTCAAGAAATAATAGTCTATTTAGTTAAAAATAATATCATCCCAATAATTATAGGTGGCGGTCAAGACTTAACCTATGCTAATTATAGAGCGTATGATAAATTAGAACAAACCGTTAATCTTACCACAGTAGATACAAAGTTTGATTTAGGTACTATTGAAGAAGAAATATCTTCAACCTCTTTTTTGAGTAAAGTAATTATGGAGCAACCAAGTAATCTATTTAATTATAGTAATATTGGTTATCAGACGTATTTTAACTCGCAAGAAGAAATTGATTTATTAGAAAAATTATATTTCGACACGTATAGATTGGGTGAAATTACCAATGATATAAAAATAGTAGAACCTGTTTTTCGAGATACGGATGTTGTAAGTATTGATATTGGTTCTGTAAGACGAGCGGAAGCACCTGCGAACAATAATGCTGTACCGAACGGATTTTATGGTGAGACGATATGTGCTATTTCCAGATATGCAGGTATCAGTGATAAAGTTTCTTCTTTTGGAATTTACGAATACAATGCCAAATTAGATGAAAAAGACCAAACCGCACATTTAATTGCCCAGATGATATGGTATTTTATTGAAGGTTTTAATTTTAGAACTAATGAATACCCTTTTACATCAAAAAAAGATTACACAAAATATATAGTACCTATTGAAGACACTACAATCAACTTCTTCAAAAGTAATAAAAGTGACAGATGGTGGATGGAAGTTGAACATCCAAATAATAAAACTACAAAGCATACGTTAATACCTTGTACGTATCAAGATTATTTACGAGCAGGAAATCAAGTTATTCCAGAAAGATGGTGGAAAACTTTTAGAAAATTAAATTAGTTATACACTAAAAATAATATTTCTGCGTTCTTAAAGTGATTCTACGAAATCAAAATTGTTTTTTATCGAAATAGTTTTAATATAACAAATAGTATTGTTCCCCTATAAAAGGGATACTAAATTTACATTTATGAGAAAAGTAACCGTTTATTTTTTACTTGCTGTATTTGCTTTAGCAACCAGTTGTGGATCTAGCGACCGAGGAGAGTTAACAGGTGTTAGGTCTAAAAAGAAATTTTTCCCTGAGAAACCATTAGGAATGACATTAATTCCAGGTGGTGCCTTTACAATGGGTAAAACAGATGAGGATATTGCAGGTGCATTAAACACACCATCCAGAACTGTAACTGTAAGACCATTTTATATGGACGAAACAGAAATTACAAACGCTGAATATAGAGAGTTTGTAGTATGGGTAAGAGATTCTATTGTAAGAACTCAATTAGCCATTCTTGCAGAAGAACAAGGTTTTGGTGCAGCTAGTGCCGATTTAGATGCAGGTGCATCTTCAGGTAACGAAGATGGTATTCAAAAATACAAATTTGCAGAACCCGATACTACTGCCAATGTATATTATAAATATATGATGGATAACTACGGTAGCTTAGGTGATTTAAATTCACCAACTGAAGGTAAAGCATTAAACTGGGAACCTGAATTGGTTTGGAATATAGCAGAATATCCTGATGCAAGTTATGCAGAAGCGATGGACAGTTTATATTTACCAATCACTGAGGTTTTTGACGGTAGAAGAATTGTTGATACTAAAAAACTATCATACTTATACTACACTTTCGATCCAGAAGGTGCTGCAAGAAAAAGTAGTAATAGAAAAGACTTTATCAAGAAAAATACAGTAGAAATATATCCTGATACAACAGTTTGGGTAAAAGATTTTAATTACTCATATAACGACCCAATGCACCAAGATTATTTCTGGCATCAAGCATACAATGACTACCCTGTAGTTGGCGTATCATGGCCACAAGCCAAAGCTTTTTGTGACTTTAGAACTCAAAAGAAAAACAGATTTTTAGCTAATAAAGGTGCAGGTAAAGTTCCTAACTTTAGATTACCAACTGAAACTGAGTGGGAATTTGCTGCTCGTGGAGGCTTAGAATATGCTAAATACCCTTGGGGTGGTCCTTATACGGAAACTGATAGAGGTTGTTTTATGGCAAACTTTAAACCACAAAGGGGAGATTATGCTGCTGATGGGGCTTTATATACCATGGAAGCAAAGTCTTTTACACCTAATGACTACGGTTTATATAACATGGCAGGTAATGTTTCAGAATGGACTGACACTGCTTATGACCCAGCTTCTTATTACTTAGGTTCTACAATGAACCCTAATGTAAATGATAGCGGTAATCAAAGAAAAGTAATTCGTGGAGGATCTTGGAAAGATGTAGCTTATTTCTTAGAAGTAAGTACAAGAGATTACGAATATGGAGATTCTGCAAGAAGTTATGTAGGCTTTAGAACAGTACAAGATTATATGGGTGTTAAATAACATTCAATAAAAGACAATTTTCAATAAAAATTTAGTAGTAATTATCATTAAGTAATAATAAATAGTAATAACAAACGTTTTAAAATAAACCAACTAGAATTAATAATTAAAATTAAAATTAACCCGAAAAAAGAAAAATTATGGCAGGATCACTTAAACAGAAAAAAATCATGAACTTCGTTTATGGTATGGGAGCATCAGTAGTATTAGTAGGAGCATTATTCAAAATCTTACACTTTAGCATTGGACCATTAACAGGTGGAGTTATGTTAACAATAGGATTATTAACAGAAGCAGTAATTTTTGCATTCTCTGCATTTGAACCTGTTGAAGAAGACTTAGACTGGTCACTAGTATATCCTGAATTAGCAGGAGGACAAGGACAAGGCTTGGATAGATTATCTGGTGATGTAGATGCTGAAAGCATGTTATCTTCTAAATTAGATACTATGTTAGCTGAAGCAAATCTTGATTCTGAAAAAATGGATAGATTATCTACAAGCATCCAAAATTTTGCAGGTGCCGCAGAAAATATTGCACCAGCTGCAAATTCAGTTGCCGCAACAAGTAAATATAGCGAGCAATTAACATTAGCTGCTTCTAATATGGAATCTTTAAACAGTTTGTATAAAGTGCAGTATGATAGTGCATCAAGACAATCTGAATTGAGTGAAGCAGTTGCTGAAAACACAGTAAAACTTAAAGATCAAATGGAATCTTTAGCAACAAACTTATCATCATTGAATGGTGTTTATGGAGGTATGCTATCTGCTATGTCAAATAGAAACTAATTAGTAGAATAAAATAATTTAACCCAACTATTAACTAAAACTAATTAGAAAAAAATGGCAGGAGGCAAACTATCACCAAGGCAGAAAATGATTAACTTAATGTATTTGGTATTTATCGCGATGTTAGCAATGAATATGTCAAAACAAGTTTTATCTGCTTTTGGTTTCATGAACGAAAAACTGGCAGCATCTAACGTGTCAGCGGAACAACAGAATGCAGCTACTTATGCTAGTCTGGCTACGAAAGCAGCCGATCAACCAGAGAAGTATGCAGAACACAATACCAATGCTCAGAAGGTACAAGCTTTATCTTTAGACTTTAATGCTCATCTTGAAAAAATGAAAGAAGAGTTAACTAAAGATGTTGAAGACCCTACAAATTATGAGTCTATGGACGGAACGGATGCAGGTGATTCTTTCTTCTTTGCAGGAGAAAAGTTTACTCCAGCTGGTGAAGAGTTTTTAAGTAAACTGAATAACTACCGTACGGAAGTAACATCACTTTTAGGAGATGATTATAAAGACATAACGTCAAAAGTAAATGCACGTTTTGACACTTCTGATCAAAAAATAAAAGATGGTGAAGGAACACAAACATGGTTAAAAAATCGTTATGAAGGTTTTCCTTTAATTACAACAATTACTAACTTATCTCAACTTCAAGCTGATATTAAATCAACAGAAAATGAGATGTTAATGGCAATGGTTCAAGGTCAATTAGAAAGTGATGTTTCAATGAGAAACTACACGACTATTTTAGTACCTGACAACCCAGCTACGTTACAAGGTGCAAACTTTAAAGGTAAAATAGTATTAGGTAAATATGATGCTACTTTAAAACCAACCAAAGTAATTATTAATGGTAAAGAGATCACTAATATTGAAGGTGGTGGTGCAATTTTAGATTTCCCTTCAGGTAATGTAGGTGAGAATGAAATTAAAGGTGAGTTTGTATTTAAAGAAGGTGACTCTTTAGTTAGATTACCAATTAATACTAAATATGCCGTAGTTGCAAAACCTAACAGTGCTGTGATTTCAGCTGATAAAATGAATGTGGTTTATAGAGGTGTACAAAACCCTATTACTATTTCAATGCCAGGTGTACCTGACAATTCAATTTCAGCAAACGCACCAGGTTTACGTAAATCAACAGGTTTAGGTAAGTATATGATGAGTCCTGGTAAAGGTAAAACAGTTAAAATTAATGTAACTGGTAAATTACCTGATGGATCTTCTGTAACTTCTGGACAAACGTTTAGAATTAAAGATATCCCTGCTCCTTCTGCAGCAGTAAGAGGTAGCCAATATGGTGTTATTAAAATGCCTAGAAGTTCTTTACAAAAAATGACTATTGGAGCTATTATACCAGATTTTGAGTTTGACTTAAAACTTGGAGTATCAGGCTTTAGTATTAAAGTTCCTGGATCACCAACAGTGATTGTTAAAGGTACAAAATTCAATGCCGCAGCGATTAGAGCTTTAAGTAAAGCAAGAAAAGGCGACATGGTTACAATATTTGATGTAAGAGCATCGTTATCTGGCAATAGTGGGTATTACTTAAAGAAAGTAAATCCATTAAATGTAGAATTAACAAATTAAAAAATAAATATTATGAATTGGAGAGGTTTTTTAGTAGTGTGTGGTGTTGTAGCATTAACAACAAGCTCAATAAACGCACAAGCTAATTTGTTGAATGCAAAGATTCCTGAAGAAATTGGGATGAAAACAGCAGAACAATTAGCGGCTGATAATGACGGACCATTACCTTACGGTTACATAGATGATAGAGATATCCTATGGTCTAAAGTTGTGTGGGAGTATGTGGATTTGAATGAGAAAATTAATTTACCATTCTACTATCCAATAGATACGAATAACATTAGCTCTAGTAGAAGATCTCTTTATGATACTTTATTGAGAGGTATTAAAAGTGGTGAGATTGCAGATATTTATGACGATTCTTATTTTGAAAATAAATTAACTTTCAAAGAGATTCAAGGTCGTTTATCTAGAATTGACACTAGTGATGCCGGTTATGAGTTATTAAATCAAGGTGAAGCTATTACTGATGAGTATGTTGATAGAACAGATTTAACTTCTGGAGATATTGCTGGACTTAAAATAAAAGGAGTTTGGTATTTCGATAAAAGACAAGGTGAGTTAAAATACCGTTTATTAGGTATTGCACCAGTTGCACCAGATGTTAACTTCTTGAATCAAGGTTCAGGTGGTGGTATGGATGAACTAATACCTTTATTTTGGGTATGGTATCCAGGAGCTAGAGAAGTAACGCATGCAATGAAAGTGTTTAACAATAAAAACTCAGCGTTCCCTCTATCTTATGATCATTTATTAAATGCACGTCGCTTTGTGGCAAGTATTTATAGAGAAGAGAATATATACGGTAACAGAGATGTTGCAGAGTATATTAAAGGAAATGCTTTATTCCAAGTTCTAGAAGCTGATAAACTTAAAGAGGATATCAGAAATAAAGAACTAGACATGTGGAATTATTAATAAATTCACTGTAGTATATCTGAAAAACTTCTGCTCTTTATTGAGTAGGAGTTTTTTTTATGCCTTTATTTTACCTTTATAACTACATTTGTAATATGCAAGTAGATTATATTATTGTAGGTTTAGGATTGGCTGGTTTAGCCATTGCTGAAGAACTAGAACGAAATGATAAGTCCTATATCATTTACGAAGATTATTCTCAAAATTCATCTCGAGTGGCAGGTGGAGTTTACAATCCCGTTATTTTAAAACGTTTTACTCCTGTTTGGGATGCTTTTGACCAATTAAACATCGCAATACCGTTCTATGCAGCGTTAGAACAGAAATTAAATATCCAAATTGATTATCCTTTAGATATATATAGAATATTCACCTCTATTGAAGAGCAAAATAATTGGTTTAATGCTTGTGACAAGCCCTTTTTTGAGAGTTATATGATTCCCAAAATCGTTAAAAACAACAATCAAGGTATCAATGCTCCTTTTGGATTAGGAAGCGTTACAAATACAGGGAAAATTGACACCAAGGCCTTATTAGATGCATATATTGATTACCTACAGAAAAGAGATTTAATTGTTAATGAAGGTTTTGAGTATTCAAAAGTTATTTTTATAGAAGACTGTGTTAAATACAAAACTATTACAGCCAAAAAAATTGTATTCTGTGAAGGTTATGGAGTTGTAAAAAATCCATTCTTTAAGGATATACCTTTAAAAGAAGCCAAAGGAGAATTATTAACCATCCACTCCCCTAACCTTAACATTAATTATATAATAAAATCTTCTGTATTTATTATGCCCTTAGGAAATGATACTTATAAAGTAGGTGCAACTTTCAATTGGAGGGACAAAACTTTGAATCCCACCCAAGAGGCTAAAGACGAATTGGAAAATAAGTTGAAAAAAATAATTAATGTTCCCTATACAGTCATTGATCAAAAGGCAGGTATTAGACCTACTGTAAAAGATAGGCGACCCATAATTGGAACACACCCCAACAACCCTCAATTAGCCATTTTAAACGGATTAGGAACCAGAGGTGTTATGTTGGCTCCCAAAATGGCTAAACAACTCTATAATCATCTAGAAAACGATGAGCAACTCAGTAAAGAGGTTGATATCTCAAGGTTTTAACATGGAACATTTGCAACCTTTATTGCAATGCGACTTCCGAGAGGTAGAAAAACAAAAAAAGCCCGAAATTCAATTGAATTTCGGGCTTTTTTTATAGTATTTATAGACTACATTTCTAATGCTTTCTTAGCATTACCGTCCATTAGTAATTCTTCAGGATTTTCTAGAGCCTCTTTCACTGCTACTAAAAATCCAACAGATTCTTTACCGTCAATAATTCTATGATCATAAGACAATGCAACATACATAATTGGTCTTATGGTAACTGCTCCGTTTATGGCTACTGGCCTTTCCACTATATTGTGCATTCCTAAAATAGCACTCTGAGGAGGATTGATAATTGGGGTAGACAACATAGAACCGAAAACACCTCCATTGGTAATGGTAAAAGTACCACCAGTCATTTCATCTATCGTAATATCACCATCTCTAGCACGAATAGCCAAACGTTTTACTTCTGCTTCAACACCTCTAAAAGTTAAATTTTCTGCATTTCTAATTACAGGAACCATTAATCCTTTAGGACCAGAAACCGCGATAGAAATATCTTGAAAATCATAAGCTACTTTATAATCTCCGTCAATCATTGAATTTACATCCGGATACAATTGCAAGGCTCTTACAACTGCTTTCGTAAAGAAACTCATAAAACCTAAACCAACACCATGTCTTGCTTTAAAGGCTTCTTTATATTCGTTACGTAAATCAAATATAGGTTTCATGTCTACTTCGTTAAACGTAGTAAGCATTGCCGTTTCATTTTTAACAGCAACCAAACGTTCCGCCACTTTACGACGTAACATTGATAATTTTTTGCGTTCCGAACCTCTTATGCCACCTGTTATTGGTGACCCCATACTAGGTGTCGCATTTACAGCATCATCTTTGGTGATTCTACCGTCTTTACCCGTTCCTTTAATAGAACTGGCAGTCATACCTTTTTCTGCTAAAATCTTTTTAGCAGCAGGTGAAGCTGTTCCACTTGCGTATGTTTCTTGTTTTTTAATTTCAGCAGGTTTCTCTTCTTTTTTGACCGGTTCTTCTTTTATTGCTTCTTTTGATGAACTGGCACCTTCTGGCTTTTTAGCACTTGTATCAATATGACATACAACAGCACCTACAGCAACAGCATCTCCTTCTTCTGCTTTTAAAGTTATAATACCGCTATCTTCGGCTGGTAATTCAAGTGTAGCTTTATCAGAGTCTACCTCTGCAATAGCCTGATCTTTTTCCACATAATCACCATCTTCAACCAACCAAGTGGCTATTTCTACTTCAGTAATCGATTCGCCCGGAGAAGGGACTTTCATTTCTAAAATCATAATTGTTTAAATTATCTATATTCAAGTTACAAATTCCAATCAAAAATAATGGAATTTATTAATTATTATACACTTTTATTTATCAAAAACTAAATCTAACACACGTTGTTGCCTTCTTTTAAATCTTGCACTAGAACCTGCAGCAGGTACGGCATAAAAAGGTCTTGAAGCTACTTCTAGCTTTACTAAATTAAAACGTTGTAGCATAAAACTCCATGCCCCCATATTTTGTGGCTCTTCTTGTGCCCAAACATAGTTTTCAACATTTTTATAGAGATCTATAATACTTTGAATTTTATCTAAATCTAATGGGAACAATTGCTCAATTCTTACTAAAGCAACATCATCTCTATTTAACATCTCCCGTTCTGCCAATAAATCATAATAGAATTTACCAGTACAAAGCACCAATTTTTTAACCTTATCTCTATTAATAGTATCGTCAATTACGGTTTGAAATTCTCCTTTTGCTAAATCATTTAATGTAGATACTGCTTTTGGATGACGTAATAAACTTTTAGGTGTAAAAACTATTAATGGTTTTCTATAATTTCTTTTCATTTGTCTACGTAACAAATGATAGAAATTACCTGGGGTTGTACAATCTGCTACCGTCATATTATGAATGGCACATAATTGTAAATAACGTTCCATTCTTGCTGAAGAATGCTCAGAACCTTGACCCTCATAACCATGTGGCAACAATACCACAATTCCGTTCTGAAGCTTCCATTTATCTTCTGCCGCCGACATATATTGATCAAATATAATCTGAGCTCCATTACTAAAATCTCCAAACTGGGCTTCCCAAATGGTTAGTGTATTTGGATTTGCCATTGCATATCCATAATCAAAACCCAACACACCATATTCCGATAACAAAGAGTTGTAAATTGTCATTTCCCCTTTGTTGTTCGGGTTACTATTTAATAAATTAATTCTTTCCTCTGTAACTTCATCTCGCAAAATAGCATGTCTATGACTAAAGGTACCACGCTCAACATCTTGCCCTGAAATTCTAATATTATAACCTTCTTCTAACAATGAACCATAAGCCAATGTTTCTCCTAAGCCCCAATCTAGATTGTCGGCATCAATCATTTTCGCTCTATCGTTCAGAATTCGCTCTGCTTTTCTAACAAAATTAGCACCCTCTGGTACTGACGAAATAACCTTTGCTATACCTTTTAATTTTTTTACTGCATACTTTGTATCGAATGACTTGAGCATTTCCGCTAAATCAGCACGTTCAAAACCTTCCCACGTACTTTCCATAAACGGCTTTACAACCGAAGTTTTATCTTCTTTAGACTTATTATACTCCGTTTCAAGCATAGACTTATAATCGTCCTTTAATTTCTCAACATAAGCCTCATCAACTACTTTTTCGCGTAGTAATTTATCAACATAAATATCTTTGGGATTTTCATGTTTAGAAATTGCCTTATAAAGTTTAGGTTGAGTGAAACGCGGTTCATCACCTTCATTATGACCATATTTTCTATATCCTAATAAATCTATAAAAACATCGCGTTGAAATCTCATTCTAAACTCTAATGCCATTTCTGTAGCGTGCACTACTGCTTCAACATCATCAGCATTAACGTGTAATACTGGAGATAATGTAACCTTACCAACATCTGTACAATACGTACTTGAACGGGCATCTAAATAATTTGTAGTAAACCCTATTTGATTATTTACAACGATATGAACTGTACCACCCGTTTTATAACCATTTAATTTAGCCATCTGTATTACCTCATAGACAATTCCTTGTCCGGCAATAGCAGCATCACCATGAATTAGTATCGGTAAAACTTTAGATGAATCTCCATTATATTTTCTATCAATTTTAGCCCTAGCAATTCCTTCTGCAACAGCATCAACAGTCTCTAAATGAGAAGGATTAGGCACCAAATTCATTTTTATTTCTTTACCATTTTGATAGGTTTTATTCAACGTTAAACCCATATGGTATTTTACATCACCATCAATAGTATCATCTTCAAAGTCTTTACCTTCAAATTCGCTAAACAACTCTCTAACTGGTTTTCTAAAAATATTGGTAAGTGTGTTTAGACGACCTCTATGAGCCATACCCAATACACATTCTTCCAATTGGTGCTTATTTACAGCTTGATATAATAAATTACTAATAGCAGGAATAAGAGCTTCACCTCCTTCAAGAGAAAAACGTTTTTGACCAACATATTTAGTCTGTAAAAATTGCTCAAAAGTTACGGCCTGGTTTAGCTTAGAAAGAATATACTTTTTCTTTTCAACATTATTTTCAAGATGATTATCATTTTTATTTAATGCATCTTGCCACCATTTAATTTCTTCTGGCTTTCGGATATACATATACTCTATACCAATAGAGTCGCAATAAATAGCTTCTAAATGCTTGACAATGTCTTTTAGCGATTTACTTCCAATGCCGATTACCTCACCCGCATCAAAAACCGTCTCTAAATCACTATCAGATAATCCAAAATTTTCTAGAGCTAACGTTGGTTCGTATTTTCTACGCTCCCTAACTGGGTTTGTTCTAGTGAATAAATGGCCTCTAGAACGATAACCATTTATTAATTCTATTACTTTAAATTCATTAAATACATGCTCTGGAACTCTAATTGCACTTTCATTATCTTCCCCTGTTAAACTATAATCTGTATTTGCAAGATCATAGCCTTGAAAAAAACTTCTCCAACTCGGTTCAACAGCATCAGGATTTGACAAATATTTGTCATACAAATCTTCAATAAAACCTGTGTGAACTGCATTTAAAAAAGAAAACCTATCCATTAATCAAAAATTTCTTAATATGAAAAACAAAAGTACAATTTTTAACGAGATAAAATAAATTATGACGTCTGATAAGTTTGCAAAAAATAATTTTATTTTTTTTCATTTTTTTGTTGTTCAAATTAGAAAAACATTTATATTTGCAACCTGAAAAATTAGAGAAATCTAAAATATTCCTCCTTAGCTCAGTTGGTTAGAGCATCTGACTGTTAATCAGAGGGTCCAAGGTTCGAGTCCTTGAGGGGGAGCTTCAGAGAAACAAAGCCTTTACAGAAATGTAGAGGCTTTTGTGTTTTTATACATTAACCTCCTATATACGTATTGATTTACAGCTCATTAAATAAACAATTAAGGCATTCAATTATCGGTTCAATTAAAAAATCAGGAGCGTAAAAAAATAATATTTCTTGTTTTTTAAGATCTAATTTGTCTAAAATTTAAATGAATACTAAAAAGCTGTTCATAATTTTATTTATTAGAGCTACTTGATACTCTATTTTGTTTCTTTGTTACAACATAAAAATAAGACCTACGGTTTAATTGATGCTCATCTTTACTACATTTTTTTTGATTGACATCATTACAATTATTTAACAACTTATCTTCACCATAACCTATGGCACTTTGAATTCTAGTACGTGATATCCCTTTACTGACGATATAATTACGTGTTGCTATTGCTCTTTTATCAGATAATTTCTTGTTATAATCTTTAGCCCCTCTGCTATCTGTATGAGATTCTATTTTTATAACCATTTCTGGATTTTTTTTCATTACCTCAATTACTTTTTCCAATTCAGGCTTTGCATCTTCACGGATGTCATATTTATTTACATTAAAATAAATAGGATCAGTTACTATTTGATTTTTTACTACTGAAAGTTCATCCCTATCAACAACCACATCTTTCAATTTAACTGTAGAAGTTTTTATAGTATCATTATTTACTATAGCTCCTTGTATTTTATCATTAGCTTGTACTTCATTAGTATTCAATAAATAAACATAAGAACGCCGATTTTTTTGATGCATTTCTTCACTACATTTTTGCTCATTAGAATCGGAACATGAATACAATAATTTTTCTTCTCCAAAACCAATTACACTTTTTATTCTATCCACGGCTATACCTTTTGAAAGAATATAATTACGTGTTGCTTTTGCTCTTTTATCAGACAACTTTTTATTATAATCTTCAGATCCTCTACTATCAGTATGTGACTCAATTTTTATTGCAACCGTTGGATTTTCTTCTAGTATTTTTACAATATTATCTAAGTCTGATTCAACATCTTTTTTAATATTAAAACGATCAAAATCAAAATAAATAGGATTGACTATAGATTCATTATCAACAATTAAAGCCTTTTCTGCCTCTTTATGATATTCTTGGTGTCGCTTATCTTGCTTATCAGCAATCTCATTTAATATTCCATTTTTAATACTATCTTTAATAATAGCTAACGGTAAAAGTTTTTCCGCCACCTTTTTAACTTCTAAAATAGACAATTTATCAATTGAAAAACTATAAATATCGTCATCGCCTTTACCTCCTGCTCTATTTGAAGAGAAAAATCCTTTTTGAATATCTGCATCAACTATAAAGCCGAAATCATCTAAATTACTATTAAAAGGAGCCTTAATATTTTTTACTGGACCAATGTTGCCATTTTCTTCAATTTGTGCCTCATAAATATCGAGACCACCAAGCCCTTTATACCCATCTGAAGAAAAATACAACATATTCTTTGCTCCTATATAAGGAAACATTTCTCTCCCTTGCGTATTTATTTTGGATCCTAAATTTTTAGGTTTACCAAATTTGTTATTATTTTTAATTGCCACCTTATAAAGATCTGAATCTCCAAAACCACCTTTCATATCAGAAATAAAATACAACGTTTTTTCATCTACACTCAATGCAGGATGACCAACAGAGTATGTATTACTATTAAAAGGTAAGGCTTCAATATTTTTCCATTTATTATTTACCAAAGTCGCTTTATAAATTTTTAACCTTGCTAACGACTCTTTCTTATTAGGAGATCTTCTTTTACTATAATTAGCTCTCGTAAAATACATGGTTTTACCATCTTTGGTTATAGCTAATGACGCTTCATGGTGTTTTGTATTTATTTTTTTTGAAAACACTTGTTTATTTTTCAACTCTTCAAAAGCCATACTGGTGGAATCAACACCTAAAATTGTGTCAATTACCGTTGCTTCATATAGATTTAAATAGGGCTGATTATTCCATTTATATTTTTTTGATTTTCTCTTACTTTTTGAAGCGGTACTTGCGAAATAAAATTTGTTGTGATGTAAAAATCCTCCAAAATCTGAAAATGGCGTATTTATAGCTACATTAGTTACCTTTATATTACTTTTAATACCATTTGTAGCTATCTGAGAAATATAATTATGGTGTGCTAATGCTACACTATTCGTTTCACTATTAGTTGCTGAATCTTTTAAGTGTTCTTTAAATATATCATCAGAGGTTTTATAATCTCCATTACTTCTCAGCACTTGAGCATATCGCAATAAATGTTTTTTTGATACATTATCACCAAAACTAGTCACCAACTTTTTGTACCATATTTCTGCTTTCTCCATTTCTGAATTGGCATAATAAGAATCGGCCAACCTACTTATTACGAGAGAGTCATTTTTATCACCTTTTGCATAAATTTTCTCATACAGTTCAGCAGATTTTTTATAGGCCAAATCATTAAAATACTGATCTGCAATATATTTTTTCTGAGCGTATCCCAACAAAGACACGCAAAGCATTAATAATAGTATTATTTTATTTTTCATTTTTAAGCATATTTTTAGTGGCTTATAATTTTTAAAAGAACCTTGGAGATATTTCGGGTCCTCTTGAAAATATCTCATATCGCAACATGAACTCATGTGTACCCGTGTTATAAACTCCATAATTAGATGTTGTTAAATCATAAGCATATCCTATATTTAGACTATTTGTTACTTGAAAACCTAACAAAGCACTTATCGCATCATTCCATCTATAAGAAACACCACCACGAAACTTGTCTAAATATAAAAAGTTCGCAGAAATATCTAAAGATGATGGATCATTCATAACCGCTTTAAAAAGTAGTGCAGGCTTAAATTTTAAATCTCTATTTATATCGAAAACATAACCAGCAATTAGAAACATATGTTCTTTTTCTAAGGCCACATTTTCTTTACTTGCACTATAGTTATTTGTCCTCAAAACATTAGGAACTGAAGCTCCTACATAAAATTTATCACTATAATAAAAAGCACCAAATCCTATTGTAGGTGAAAATTCATTATTCACATTCGTATCAAAGACTCTGTCTGGATTTTTATAAATTCCTTTACTCCAATCTACATTAAACAACCTACCCCCAAGCTTTAAACCTAAGGCTAAGAAAGATGCATCAGTGACCTGTAAAGAATAAGATACGTTGGCATCTATTTGTGTTTTTTGAGCGGGTCCAATTTTATCATTCATAACATTTAAACCAATACCCACACTTGTATACCTCAATGAGGTGTCATAACTTAATGTTTGGGTTTCTGGAGCCCCATCTATTCCTACCCATTGACTTCTTGCCAAAATATTAAAAACTGTATGTTTTTTTGACCCTGCGTATGCCGGATTTACACTCATTGTATTATACATATATTGCGTAAACCCGGGATCTTGTTGAGTTTGTACTTTTTCTGACAACAGCATAATTAGTACAACAACAAATCCGCTAAATTTTCTATATTGTTTTGGATTCTTCATTTTCTTTTCTCTTTACTTTAATTATCTGTTGATGAACAACCAACCAGTTTTATCTTTACTTCCATCACCAAGCTTAAGAACATAATAATACGTACCTGAGACTAATTCTTTGCCTGAATTACTTAAACCACTCCATGAATTATCATAATTTGCCTTTTTATATACCACATTGCCCCAACGATTAAAGACTGTTAATGAATTCTCTTTATAATTTTGAATACAATCTATTTCGAAAGTATCATTAGCACCATCATTGTTAGGACTAAATTCATTGTAAATAATAAGACAGGTTGGAGAGGCTTCTGCACTAGCTTCATTATTAGATTGGTCACTATCCGTAATGCCTTCATAACTAATAATACTAGCTGTATTTAAATAGTCACCTTCTTGTAAAACTTTAACAGTAATGTCTAAACTTACTTCTTCTTCAAAATTTAAAGTTGGAATGGACCATTCTCCATCATAAAAAGAGTAAATTCCTGATGTTGTAGTATGAGAAACATATTCATAACCATCTGGGATTACTTCTGCCACTATAGTATTTATAACCGTTACATTACCATTATTTAAAACTTTGATGGTAAAAATGACTTCCTCATCTATTACAGGTTTTAAATTATCTACCTCTTTTGTAATACTTAAGTCTAAAGTGCTTGGTAATATTATAATTGTTGGATCATTTGTTGGGTCATTATCATAACTTCCATCGACATGTGAGCTTTCTATTGCATTTGGATTTTCAATATGCACTCCATAAGGATCTGTACCAGCATCACCTTCGTCAACGATATCATTAATAACACCATTACTATATTCAGACAGCAATTTCGCTTTTGCCACGGCTACACCTTCTATATAACCTCTATCGATATCTTGCTGATTAATTGCATCTGTTAATGACCATTGCCCAATTTCTCTAGGTTGCAAGGTGTCAGACACAACAATCATATTTGCATTTCCATGTATCAGATAATCAATTGACACCTCTGACAATGTTACATTACCTGTATTAAAAACATCATAATGAAAAGTAATTTCATCTTTTAAATTACCTACAATACCATCCGAATTTGTATCCTCAATTGAAAAAGACTTGATTAAGGACAATGCTTTTAATTGCGGTAACATTACTACAGAACAATCTTCACAACTACTATCTAAAGGCATTAAATTATGGAAGTCTTGAGCTGTATTTTTTATTTGATTATTTTTTATATCAAAAGCAATAACCTCCGCCTTATTATGAAAACCTTTTGCGTTAATATCTTCCTGTTTTATGATATAAACACCTGTAAAAGTATCTGTATTATAAGTATCAGCAGCTAAACTAGCTATGGCGGCACCCGACATATTAAGTTTTGGATCTTCCACCAAGATATTCTTCAGCACCGTATTACCCACATTATGAATCGTAAACTTATATGATATTGTTTCACCTACTTGTGCATATCCATCTTTATTTTCATCATTAAAGATACCTTCTTGTATCAAGGTTATTTTTGGCGTAATAGGAGAAACAACAATAGTACTTTGGTTATTAGCTAAAACTTCATCATTACCTCCACTATAATCCGTTAAAGAGGCCGTATTTTCGTAAACTCCAGTCTCTCGTATTTTAGCGATTACAGTTAATGTCTTTTTTGTACCTCCAGGTAAACTGCTTATTTTCCATTCTCCTTTTATCGAATCAAAACTCTCACTTGATTTTGATGAAACATACTCGTAACCACCTAACAATACATCTGTAACAATAATATCTTCCGCAAGCACATCACTATTGTTTGTAATTGTTGTAGTTAGTTTTACTTCATCACCTACATAAGGATTTACATCGCTTACTTCTTTCTCAATTCCCAAATCAAAAGGGGTGCAATTGTTTGTTTTTAATGAATTTACACCACTTAACCATACAACTTTACAAGTACTGCAATCTTCACAAACATAATTCCATGCCCAATCAACATTTACAGTTGAATTACTAAAACACGATGCTTGAAGACCATCAATCTTAAACTTTGTTAGATCTTGATTTTCAACTTCCAAAAGTGGAATCTTTATCCTTAACAAAGTGTTATTCTCCTCTACAACATGACTAATTGCTCTATTATGCACATCCAAAAAAGTAACATTAGAAAAGTCTAACTTTTTAGAAAAAGTTAAAACCAACTCTGTATATTGATTTTTACAACCTGTATAAGCTCTCGGATCAAAAACCCCTTTTACGTTAGCTTCAATACCAAAAGGAACATCATAATCTATGGAGTTTGGAAATGCAAGCGTGTTATTATTGCCTTCAATTTTATTTGCTAAAACATACCCATCTTTTTCTGTATGTACTCTTAGACTTGTTCCCTTTTTATTATTGAACAGTATTCTAGCAGCATTATATCCTTTTTCGTTACTGGAACAATTGACTGAAGTAATTGTAGTTACTTTAAAAGAGCCTCCTTCTTCTAAGTCATCATAAACACCATCATGGTCTAAATCTTTAAAACCTAGTATTCCAGCAATTTCTTCATCAGAAATATTTGCTATTTTCACACGGAACCGACCATTATGATACTCAATTCTTCTATTGGAAATTAACATATCATTGATATATAATTTCGTCAAATTGGCACTACTATTTAAGGCTTCTTTTAGACTAGCATCTGAATCTTTAAAACCAATTTCATTGAAAGAAGCTCCTAAGTCTACAATAATATCTGATGCAAAATTTTCACCATTGTCAGTTTTAACGGCAACATTTGTAAATGTATAATTATTTGTACCAACTACTTTAGAACAGCCGTAAGTAGCTTTATAATCTGAAACAATTTTTATATCAAATTCCGGAGAACCATTAGTTGATTTTCTACTAATTGTCGATTTTAAATTTTCAGAAACAGATTGATTTACATTAGCTGTTACTTTAAGCTTTGAACCGTTGTCAAATAATTGAATACGGTTAGCTCCTGTTGCCTCTTGAGCATTTATATTAAGGGTAAACATTAGGCAACATAAGGCCATAGTTATCCTGTTAAAGTTTAAAAGGAAGATAAACATTTTATAGGGGGTTCTTAATTAGAATTAAATCTTAAATTCTTAAAAACTAGTGTTAGTTTTCTAAAATAAATTTCCACTGATTTTAAAAACGCCCTGTTATGTTAAAAATTGTTAAAGAATGTTAAATTGGTTAACCAATTTTAATATGACGCTCGTAATAAACTTACATTCATATAGTTACAGTGGTAATTATTTTTATAAAACAACAAAAGACATCGCTAATCCTGAGTGATTAAGATATGATTTCAAGAAAAAAAAGCGATTTCCGCAGCGATTTAGACATGGTTTTCATTTTAATTGATTTTAACTTGAAGACAGATCTCCAACTTTTATCCACTACAGAACTAAACACATTTTTCTAAAAAGAACTAAAAAAATTAATTGTAAATTTCTTAGCAAAAGACTGAAGGAATCTTTTATATTTTGTTAATATTGTTCTATTAAATTATTATAATAAAATATAAAAAATTATGATCCATAGACTAAATAAAAGTATCGCGGTTAAGTTTATTTCATTTTTGGTTTTGATACTATTTGTTAACGCTTGTAGTGCAAAAAAAGCTGTAAGTACAAATGACATAAAACCAATACAGGAAGACAAACCATTGAATATTATACTTATGATTGGTGACGGCATGGGGGTATCGCAAGTTTCAAGTAGTTACTTTTCAAAAGAAACGGAACCCAACTTTAGTCGTTTTAATACTATTGGGTTAATAAAAACATCGTCAGGTAGTCATTTAATTACTGATTCAGCTGCTGGTGCAACTGCTTTTTCTGCAGGCAAAAAAACATATAATGGTGCCATAGGTGTAGACATAGACACCCTGTCTGCTGAAAATATTGTAGATTATCTTTCTAATAAAGAATATGCAACGGGTTTAATTGCTACTTCTTCAATAACTCACGCAACTCCTGCTAGCTTTTTTGCTCATGTTAAATCTAGAGGCATGGCTGAAGAAATAGCTAGTGAATTACCAAGTTCACAAGTAGATTTTTTTGCTGGTGGCGGTAAAAAGTGGTTCTTTCATCGTAAAGATGACTCGTCACTTTATAATGAGTTTGTAACTCATGGGTTTACCATAGACACATTGAGTCTTGAAAATAGTCAAGCTCTATCAAAATCTAAAAAATATGGTTTTTTATTGTCGAAGGATGCGATGCCGAGAATGGATCAAGGAAGAGGAGATTTTTTATTAAACGCAACCGAATTAGCACTTTCTTATCTTAATAAAAATGATGTAAAAGGTAAAAATGGCTTTTTCCTTATGGTTGAAGGTTCACAAATAGATTGGGGTGGACACGCAAATGATTCTGAATATATTAAAAAAGAAGTCTTAGATTTTGACAAAACTATTGGACGTGTTTTAGATTTTGCTGAAGCTGACGGTAATACCCTAGTTATTATAACTGCAGATCATGAAACTGGTGGCTATACCTTGGCATCTGATGATGGAGATTATAACAAAATAAAAGGTTCTTTTTCTACGGGAGGGCATTCTGCTACCTTAATTCCAGTATTTGCATATGGCCCAGGTGAAGCCAATTTTTCTGGAATTTATGAAAATACGGCAATATTTGATAAAATCATCGAAATGGTTAATGAACAAAAATAGTAGCTGGATTAGTTCAAATGACTATTTTCATCTTTTAAAGCTTTTACATCTGTAACTAACTGAGCTAAAGAAGCTCTATTTAGTCCATTGTAAATGCCTCTAATATGTTTGTTTTTATCAATTAAAAGAAAATTTTCTGAATGTAAAAAATCATCTATGTTTTTAGGTACTCCTAAATCATTTTCAACAAAATATTGATTTCTGCCAAGGTTATAAATAGCTGTTTTGTCACCAGTAACTAAATGCCATTTATTATCTATGACACCATGTTTTTCTGCATATTTTTTTAGCTCAGCCACAGAATCAATAGTTGGTGTAACTGAATGCGATAAAAATAATATTTCTTTATCTTGCTTAAACTCTTCTTGCAGTTTGACCATATTACTTGTCATTTTTGGACAAATACCTGGACAACTTGTAAAAAAGAAATCTGCAATGTAAATTTTATTTTCAAAGGTTTTTTGTGTAACGGTATCTCCCAATTGATTGATTAATTCAAAATCGGGTATTTTATGAAATGCTTGCTCTTCATCTGTATTAGGTGTTAACCAGTTCGGTGTAAATGATTCCTCATTATAATAAGGTAAATAGTCCACCCTACTCGTTTCAATTACTTTTATGTTTTCTTTTTTCACCTCGTCTTTACAACCAATCGTGATAACAAGAAAAAAGATCATTAAATATTTCATGTATGCATATATTATATTGAAGAATCTAACCTTGCATTATTCTTTCTTTTTAGCGTCACCAAAAATGGATTCGCTTCTGGCATCTGTTATGACAACCTCATCTTCTAATTGGTAACATAAATTTGCTTTTTTCATTCCAAAAATTCGGCCATTTTTGGCTTCATAATTGACATATATTTTACCGTTTTTAAGCCAAGCTTGTTGCATTCCCTCTTGCTTCCCATTAGTATAGTGCATTTGCTTTGCCAATTGACCAGAATCATACCAACGCTTATCGACACCATGCAATTTTCCATTTTCATAATTTGATTCTGAAGCCAATACCCCATTTTTCCACCAAGCCCTATAACTACCTACCAATTTATTTTTACGGTAATTAGATTCTACCTTTAATTGACCGCTTGGAAACCAAATTTTAGCAACACCTTCTTTTTTCCCATTCAAAAACCCAACCTTTTGTTCTAAATTTCCATTCGAACCATAGCTTACTAAAAAACCATTAAAAAGATTATTATTGTAATACCAGTTACCTTCATTACCATTAAGGACCAGTTTATTTTTAGTCACTTCTATGTCTGAAATCGTTTCAACTTCAACTAGTGCACTGACATTTTCTTCTGAAGTGCTTTTACAACTCAAAATAACTATTGAAAATAGTACTAAAAATAAACTAGTGCTTTTCATATTAATATCCTTGATAAGGTCCTGCAAATAAGATATAAGACTCTGTATTTGAATAGATTTCATTTATGATATGATAGTGATATTCCTCCACGCCTTCTGAATATTGAGTTGTAGTGGTATGACCTCCTGAACTATCTAAATCTGTTGGATAGGTACCCGTAGAATTACATTTTCTTCCATATATAAATACACCATCTAACAAAATACCATTCAGCTTATCATCGTCATTACTAAATGCTATCGGTTCTAAGTGGTAATGATAAACACCTGGTCCAATATGTGCACCCGTCCAATCTAAACTTGCTGCCGCTTGACTTAAGGGTCCATTTCCTTCTGAATCATTAAAAATTGAAGCTCCACTTACCGCAATTCCAACGGTATTTAATTGTGTTGCAACTGTATTTCCAGTTAAATTCGGTGTGGCATCTACCGTTATGGTAGTCGCATTATTATTACTTGACATTATTGACGGTGTAACTTCTACACCTTCCTCTTCCATATAAAGTGAATTACCTTCTCCCCAATAAACAGTTTTATGATTTGGCAATCCCGTTGTTTCAATGGTAATAGTTGTACCTCCGTCAGATAAATATGCACTAACTGCATCAGAATTAAATGCAGCAAATTCAGCTGGTAATTCAGTTAAAGATGTATCTGAAGATTCCCCATTGATATCATCGTCGTTATTACAAGCAATAAAGGTGATAGATACTATTAAAATTATAAATGCTACACTATTTTTTAAAAATTTTCTCATTTGTTATATTTTAGTTTTGTTTTCTTTTTAGATGCGTTCTCTTAAATAAACTTGCGGTTAGGATAAAATTAATTTTGATTAATTAGTCGTTTTCTATTCCCTGGCCTTTGTTTATCATCTTTTTCTGCACTTTCAAGTTCCTCTTTCGATACAAAACCATCTTTATCGGAATCAACCTGATCAAATTGTTCCAACAATGGTCCTTTAACCTCCTCTTTTGAAAGTTTTCCGTCATTGTTTACATCCATTTGTTTAAGTATTTGTGTCGCACTTGGACGCTGTCCTTGCCCACCTAGTTGTTGGCCTCTTGGTGGACCTTGACGTTCTTCTTCCGTAATTTCGCCCATTAAACAACGACTCACATAAGGAAAATCAGTAGTAACCATGTACATATAATTTCCATTTATTGTTATACCATTACATTCATCTAAATCACCAACACCTTCAACATATTCAAAATCGGAAGTATAGGTTCCATCATGCTTATCTGCAACAGAAACATCTATTGAATTCATAGGGTTTGTGTAGGTACAATCTTCACCTTCACGCTCTCCAACTAACAATTTATAACTTGGCTTATAAGCATTTGTTTTAGAAAAGTAAATAGGAAACCCATCTTTTGCAAAACCAACATGTACCAAATCTTCACCAGTATCAAAATCTTCGATAACAGATGTTGGGGCACCATGATAATGGTAGGCTCCAGTAGGTTGCACATGTGCATGGTTAAAGTCAAGACCTAAACTAATTAAATCTTGAAAAGCCTCTACCCGATAGCTTTCTCCTGTATCACAAACTACCACCTCTGCAGTTCCAGGTTCAAATTTTACACCATTTAAGGCTATTCCCGGCTCTCTAACCCATGTAGGTTCACCAATATATTTAGGACTTAAAGGAAAAGTATAGGTTTTGTTTTGTGCTGCAATTGTATTTGGATTCCCTTTATTGGGAAACTGACCTGTTTTATGATTTGGTAAAGAATTGGTTACCATTTTACGCTCATTAGCGGTTAACGTAACTTTAGTTTTTGTACCAAAAATTTCATCTTCTAAATCATATGATCCAAAATAATCATTATGAATATGAGGTACCATTCCAACAGAAACAGTTTCAGTTGCCTCTGAAAATGTGTTTTTCTGCGAACTACAACTTACTATAACACCTGTCAGAATAATAGTAATTACACTATGAATTTTTCCCATTTGTTTAATTATAAATTATTGTTTCTTTCTTTTTTTTGACTTCTTTTTATCTGATTTAGATAAGAAATATTTTAATTCTTCTAAATCAATTTCATTGTCGTCATTCGTATCGATTTCTTCAAAATTATTAGTCAATAAAAGTTTTTCTTTAGCAGCAATTTCAAGTGCATTTAATTTACCATCAGCATTATCATCAACTTCTTTCATTATTCTCTCTGCTGATTCCCCTTTAGGTCCTTTACCATTTAAAGATGCTTTTAACTCTGATAAATCAATATATTTATCATTATTCGTATCTATTAAATCAAAATCTTGAGAAATTCTACCTCTTTGATCCTTTGATGCCTCATCAACATCTATCTTATCATCATTATTTGTATCCAATTTTGATAGAATTTGAGATGCATCAGGTTTTCCTCCATTATTCTGCCCACCTCGTTTACCTCTTTGCCCACCTGGACCTTGTGCGAAAATACTAGCACATAATAGCATCGAAAAAATGGTGATTGTCATTTTTAAATTATAATTTTTCATCGTTTTACATTCGTTAGTTTATTAATCTAGATGTGTTTTATCAAAAATACTTGTGCTAAATTATATTTTTCTTCAAGTGGGGTTATAGCTCTGTTAATTTTCTAACTCCCTATTTAATCTAATAGCTATAGTTTTTGTTTTATCCTTTAAATTTTTAGCAATTGCTAATTGGACTTCAGTTTGTAAAAGCCTATCAATTAAGGTATTCTGAAATTCTCTATTATTTAATAATTTATCATAATCAGATTGCTTTGAAAGGGTCTGAATTTTATTGTGTTTAGAATAACGCCCTGAAAGAATCTCAATTAATGATATATGTGCTTCTATCAGTGGTTGTAAACGATTAATAACAATATGTTGAATTTTTGCTTCCTGATTATCAAAATTATCTAGTTCACTCGGATAGGAGGCAATTAATTCCTTCAACAAACCACTTTCAATAAACTCAAATTTGTTTGTGCTATTCACTGAGTTTATGGAAGCGTTATGCAACTTTGTTATTTTATAATCGACACTAATAATACCTTCTTTTACGTCATCCGTAAGTTCTTGATATTTGAGCCCCATATAACTCATCGTGTTTTTAATTACTTTTACATTTTCAGTATATCTAGTAATTGATGAATCTAATAGTATTAAGTTTGAATTAAGCTCTTCATTTAAGCTTTCATATATTTTTAATTCTACAATCCTATTATTTTTAATTTCATTCAGATTATTTATCTTCCAAGCAATTAATATCCCAATAACAATCAGTAAAATTTCTCCTAAAGCATAAACCAAATAACTTTTAATTTTTCCTGAAATCAATAAATTTTTTCTGATTTTTCTAAATAACCTCATCGCTAAAATTCTTTATATCATTTTAATAATATTGTTTTTATAAAAAAAGCTTCGTGATTGCTCACGAAGCTTTTAGCAAAAACTAACTCAAAATGAAATTTTATATTAATTATCTAAATAACTACTAACCGCTGATGCTCTTTGTGAAACATGTGAATTTAGCTCGTTAACAGCGGTCTGAAATTCAGAACTACTATTAAGGAAGGTATAACCCGATACTTCAGTAGTTGCAAAAGGCTCAATTAAAGCAGAATAGGTTCCATATAAAGATTGAATTGTACTTGTGTTAAATGCACCATCAACAACTTCTTGCACATAAGTGTCATATTTATCTTTATAAACATCATCTGCATATAAATACCCAATTAATGGCCATTCTGAAGCATTTAACCCTGAAAAATCTAAAGGTAATGCACCACCTTGTTTACCGGTTTGCAATGCTTCATTATTATCCCAAGGAATCCATGTTAATTTACTAGTTTCAGGATTGTTATATAAAAAATAATTATGCGTCATCCTTCCATAAGTGTCCCAATTTTGTACCACCGTATTTACGGCTAAATATTTAAGAAACACATCGGTATCTAAAACAGCATCCAAATCTGATCTCCAAGCAACAGCATCAGAAGTTCTTGAACCATCATTCAGAATGTCTAATAAATTTTTTACATCAGAAAAATCAGCTTCGTCTTCATTATTTTTCTTTACATATTCATCTTCGTCATATGAACCTGCCGCAAAACTTGCTGCGTCACCATCTGGTTTATATAAATTACCGTCATCATCTGAAAACTGATCATCTAAAACGGTGTCATCAACTTCTTCAACCATCGTGTAAAGCCCAAAATACTGTGGTCCATCACCATGATCTACATAAACCGTATAAAATGCCGTGTGAGATGCCACTAACCCAGCATTTCTAAATACATCGGTCGCTACCTTTTCACGCAACATTGATTTATCATCGAAATTATTTTTAAGACTTAATTTTTTAAAGCCGTAGAAACGTTGGTTATCGATTTGGGGATAATCATCTTCATATTCGTCAAAATCAAGTTTAAAAGATAGTTTTAAAATACCCGATTGCCAACTCGTTTGCAAACTTGAATTCCCTTTAAAACGCACACCTACTCTATACCATTCTAGTCCATTATAAAACACTTCTGCTGGGACAAAAATTGGATTCTCATCCACATCAGATGAAACCCCTCCTGGTCTATTGCCCCCACCAAAAGTGCCATAAAGACTTGTCATATCATCTAACATACTTTGCCATCGTGTTTCTGAAATTACAATATCAATTCGCTTTACAGCTTCATCTTCAAATACTTCATTAAAGTTTGGGTCTACATCTTTGGTATGTGTCTCTGTTGTCCAATCCGTTGCAATAAAATCGCTATCGTCAACTTCAACTATTTCTTCTTCATCTTCTGCAATGGCATCATCACTACAAGAATTAAAGGATACGATTATAGCACTAAAAATTAATGCCATAAAAAGCATATTGACATTCTGTTTAATTTTCTTCATCTGTCTGATTTGTTAATATTTAAATTCTTTTTATTTCTTCAAATTATTTTCTTTCTCTTCTTTTTGGTTTTGGTGCTTTTTCAAATTCTTTTTCTGAAATAAAACCATCCTCATCAGTATCTATAGTCGAAAATTCATCTTTTAAAGGTCCTTTAACTTCCTCTTTAGAAAGTTTACCGTCTTCGTTGGTATCCATCTGTTTAATCAGTTCACTAAATGTTGGTGGCTTCTTTCTTTCCTGTTTGTTACCTGATTGACCAAACGAACTTGTAGAAATAAATAATGTTAATCCAAAAACTATTACTATTGATTTAATTGTACTACTTTTCATATGTATTATTTTTAAATGTTATATAACTTTAGATGTTTAATTCAAAAATAACTTGTGGGCTCAAATGTTAAAAAAATGCAAAAAAAAAGACCCTCAGTATTTTGAGGGTCCTTGAAATTATTTCGTGAAACAATAACGATGCTATTAATCATTTTTAGCTGGAGGAGGAGGCATTTGATTTGGATTACCACCTCCATGACGTGCATTTTTAATAATATCATTAAATCGTTTTTTTTGCTCGTCATTGCATAATTCATGGATGGCTCTTAAATTATAAAACACCTCAGTTTCTAATTGATACTGTTTCATACCTATAAGCGATGTAACGGAATCAATTTCCTGCTTATTTAATGTCTCTGTTGAAATTTTACTAAATAGAACGTCTTTTTGTTTTTTTATGTCACCAGAAATAGTGTTCATTTTTCTACGATGTGCATCACTTATCGTTTTAAATTGGTCCATTTGAGATTCATCAAATTTTAATTGTTTCACTATAAAGTCATCTGGCCCTTTTGGTCCTTTTGCACCAGGTCTTCCTAAATAATTGAATAAAAAGAATCCATTGACTACGATTAAAAATACGAGTAGAATGTATAATAGTAAATTTTTCTTCATGATTAATTTAATAACGAGGTTGTGGTATTGGTTGATAATCCATAAGTTTCAGCAAACTGACTCACATTTTCATCATATTTTGTTTCTTTCAACTTCGTAAAAGCAACAATATTTAAAACAATTATGCAGACCAAAGTAGCCAATTGTAAGTTAGGTGTAAACCAAGACCAAATTGTTTGCTGTTCTTCCTTCTCGGCGAACAATCGATTCATGGTTTTACCTTTAAAAAAGGGAGACACATTAACTGTTTCAATAGTGTCCATCGCCTCTAGCGTACGCTCTATTTTATGTTGTATGTTCTTATTTGTTTCCATGACTTTTAATTCTACTAATTTAGATGCTATAATTTATAAAAACTTGCGTCATTTATTGTTTTTATAATAAATTTCTAATATTTCTTGTAATTTTTTCTTTACTCGAAAGAGTAAAGACTCTACAGAAGATAAACTTTTTTCTGTAATATCGCTAATTTCTTGATAGCTCAATCCGTCCACTTTACTAAGTGTGAACACCACCTTCTGAGCTTCCGGTAATTGATTTATAGCTTTAAAAAGTGTTTCACTTTTCTCCTTATTTTCCAACAAAATTCCCGGATGGTTCATTTCTGTAAAATATTTGGTACTATCAGCAGGAATATCATTTCCCATAATAGATTGCAAAAACGCAAAACGTTTTTTGGTACTTTTTTTTCTAATAAATTCCAAAGATTTATTGGTTGCTATTCGATATATCCAAGTGGATAATTTAGAATTTCCTTTAAAGCTACTTATAGAATTAAAAACCTCAACAAAAACCTCTTGTGCAATATCTTCAGCATCTTCTTTATTAGGCACAAAGGAGATACAAGTTGAAAACACCTTTTGCTGATAGTCATCAATTAATTGACTAAAAGCATGCTGTTTGCCTTGCCGTAACTCTTCTATAAACTGCTCCTCTTGCAATACGTAAATGTTAAAAAATAAGTCTTAATTAATAAATGAATTTTACTGGTAGTTTACTTCTTTTTATTACGTTTATTATAATTCTTATCACCTCTGGTTTTTGGCTTTTTGTATTTTGCTGCAATCTTATATTGATAAGACCCGCCTTGATTGGTTTTTTTATTTTTCTCTGACTTTTCGTGAAAACCTGACCCTAATGTTTCATCTCTTTTTTTCAGCTGATTTTTAGGCTCGTCCGTTTTTGGTTGTTCTGCAGGTATTAACCTTTTGGAGATCTCTATGCTTTCAGGAAATGGAATTTCTTCAATCTTCATCTGCATTAAATCTTCTATGGCGTTTTTATATTCCCTCTCTCTTTCCGTATAAAATAAAATACTTTCTCCCTTTTTTTCTGCACGTCCAGTTCTACCAATTCGGTGCATATAATTTTCAGGAAAATTAGGTGTATCAAAATTGATTACATGAGAGATTTCATTTAAATCAAGACCACGTGCCATAACATCTGTTGTGACTAATATTCTATTGACACCTTGATCAAACTGTTTCATAGACCGTAATCTATAATTTTGAGTTTTATTAGAATGAATGATACAAAGATCGTTGTTGTACGTTTCGTCCAACTCTTCAAATAATCTATCTGCATTTCTTTTATTAGAAACGAAGACCAGTACTTTTTTAAAAGTTGTAACGTCTTTTAATAAATCCATTAGCAAATTTGCCTTGGTGTAAAAATTAGGAACCAAGTAGCAACTTTGAGTAATATTTTCAAGTGGTGTTCCACTTAACGCCACCGTTATTTTTACTGGGGCAACAAAAAAGTCAGTAATTAGCTGGTCAACATCATCTGTCATTGTTGCAGAAAACATTATGTTTTGGCGATTGACTGGTAATAAATCAAACAAATTAGTCAACTGAAACCGGAACCCCAAATCAAGCATAACATCAACTTCATCTATCACTAATTTTTTTATAGATTTTAACTGTAATGCTCTACTCAACACCAAATCATATAAGCGGCCAGGTGTGGCAACGATTATATCATAGCCTTGATCTAACATCGCTTTTTGCGTATTGATATTAGTTCCTCCATAAAGACCTATAACTCTATTGTTAAGGTATTTTCCAAACTTATTAATCTCCTCAACAACTTGAACAACCAATTCTCGCGTAGGCACTAACACTAATACTCTTGGATGTTTTTCTTCAGAAAATTTAAGTTGTTGCAAAATAGGCAGCATGTAAGCCAACGTCTTACCCGTACCTGTTTGAGCAATTCCTATAACATTTTTACCTGAAGCGATAACAGGAAATGCCTCAGATTGTATAGGAGTTGGCGTTGTAAACCCCAAATCATCAATAGCATATCCTAACTGTTTAGAAATCTTAAAATCATCAAAAGTTTCCATCATTATAAAATTTTATGCAAAAGTAAGGTATTGAGACCATCTTGACTACTTTCTTTTTTTAAGATAAGTTTCTAGATCAAACAATAGTCTACCTAAAGATACGATAACAAAAAATATATTGCCTATATATTTTCACCTTGGTACATTAAAAAAGCCATCCCATTAGTTGGGATGGCTTTTTAAAATTATTAGTTTATTTATCTATTCTATTACTGTTTCTTCTATTTCCGTTTCTTCTATCTCCTCTTTTTCAACAGTAAAGTTAGTACGTCTATTTAATTGATGCTCTGCACTAGAACAGTTAACCCCATCAGCACATTTATTAGTCAACTGAGATTCTCCTAAGCCTTCATAAGTAAGTCTACTTGGATCAATCCCTTTTGCTATCATATACTCTACAGTAGATTTCGCTCTACGTTCAGATAGTTTTTGGTTGTATCCTTTAGGACCTCTAGAATCCGTATGTGAAGCTGAATGAATTCTTAAATCTGGGTATTTATTTAATACCTCAACAACTTTATCTAATTCTTCTGCCGCATCTTTACGAATATTGTGCTTATCAAAGTCGAAATAAATAACGTTAATATTTACTAACACCTCATCACCTACTAATTTAAATTCAGGCTCTAAATCAACATTCTGTACTATTGCTGGAGCATTTAAATCATTAACAGTACTTACTTCTAAGTCTAATTTTAAATAACCATCGTTCACAGTGACTAAAGTATACTCACTATCACAAGGTACATCAAAAGTATACGCCGCGGTATCTTCTGTTGCGGCAGTAATTTGTAATTGATTACCATCACTATCTAAAATAGATACTAAAGCACCCGGCAATAACTCTTGTGTTACTTTATCTCTCACAACACCTTTAACCGTTTGCAAACATTCTATAAAAAGTTTTTCATCAACTTTAAAAGAATAAATATCATCATCACCTTTTCCTTCTTTTCTATTTGATGAAAAATAACCCTGTGTTTCATCTCTTAAGATATAAGCGAAATCATCTTTAGGACTATTTAATGGCTCCCCTAAATTAATTGGTTCAGATATCGTATGGTCATAGATTTTACTAGCAAACAAATCTAAGTTACCGAAACCTGCATGTCCATTTGAAGAGAAGTATAACACATTATCTCCATCTATATGTGGAAACATTTCACGTTCTTCCGTATTGACTTCTGACCCTAAATTTTCAGGTTCGCTATAGGTGCCATCTTCATTAACATCAACTACCCAAATGTCGGTTTTACCTATAGACCCCGGTCTGTCCGAAACAAAATATAATTTTTTCTCATCTACAGTTAAACTTGGCAAACCTGTTTGAAATTCATCAGAATTAAAATCTAATTTTTTAACATCTGTCCAAGCTCCATCTGCACCTACTGATGCCTTGTAGAGTTGAATATTATCAATTCCTTTTGAACTTTTTACAGACTTTCCTTTTGCGTCATAATTATTTGCAGAAAAATAAACTGTTTTTAAATCCTTTGTAAACGTTACAGAAGCTTCATGTTGCTTTCGGTTTACATCTCCACGTAAACTCTTTTTGTTAATAATTTGACCTGTACTGTCAATATCACCAACAAATAAATCTAAATAAGGTTGGTCATTTCCATCCCAATTTCTTCGAATAATTGCTACTTTCTCAGTAGGAGAGGCAAAAACTACACGGTCTTTACCATAAAAATTAAGTCCAAAATCTGAATTTTTTGTATTAACTTTTAATAACTTAATACTGTGTTTTCCAGGCGTTGATTGTGCCATCATTAAGAAGGAGCAAAGCAATAAACTTAAGGTAATTATTTTTTTCATATCTTTTTTTTTCTTGTAAGTATATTTTATAATTCCACAATTATAAGTACTGAATTTTTAGGGGATAAATTCTAAAAAAGAGTCAGATTTCAAAAAACAAATTTAACAAATAAAATTTAACACATATTATATCATGGTTACCTTTTGTTAAATTAGAACTAAAATTGTCGTAAAAGACTTGTAATAAAAGACTTAAAGGATATTATTTTTATTATAATTTTCTATAATTTTTCTTCAATTTTGACTTTTTCTTTAAATTCCAGCCCATTATAATCCAATTTCCAGCCAAAAGTACTTACCATTTGCTCTATAATTTTAACAGTCTCAAGTGCTTTAGAGGTTGCAGATACTAGCAGTTCACTTTCTGGAATTTTATTTTCAATATTGATTTTTACTTTTTTATTAAGGTCACTTAAATCTTTTGCCGCAAACTTATTAAAATAACCATGCTTTACATCGTAGTATTGAATATCAGTTTCAATACTCAAGATTTCTGGTTCGGGAAAATGTTCAAGAATTAATTTTTTCTTTTCAGGCTTTGATTGTAACCGAATTTTTTTCATATCAAACCCAATTAACACCTTAGCATTGGCAAGTACAATGGCCTTCTTTTTACTATTTACCAAGTTCAACAGCACCCCTTTGACATCTTCAAAATGCATAATTTCAGAAAAATCACCTTCTACCGTGATCATTTTAGATACATTTCTTATTTTTTCTAATAGCACAACAGATTGCTCTTCCGATTTATTTTTAAAAAATCGTTTACTAAATAACAACACAACTATTCCCAAAAATAGTATTCCAATAAGTACTCCTAATATAAAATCCATACACTATTTTAATTTTTTGACCGCAGTATTAACTGCATCGAATATTGAAAATCGGCTTATTTTTTGATAGCTCTCAACATTTCTCTTTTACCTGGAGGGCCAGGCAACCTTTCTACCACAAAACCAACTTCTTGCATTGCTCTTCGTACACTTCCTTTAGCAGCATACGTTACCAAAATCCCATTTATCTTTAGAGCATTATACATTTTCTGAAACATTTTTGCCGTCCAATGCTCTGGTTGTACTCTTGCTCCAAAGGCATCGTAATAGACTAAATTAAAACGATTTACATCATCAATAGCGTCAAAAAACTGTTCTCTTTTCGTTAAACTAAATTTAGTTGATAGCTGATGTTCCTTTTCCCAAGCGATTGTATGCATTTCATCAAAAATGGGTCTTTCATTTTCAACTTTTAATTCAGTAACATAATTCAACTTATTAATATCTTCATTTTCAACAGGATAAGCTTCAACTCCAACATAATCTATGTTGCGTATCGATTTTTTCGATTCTAAATAGGTAATAAAAGCGTTTAAGCCGGTTCCAAAACCAATTTCTAAAATGGAAATATTTTCCGTTAAAGCAATTTCATTAAACCCCTTATCAATAAATACGTGATAGGCTTCCTGAATAGCCCCGTGTTTTGAATGGTATTGCTCATTCCAATCTGGCAAATGGATTGTTGTAGACCCATCTGAGGTAATCATAATTTCTCTCTTCAAACTAATTGATTATAAGTTTCTTTATCTTAGGAATGGGACCTGTACATCGTGTTTGATGACAGGCAATACAACTATTTACCGATTGATTAAAGTAATAAGCCGTAGAATCAGATTTTGTTGAATATGTTGCTTTTTGAAATTTCACAAATTGAACTGCCAAACTATCAAATTCAGAATCGCGTTCATCTGGATCTGTCATTATAGCGTTATGAATGTTCACAAACTCTTCTGGAAACGCTGACAACTTCTTACTATTTATAATTTGAGCCTTTGTCAACTTATTAAACTCATACATTTGTCGCATTAACAACGCCATTTCAGATGGTTGATACATTTTCATTTCAGGTTCTACTTTTTCCATTTTTACTGGTTTACTGCATGCCGCAAACAAAAAAACGGTAAACAAAAAACAGAACGATTTATGCATTATTAATTTGAACATTAAAATAAGAATAAGTAGTTAAACCTATAAACTTAATTAGGGTTTTAACAAAACACCATCAGCTTCGAAAGCATAAGTGAATTTTGGCTCCGTAATTTTTGCAATTTCTTCTTCTGTTTTACCAGCATCTTTCGCAAAATGTTGTAATTCTTCTACTGAGGTCTCTGTAACATAAGCCCTACCATTTACAATAACATCTTTTTTATCAGCATCTAAAGGCACAAAAAAGCCATAGTCTTTAAAACGAACCATAGATTCTTTAGCATCACCTAAATCCAATTTCATCCAACACCCTTTTGCTTTACAAACTTCATTAATATTTGATGCAAATTTTACAGCAACGGTATCTCCCGCTTTAAGGTTTTCAAACTTTGCTGCCATTTCTTCTTTTGAAATAACATTTTCGTCTGTAATTTTTTCTCCAAAAGAAGCGTATTCAATCTTTGCTTGCTCTTTATCATCACCTTCTTTTTTCTCCTCTTTACAGGCTACCATAGCCAAAAAACATGTCAACAATACTAATTTTCGCATAATGTGTATAATTTTTATACAAAAATATAGTTTTAAACTTAATTTTAGGCAAGAATCGCTACTTTTGTTACCTAAATAGAGCGTTATGAGTACAGCAACTACTTTAAATATGAACATAGAAAAAACTAAAAAATCTAAACTTCCACAAGTTGATTTTAACAATTTACCATTTGGTCAAACTTTTTCTGATCATATGTTCGTTTGCGATTATAAAGACGGAAAATGGCAAACACCTCAAATTATACCTTATCAGAATATTAGCTTAGACCCTGCAGCAAAAATTTTCCATTATGGGCAATCAGTGTTTGAAGGTATGAAAGCCTATAAGGATGAGAAAGATCAGATCTGGTTATTTAGACCTTTAGAAAATCAAAAACGAATAAACATATCTTCTGAGCGATTGGCAATGCCTGCATTTCCTGAAAATTATTTTATGGAAGGGCTAGAGACCTTATTAAAAATTGAAAAAGACTGGATTCCTCAAACACCAGGAAGCTCATTATATATTAGACCATTTATTTTTGCTACTGGTGCCGGATTGCATGCTTCACCATCAACTGAATACAAGTTTATGATAGCTTGTGCACCTTCTGGAGCTTATTTTGCAGGAAATGTAAAAGTATTAATTGAAGAAAAATATTCTCGTTCTGCAAATGGCGGTGTTGGTTTTGCAAAAGCTGGAGGAAATTATGCGGGTCAGTTTTACCCTACACAATTAGCCGTTGAAAAAGGTTACCATCAGGTAATTTGGACCGATGACAATACGCATGAGTTTATTGAAGAAGCTGGTGCCATGAACATTTTTGTTAGAATTGGAGATACTTTAATTACGAGCCCAACTAGCGACAGAATCTTAGATGGTATTACTAGAAAAAGCATCTTAAAAATAGCAGAAGACGAAGGCATACCTGTTGAAGTACGAAAATTTACCGTTTCTGAATTAACTGAAGCTTCTAAAAACGGAACGTTAAAAGAAATGTTTGGAGCGGGAACAGCTGCTGTTATTTCGCCAATTTCATTGTTTGGTCATAGAGGAAAAGACTATGAATTACCAGAAATTGAAAACAGCTATGCGGCACGGTTTAAAAAACGCATTACGGACATTCAGTATAATAGATCTGAAGACAAATTTGGCTGGAGGTATCTTGTCAAATAGAGATTAGAACAAAATATAAAAAGGGTAAAATTTCTATGGAACAGAAATTTTACCCTTTTTTATTTACATATTAGATTTAAAATCGGTTTTACTTTTTATCTAAAATTTCTGCGATATTCGGTTTAAAATAATTTGGACCTTTTAAAACCTTACCATCTTCACGATAAATAGGCTTTCCATCTTCGCCCAATTTACTCATATTACTGCGTTGTATTTCATTAAATACTTCTTCAATTTTATGTTGCATACCGTGTTCTATAATGGTTCCACATAATATGTACAACATATCGCCCAAGGCATCTGCCACCTCCACTAAATCGTTACTTTCAGCAGCTTCTAAATATTCATTATTCTCTTCGTCCATTAAGTTAAAACGCAGTTTTATTTTATCTGGCGATAAGTTGGCTATTGGTTTATGTTCAACCCCTAAACCAAAGGCTTCGTGAAATTCTTTGACAGCTTTTATTTTATCTTGCATTATTGTTCTATTTTTGTAGGGATAAATATAAGAGAAAAATGTTTAGTAAAGGACAAGCTGTTTTTGGGATATTATTTGCAATAGCTTTTATCATTTTTATAGCATGGAGCTATAGAAAAGACTTAAAACTTCATAAACTCTATTATAAAAATGTTTGGGTTGTGGGGTTTGCAATAATTGCTGTAATTGCTATTTTTGGTGTATTAACTTTTATGTTACACGGTAATTAGATTATATCTCCTTTACCGAAATAATCTTAACCGGACAGGCTTCTTTTGCCTTTATATTACGTTCAAAAATAGAATGGTCTGGCGACTTTAACGTAAAAAAGCCTTTTTTCTCTACACCCTGAAGCAATACTGATTTTCCGTCTTTTTTTGACATCTGAAACTGACTAGGAGCCAGCTCCACACAATAATTACATCCTATACATTTAGCTCTTTGAAGCGTTACAATTACCATAACCTATTAAGCTTGAGCAAATTCAGTTGCTACAATTTTATATAATTTATCTGAAGGTCTAATTCTAAACGCTAAAGGCATGGTAACAGAATCTCCTTTAGTAGCCGTAGTTCCATTTTGATCATTGATAAACATTTCATCAATTTTCATTTCTTGAGCTCCCGTTGTTGGGCCGGTAATTAAAATTGTATCTCCAACAGAAATGTCATAGGCCTCCACCTTAAACTCTCCAATGTTAGCTTTTGGAAAATAGTGCATCCCTTTACCTACATATACTTTTTTCTGTGTGGCATGTGACCCAGAACCTGTACTCCATTCCCCCAGTTTTTGCCCCAAATAATAACCATTCCAAAACCCACGGTTATACACTTTTTCCAATTCCTGCATCCAACCTATTACTTTTTCTTTGTCATAGGTGTCATTAGCAAGACTATCAATAGCATCTCTATAACATTTTATTACGTTGGCTACATATTCAGGTGCTCTACCTCTACCTTCAATCTTTAGCACTTTAATACCTGCATCTGCTACTTGATCTAAAAAATCGATGGTACATAAATCTTTAGGAGACATAATGTATTCGTTATCCAACTCCATTTCAAAGCCTGTTTCTTGATCAATAACAGTATACTTTTTTCTGCAATTTTGTTTGCAGGCTCCTCTATTAGCACTTGAATTATGCGAATGCAAACTCATATAGCATTTACCTGAAACTGCCATACACAAAGCTCCATGTCCGAAAATTTCTATTTCAACCAACCTCCCTGAAGGACCTTTTATTTGCTCTTTTTCAATATGTTCTGTAATCTTTTTTACTTGACGTAAACTCAATTCTCTACTCAATACAATCGTATCAGCGAATAAGGCATAAAACTTAACCGTTTCTATATTGGTTACATTTATTTGCGTAGAAATGTGCACTTCCATACCGATAGTTCTCGCTACCGAAATTACGGCCTGATCCATCGCTATTACCGCTGTAATATCTGCTTCCTTAGCTTTGGTTAGTAAGGTTTTTACAATCGATAAATCATGATCATAAATAATCGTATTTAAGGTCAAATAGGTACGAATTCCTTTTTTGCTACATCGGCTAGAAATTTCTTCTAAATCATCCAATGTAAAATTAATAGTAGCTCTGGCTCTCATGTTCAATTGCTCTACTCCAAAATAAACGGAATCAGCACCATTATCAATAGCAGCTTGTAACGATTCAAAGTTTCCGGCAGGAGCCATTAATTCAATTTTCTGCATGGCTTTATTTTTTAAACTTTAACACTTCAGACCTTCCTTTTTTGAAGATTTTATTGCTATTATGAGTTCCTTTTCTCAATTCCTTTTGCTCTTCAAAAGGTAAATTATGCACTTCTTGGCATTGTTCTGAACAGCAACCTTGCATTTTTTCTTTACAAGCATCACATTGTATAAACAATAAGTGACATGCTTCATTTTCGCAATTCACATGGGTGTCGCATGGAGTACCACATTGATGGCAATTGGCAATTACATCTTCAGAAATTTTTTCTGCCCTACGGTGGTCAAACACAAAATTTTTACCTACAAACTTATTTTCTAACTTCTCTTCATTTACCTGTCGCACGTACTCAATGATTCCACCTTCCAATTGAAACACATTTTTAAACCCTTTGTGTTTATAATAGGCACTGGCTTTTTCGCAACGGATTCCTCCGGTACAGTACATTAACAAATTTTTATCTTCTTTATGTTCTTTTAAATCTTCTTCAATGATATCTAAAGAATCTCTAAACGTATCTACATCAGGGGTAACGGCTCCATCAAAATGACCAATTTCACTTTCGTAATGGTTTCGCATATCTACACAAACCGTATTTGGATCTGCCAACAACTCATTAAACTCCTTGGCTTTTAAATGCACACCAATATTGGTAACATCAAACGTATCGTCGTTTAATCCATCAGCTACAATTTTATCTCGTACTTTTACTTTTAGCTTTAAAAAAGATTTGTTGTCTTGCTCTACGGCAATATTTAAACGGACATTTTCTAAAAACGGAATGGCGTCTAACTTTGTTTTAAATTCATTAAAATTATCGGCGGGTACCGAAAGTTGAGCATTTATACCTTCATGTGCTACATAAATACGACCAAGAACATCTTGTTCGTTCCATAACACAAATAAATGGTTTCTAAATAAAGTGGGATTACCAATTTTGGAATATGCGTAGAAAGACAAGGTTAATCGCTGCTTACCTGCTTGCTCAATTAACGTTGCTCTTTCTTTAGCACTTAATGTATTGTACAGTTGCATGCTATACTAATTTTTTAACTGTTAAAGAAAATTCAATATTAATACCATTTTTGTATTGAAATGGTATATGCTACAAAAGTAAAGGTTTTAGCTCTTTTCTTGAGTAAAATTCAACATTTTAATCTAATTTGATAAAAATTGAACTTTTTCAACATTAATTTTTAATAGTGATAAACTTTTTATGACCTTTGCACTTCAATATTAAAATTATAGAATATGAGAATTGCAGTTGTAGGTGCTACCGGAATGGTAGGTAATGTAATGCTAAAGTCATTAGAAGAACGGAACTTTCCGTTAACTGAGTTGATTCCTGTTGCTTCTGAAAGATCAGTGGGTAAAAAGGTAACCTTTAAAGATAAGGAATACACCATTGTAAGTTTACAAGATGCCGTTGACATGCAACCTGACATCGCCTTATTTTCTGCTGGTGGAGATACTTCATTAGAATGGGCTCCAAAATTTGCTGCTGTAGGTACAACTGTAGTTGACAATTCTTCAGCTTGGCGGATGGATGCTACTAAAAAACTGATTGTACCAGAAATTAATGCTGATACCTTAACTGAAGACGATAAAATTATTGCAAATCCCAATTGTTCTACCATACAAATGGTAGTAGCCTTGGCTCCGTTGCATAAAAAATATGGAATTAAACGTTTGGTAATTTCTACCTACCAATCAATTACAGGTACAGGTGTAAAAGCGGTACAACAATTGGAAAATGAATATAAGGGTGAAAAAGGCGACATGGCGTACCACTACCCTATTCATAGAAATGCAATACCCCATTGTGATGTTTTTGAAGACAATGGATATACCAAAGAAGAAATGAAGTTGGTACGCGAAACTCAAAAAATATTAAATGACAATACCATAGCCGTTACTGCAACTGCCGTTCGAATACCTGTCGTTGGAGGACATAGTGAAGCTGTAAATATTGAATTTGAAAATGAATTTGATGTTTCTGAATTACGTAAATTATTAAGCCAATCGCCAGGAGTTACTGTGCAAGATAATTTAGATACCAATACCTACCCAATGCCAATTTACGCACATGGTAAAGATGATGTTTTTGTGGGTAGAATTAGAAGAGATTTATCGCAACCTAAGACTTTAAATATGTGGATAGTTTCTGACAATTTGCGTAAAGGAGCAGCCACAAATACCATACAGATTGCTGAGTATTTAATGGAACATAATTTAGTAAATACTAAAGTAGTGTCTTAACTATCTTTTTACTCAAATTACACTAAAAAAACCGTCTAAAATTAATTTTAGACGGTTTTTTATTTTACAGCGGCTTAGTCGTTTTTAACGATTAACAAATGGTAACGGAATAGTGAAAGAGATACTTTAGCCCTTACATTTCAAGATTTCATTGAAATTTACTAACTTGCTGATATAATAGTTATATGTCTCATATGACATATATCCACTTGTTAGCAGCAATTTTAAAAAATGAATCCGAATACTTTGTATGACATAAAATATAGAACTACCTTGATTTTCTTCACTGTTCTAATATTTCAAATTATTGGATGTAAACAGCTACCTGAAAAATCCGAAGATACTGAGAAATTAAGTAAAGTCAATTTCCATCATGTCCATCTAAATGTTACAGACAGAGATTCAACTATTGCATATTATCAAAAATACTTTGGTGCAACTCAAGTAAAATACCGAGATCGAGTGGATGCTCTTTTTACGGAAAAATCGTTTTTACTAATGAATCTTGTCGATACTGAACCATCAACACATGTAGGTTCTAGTTTATGGCATATTGGTTGGTCAGGTGTAGATGGTCAATCTGAATTTGACTGGAGAGTCAAAGAAGGAATAGCGGTACATACGCCCATTACACCCCTTGGCGATAATTTTTGGATGTACTTTCTTGGCCCTGAGAATGAAGTTGTAGAGGTCTATACAGGAAATAAAAACCATAGATTTGAACACATACATTTACTATCTACGGATGTTAACAAAACTATGAACTGGTTTGAATCCCATCTTGGCTTTATTTCAGTATACGAAGAAGCGAAGCAATGGCAGAATAACGAGCTACGATGGAAATGGAATTTATTAACCGTCAATAATATTAATATCATTGTTTTTGGCAAACCAGTCGAGGAAGAATCATGGTGGTCTAACGAAGAAATTAAACCAACTGATGGTAGTGCCATCGATCATATTGGTTTTTCAACTGAAAATATTGAGTTTCTAATGAATAAAATGAGATCTGATGGGCTAGATATTGTTCATGATATAAAAATTGATCCTATTCATGGTATGAAAAGTTTTTTTGTTAGAGGTCCTGACAGTCTACTAGTAGAAATAGTAGAGGAAAAGCTAATTCCTGAAGGTATTTGGCACTGATAATCCGAATAGACTAAACATTTAAATAAATGAATAAATAACAGGTGCTAAAACCGTGTATAATTCATTGCTAGTACTCGCTCGCCTACTTACGAATCCCGAAGCATCGGGACTTGCGTTCTGAGACCTAGAAATCCTATTCAGTTATTATTTGTTAAATTAGTTGCATAGAACACGCAACAAACATATACAAGACATTAGGTAACATTTTGACAAAACCGCTAATAAATGATAAAATTTTTCAGACGCATTAGACAAAATTTACTTTCCGAAGGAAAAACTGGAAAGTATTTAAAATATGCCATTGGAGAAATTGTGCTTGTAGTTATCGGAATTTTAATTGCATTACAGATTAATAATTGGAATGAACAACGAAAAATTGAAAATTCTGAAATAGAGATTCTTAAAAATTTAGAAACTGAATTAAAACACAACCTTGTGGAACTCAAAGAGATTAATAATCGTCATAAGAAAGGATTCGATGATGGTATTTATCTTTTAAATCTCTTTGGAACTAATATTTCTAATATTTCAGAATTTAAATTGGATTCTCTGGTGTCAAATGTCTTGAGCGGATATTCATTCGAAGCTAAAGATGGATACGTCAAATCATTGATTTCATCAAACAAAATAGACTACATACAAAATTCTGAATTGAAATCGTACATCTCATCTTTTGAATCCATGATTATAGATGCGAATCAAGAAGATGGATTTATAAGAAGACTATTAAACGAGCGTTTTTGGCCAGCGACAGATGGTAAAATAAACTGTCTAAATGGTTTAGCCACTACTGGCACATATGAAGAATTCCCAAAAGGTACCTACTCATCAGATTATGAATGGTTCTTCAGTAATCGTGAAATGGAGGATTTGTTTGCAAATATACTCGCTTGGAGAAAAGAGAATGTAGTAGATGAACAGCTTTTTATTGATAAAATGGAAAGAATGATTCAAATTATAAATAACAAATTAAAAGAAAAATAACGAAAGTAAACATAAGCCGAGTAAAAATAATTGCTTGGTTTTAAACATTTCACAAAAGGCCTCCCATGGCCAAAAGCGTGGCAGGTCGGATTTTCTCACGAAGCGTCGGGACGGTTTTTATTTACTAAATTAGAAGTTTCTTATTCGCCACAAACCATATACCAAATGATAGCAACAATTAAAACACAAATATGAAAAGAATATTTTTTATACTTATGATTATCATTTTCTCTTCATCAATTTATGGTCAACTAGAGCAACCAAATGAAAAGAAATTGGATTCTTTGAAAACTAAACTCGAAACCCTTTTTATGGAAGACCAACTTTTCAGAAGATTGTATCAAGATGCTGAAAAGAAATTTGGAAAAGATTCGGAAGAAATGGAATACTTCTGGAAAGTTGTTGAAGAACAGGATAAAAGAATTGAAATAGAGTTTATTAAAATACTTGAAAAATACGGATGGCTTGGAAGTAATCAAGTTGGTAGATTAGCAAATGGTGCTCTATTTAGTATAATCCAACATAGTTCGATAGAGACCAAAGAAAAGTATGCACCATTAATGAAAGAATCTGTTTTAAGAAAAGAATCACAACCAATGCACTATGCAAGATTGATTGACAGAATGCTTGTCAACAACAATAAACCTCAAATCTATGGTTCACAGACTACGAATGATAAAAATGGAAATGCAATTTTTTTCGAAATAGAAAAACCTGAATATGTGAACAAGAGAAGAAAGGAAATTAACCTGGATGGAATTGAAAGTTTTGCAAAAGAAAGAAGTATCGTATGGAATATTACTCAAAAGGAAAAATAACTACTACCGACAAGGACGGAGGTGCAACGCAAGTAAAATTATTTACATACATTACTAACACCAGTTCGCTAAGCTGATGTATTAACCAATTCCCCTTTAATCCATTTTTGCTAAGTTAGGTACCTAGAACACGCAACAAACCTTATACATGACCGTTATACTTTTCTATGACCCGTCCTAAAATAGGTATACAATAATCAAAAAGTATCCCTATAAAAATGACAGCGTAACTAGAGGACGTTCAGTGAACCTTTTACATTAAAAAATTTAGTCAAGAAATATGCCAGATAAAAAAGCAATAGAACGTTTAGAGAATGCAAATTTTAAAGAAAACGCACCTTACAGTAACAGTTTTCGACTCAATGATAAAGGACAGATTGTCGATCTTACTATTTCAGGCGAAGATCTTTCTGAGTTTGATTTCATCAAGGAATTAACAAATTTACAGACCTTAAGGCTTCATCGAATTACAACTACCGATTTAAAAACTTTAGCAAATTTACAGAATGTAGCAAGCATTGATTTTTCGTATTGTAAGATTCAAGATTTTAAGATTTTGGCGAGTCTACCAAATCTTTCCGCTTTGAAATTCATTGAAAATAAAATCACAAGTTTCACATTTTTGGAGCAGCTCCCTAAATTGAAATCGCTGTCCATTCGTTATGAAGATAAGCTGAAGGATTTTGATTTTTTAGGAAAGCTTAATCTTGAATCGTTAACACTCGAAGGAGCATATATTAAAGATTTTGGTTTTTTAAAGAATCTAAAGGAGTTACAGCACCTCGAATTGCCGATGAACAAAATTACGGAGGTAAATTTTTTAGATGGCTTAACCCAGTTAAGGTACCTAGATTTGTCGAGGAACTACATCACTGAGGTGAAGATTTCAGACAGCTTACCGCATCTAATAGAGCTTAATTTGTCGATGAACAGTTTCGAGGATCTGAGCTTTTTAGATCATCTACCGCAACTAACGACACTAGATCTATCTTATACTGCAATCAGTGATTCAAAGCCTTTCGAAGATTTAACAAAACTGACCGCTTTAAAATTGGGCATAACAAAAATTTCCGATTTTAAATTTTTAGGAAAAATGCAACTTGAATCCTTAAGCCTTAGCGATGCTAATATTGAGGCTTTTGAAATTTTTGAAAGTCTAAAAGGGCTTAAGCACCTCGATTTGTCTAGGAATCAAATAGAGGATATGACGTTTTTAGAATCCTTACCCGAGCTAACAACACTAGATCTATCTCGAACTAAAATCACTAATTCATTGCCATTAGCAGGCTTAACAAAGCTCACCTCTTTGAACTTGGAAAGAACTCGAATTTCCGACTTTAGTTTTTTGGGGCAACTTCAGCTTGAATCCTTAATACTCAAAAATGCTAAAATTAAGACCTTTGATTTTTTTGACAGTCTAAAAGGACTAAAACACTTAGATTTATCGGACAATAAAATCACAGACATACAATTTTTAGAGGGCTTTTCTCAACTGACAACACTCGATCTTTCTTCGAATTCATTGAGTGATTCTCAACCATTAGCAGCCTTAACAAGACTAACTTCTTTGATTTTAGAATCCACAGATATTGAAGACTTTAGTTTTATCAACAGCTTATCAAGTATCAGAAAATTAGATCTATCTGGTAATGACTTAGAGGATATCAGCTTTTTAGAGCCTTTACACGATTTACTGTTCTTAAATTTAAGCGACAATGAAATTTCCGACCTGGAACCATTGGCGAAGCTCACTTTATTGAACAATTTAAATCTTGAAACCAATGAAATAACAAGTGTAAAAGCCTTAAAAGATCTAAGTCGACTTACTGAATTGGATTTATCATCGAATGAGATCTCGGATGGTACAGGATTAGAAGATAAAACGCATTTAATTGATTTAAATTTAAGCTATAATGAGATTGAGGATATTTCCTTTCTTCATCATTCTATTGATCTAACCTATTTAAAATTAAATGAAAATAGAATCTCAAATTTAAAGCCGATCGAAAATATGGATGGGCTCTATTCACTTCGTCTAAATGACAATGAAATTAAAACGATTGATGCTTTAAAGAATTTGGTGGGACTAGAAATTCTTATGCTTAATAATAACCAAATCGTAGACATTAAGCCACTTGAAAACCTTCCGAAATTGCGTGATTTAAAGCACGAAGGGAATAATATTCCAATTGAAAAAGAGGTCATATCTGATGCTGATCTCGCTAGGTACAAAGCATGTTATCTAAAATTCCAAGCATTAGAAGAAAAACCACAAGGGATGACTTGTGAAATTGGCGATCCTTTAGAATTTGGTGATATGACTTTTCGTTTAGATGAATTTGATTCTTTTTATGATATGTTAGGGATGCTCGAAATGAAGAATTTTGATGAAGAATTATTGGTAAGATTCCCGCAATACGTTGCCTTAGCTGCTGTTGATTTAGAGCGGGTTAAATTATTTGATTCGTTCTGTGAATATGTATTGTTTGTAGATACAAGTTCCCCTAAATATCCCGTTGTAATTTTTGATTATACAACCCAGTTTGATGTTGTTTATGAAACCTTTGAAGAATTTTATAATGAGCTAAGAATTTATGAATAAAGCAATATGATAAGTATTGATTTTAGGTTATTAAAAAACTTTATTCGAGCAAATTCGTTAGGTGTTTTGAATTAATTTTTGTGACTTATTTACTTTGATACAAAGGAGATGTTATTCAATTACGACAGCTATTAAATTTAATAAGAGTTGCATCAATATATAAAAGATGATTTGAATAAAAATACCGATATCACAACAATAAAAGGAGCTAAAAACAGTTAAAAATTGTTTTAATTTATTGAATGAAATAAGATTACACTTATCTTTAGACTTTAAAATACCCCATATGGCATCTAAATTTATAGCATAAATTATTAGTTTAAATTATCCCGAGGCTCCGAGATTACCCTGTAGCCATGTTATAGCACGAGACAATAAAAATAAACACGAAATTTTAACAAAAAAAAATAAAAATGAACCTATTGGTTTCAATGCATGCTTATTTTATTCTAAATCTACCAGGGTAAATACCTTCTGTTTTGAGCATTTAAATACAGCAATTAAGGTAAATTCAACATTGAATATAGAATTAGTTTCACCAAATGATATTACAACTATTAAAACTTTTTTGAAAGAACAGGTTGGAATGGATGATACTTTTGGTTATACTGAAAACCTTGTTTCTAGAAAAGAGATTTTTATGATTAAGGAATCGGATGTTATCATTGCCACGAGTGAATGTAGAATGAGTGATTCACAACCCGAGATTGCCGATTTAGGAATTATCGTAAACAAAAATTATCAAGGTAAAGGAATTGCAACACAAATAATGAAAATGCAAGTGAATAGAGTATTAAAATCCGGTAGAAAACCGATTTGTTCAACAACTTTGGATAATATCGCTTCAAAAAAAGCAATTGAAAAATCAGGGTTTTATTGTTCTAATATCATTTTTGACATTGCTTTTTAAATACGGAAAGAAAAACTAAGCAACATACAGATCTGAGATTAAAAACTTAAAATAAAAACAATAAATTAGTTATAAAAATATGAAAAAGACAACTGTATTTGTAATTGTTATCATCATGAGCCTGCTACTCCATTCCTGTAAAAAAAACAAGCAGTATAATGAATATGCAGATGCTACAATTACTACGTTGCAAAAGTGGTATAATATAGAGACTGGCCTATATGACACCACAAGTTGGTGGAATGCAGCCAACGCATTGACTGCAATTATTGATTATTCTAGAATAACAGGTTCTAAGGAGTATCTGGATGTTGTTGAAAATTCTTTTGAGACCTGTAAAGAATTTGAAGTTGAAATGCCTGACCCTAAGGACAATTGGATTTGCCGAAATTATATCAATGACTATTACGATGATGAGGGTTGGTGGGTATTAGCTTGGATAAATGCCTATGATCTTACAAATGATGACAAATACCTAAAAATGGCACGCATCACTTTTAATGACATGGCAACTGGCTGGGATGATGTTTGTGACGGTGGTATCTATTGGAAAAAACCAAAGATTGGTAAATCAGCAGTACAAAATGAACTATTTATGCTGAGTGCAATACGTTTACATCAAAGAGGTGGAGGCGAAACACTTGGAAAAAATTATCTTGTATGGGCAGAAGACACCTTAGAATGGTTTATGAATTCGGGAATGTTAAATGAAAAACATCTTGTAGAAAATGGTTTAAATAAGCAGTGCGAAGTAAGCGTTGGAAGTTTACACACGTATAATCAAGGTATGATTTTGAGTGCATTAGTAGAATTATATAAAGAAAAAAATGATGAGTTGTTGTTAGACTTGGCTCATAAAATTGCTAATGCTACCATTACACATATGGTTTATGAAAATGGAATTCTAAAAGACCCAAAAGAACCAAAGCTTAATGGTGACGCTACTCAATTTAAAGGCATTTTCATGCGACATCTGGGATTTCTATACGCTACGTCGCCAAGAACAGCGTACAAAACGTTTATTTTAAAAAATGCCGATGTTATTTGGTCTGTCGCCAGAGATTCATCAAATAATGAAATAGGTGGTATATGGAATGCTCATCCAAAAAAAACCGATGCATCAAGCCAAAGCTCTGCACTTGATGCTTTTAATGCCGCAATGATTGTAAGTGGTAGTAATTAAGAATCTGTTAACGACCTCAACCATTGCAATATAGTAATGCAAAAGACAATCTTAGATAGACCCTATAAATACAATTGCTAATTCTTGTCTATTTATAAACTTTAGAGCATCGAGAATTACGTTTATTGACTTCGGAATTTCTCCCGAAGCGTCGAGAAAGTTTTTATTTGCTAAATTAGGTGCTTAATCACGAACTAATTATTTCAAACCTATTGTGTTTCATATGAAAAGGATATAATAGATAGATAAAAAATTGGGTTATTTAACATAACAATAGAGTAGAACATGAAATATCATTATTTATTATTGACATTTTTATTTATGTCAACTATAACTCTTAGCCAAACGAATGAATTTAGTGCAAGTAATTTACGTTGTGAGTATTTGAAAAACCCAATCGCCGTTGATGTCAAAAACCCTCGATTTACCTGGAAAATAGAAGATAAAAGGAACGGTGCATTACAATCATCTTACCAAATAGTGATAGATACTGATTCGTCCAATGTGGCCGAAGGAATTGGCAAAATATGGAATACTGGCAAAATGTCAAGCAACGCAACTTTAAGACGCTATACAGGCAATCAACTATTACCGTTTACAACCTATTATTGGGCGGTAACTGTGTGGGATAAGGACAATAAACGGCACTCTACCCCCAAGGTGGCTAGTTTCAGGACTGGAATGATGCAATCATCCAATTGGAAAGGATCATGGATTATGGATACCAATGATATTTCATTAAAACCAGCAGCCTATTTTAGAAAAGAATTTACCCTTTCTAAAGAATTGAAATCCGCCTACATTTATACTGCGGTAGCTGGATTGTACGAACTTGAACTAAATGGTGCTAGAGTTGGAGATCACCAACTTGATCCTACATTTACACGTTTTGACGTTAGAAATCTATATGTTACCTACGACATTACCAATTTACTCAAGAAAAAGAATGCCATAAGTATATTGTTAGGAAACGGTTGGTATAACCATCAATCAACTGCCGTTTGGAATTTTCATGAAGCTTTATGGAGAGGAAGACCCCGGTTCTGTTTAGATCTAAGGTTGGAATATACTGATGGAACCATAGAAATTGTTTCTACCGATAAAAGTTGGAAAACATCTTTAAGTCCTGTTGTACTAAACAGCATTTATACTGGAGAACAGTACAATGCGAACCTTGAAGAAGATGGTTATAATAAAGTTAGCTTTAATGATACGCTATGGAAAAATAGCATAGTTACCCAGGCACCTTCAAAAAATATTGTTTCTCAGCAATTGCATCCAATCCGAGCTATGGAAGAAATAATACCAAAAAGTATTCGAAAAATAAGTGATAAAAAATATATTTTTGATTTAGGCAGAAACATTTCAGGAGTGACAAAACTCAGTGTTTCAGGACAACCACAAACTGAAATTAGATTAATTCATTCGGAGATTCTTGACAATAAAGGAAACTTAAATTTATCAAACATTGACCTTCATTATAGACCTACAGACAATACAGATCCGTTTCAAACAGATATCTACACCCTAAAAGGTGAAGGAATTGAAACATTTTCTCCAAAATTTAATTATAAAGGCTTTCAGTATGTTGAGGTAAACAGTAGCCAGCCAATAGAACTCACAAAAGAAAGTTTGACAGGTATAGTATTGCATAGTGATGTACCAAAAATTGGTTATATAAATAGTTCAAACAACACCTTGAATAAAATTTGGGAAGCTACAAATAACTCGTATTTATCAAATCTATTCGGTTACCCAACAGACTGTCCTCAACGAGAAAAAAATGGTTGGACAGGAGATGCCCATATAGCAAATGAAACGGGGCTTTATAATTTTGATGGAATTACAATCTATGAAAAATGGCTTGAAGACCATAGGGACGAACAACAAGCAAACGGTGTTCTGCCATCTATTATTCCATCAAGTGGATGGGGATATGATTGGGGCAATGGTCCTGATTGGACAAGCACCATCGCAATTATACCATGGAACATCTATTTATTTTACGGTGATTCTACACTATTGGAAAATTGTTATTTAAACATAAAAAGGTATGTAGATCACATTACCGAAATAAGTGAAGACAATTTGACTACTTGGGGCTTAGGAGACTGGATACCTGTTACAACAAAACCTCCTGTTGAATATACATCTTCCATTTACTATTTTGTTGACGTTTCTATTCTTGCTAAAGCCGCAAAACTTTTGGGGTATCAAGCTGATTTTGTTCATTATTCAAAACTGGCGGAAGAGATTAAATCTGCCTTCAATAAAAAATACTTTAACAAAGAAACTGGCATTTATGGTAAAGGATCACAAACCGAACTCAGCACCTCTCTTCATTGGGGAATGGTCCCTGAGGGAGCAGAGAAACTGGTTGCCAAAAATTTGGCAGATAGGGTAATCAAAGATAAGAAACACATTAATGTTGGACTCTTGGGTAGCAAAACTATTTTAAATGCTTTAAGTGATAATGGCTATGCAGAATTAGCCTATGAAGTGGCTTCGCAGGAAACGTTTCCTTCATGGGGCTGGTGGATTGTAAATGGATTTAAAACCCTCCCTGAAAATTGGGATTTAGAAAAGGAAAAGAATGACATTTCTCACAATCATATTATGTTTGGGGAAATAAGTGCATGGTATTTTAAAGCACTTGGCGGTATTAAACCAGACCCAAATAATCCCGGTTTTAGAAAATTTATACTTGAACCGAACTTTGTAAAAGGATTAGATCATTTTGAAGCCAGATTCAATTCCCCACAGGGTGAAATAACAAGTTCATGGAAAAGAATTGGTAGTAAGATATATTATCATGTCGTAATACCTCCAAATAGTGTTTGCCGTCTTACGTTGAAGGCAAATAACATATCAAAAAATATGCATCCATTGATTACTAATAAAGAAAATGGATTAATTCATTTGAACTTAGAATCTGGTACTTACACTATTCAAATTAATTAGACGCATTTAAAAGAAACACGACAATATAATAATGATTAACTTTAATTGAATGTTCCGTCCTACTTATAAACCCAAAAGTGTCAGTAAAATCTTAAACTATAAACCAATTAAATAACCAAATACTTTAAAAGTTACAACCTTCGTATGGTAAAAATAAAACAGATGAATTGGTCTTTCTGATATGTGATATCATAACCTTAAGAACCTGCCCAAAATAAAGACATCTTAAGAATAAATGTTATTCCTAAAGACCTCTCAAAGAAAAAGTAAAATGAGATAAATGTAACTTAGGTTACATTTATTTAAAATACTAATCGTACATTTACGATAGTAAATATGAAATGAGCCTTATTGGATGAATTGGTATTAAAAGAATTGTTTATTGATAACTACTTTTAACCGATAAAACCAATAAACATAATCAGATGAAAAGAAGTTTAGAACATATAGAATACAAGGAAAACACAGAAGATTTGGCCCGATTTGCTAAAGCTTTGGGACATCCAACACGTATTGCTATTTTAAAACATCTTGAAAGCCAGTCTTGTTGTTTCACTGGAGATTTGGTTGAAGTATTTCCATTGGCACAATCTACAATTTCTCAACATCTTAAAGAATTAAAAAATGCGGGTCTAATTCAAGGAGAATTAAAACCGCCCAAAATAAAGTACTGTATCGATCAAGAAAATTGGAAGATTGCAAAAACATTATTCCAACAATTTTTTGATTGATATTTTTTTAATAATCATATCGCCTATTGGCGATAAACAAATTTAAATATTATGAGTAAAGTAATTAAAGTATTAGGTACAGGTTGTCCAAAATGTCAATCAATGACAAGTGTTGTTAAAGATGCAATTTCAGAAAACAATATTGATGCTACCCTAGAAAAAGTTGAAGATATCATGGAAATCATGAAATACAACGTAATGAGTACACCCGCATTAGTAATTGATGATGTTATTACAATAAAAGGTAGAATACCCTCTAAAGATGAAGTATTGGAGCTATTAAAATCATAAATTTTATATTATGAATTATCATATCAAAGCGTCTTCAATCTCAAATAAAGATGCTGTTATTCATATAAAAGAATCGAATATAGATTTCGGTACCACGTTAAAAACTGCTGAAATCTTGCCAAATCCTGCTGAATTATTCTTGGGTTCATTTGCTGCTTGTATGCTTAAAAACGTAGAACGATTTTCAGCTATGATGAAATTCTCCTATTCAAAAGCAACACTTGAGGTAAACGCTACACGTCTTGAACATCCGCCAAGAATGGACCATATCATTTACCATTTGACAATCTACAGTAACGATAAAAAGTTGAACACCGAATTGTTAAAAAAGAACATTGAAAAATTCGGTACCATCTACAACACCGTAAAATTATCTTGTACCATTTCAGGGACTATCAATACAATTGAAAATGTTTGATTGGATACAAAATATAGCAGATTGGTTTGTTTATGATATTTTGAACTTGAATAAAGGACAACATTTAGCAGAAGCTCTCAATTTCTTTATTTACGATACCACCAAAATTTTAATTTTACTTTTTGTTATAATTTTTTTTATGGGAATAGTCAACAGTTACTTTCCTATAGACAAGGTTAAAAATTATCTCTCAAGAAATAAATTATACGGATTAGAATATCTTATGGCGAGTCTTTTTGGTGTAGTTACACCTTTTTGTTCTTGCTCATCAGTCCCTTTATTTATAGGTTTTGTTAGAGGAGGAATACCACTGGGAGTTACTTTTGCATTTCTTATTACTTCACCATTAGTGAACGAAGTTGCAATAGGGCTTTTTGTTGGCTTATTTGGACTTAAAACCACTATTATTTATGTGGTAAGTGGTATTTTGTTAGGAACCATTTCTGGAGTAATTCTTCAAAAATTAAAATTAGAATCCTATTTAACACCTTGGGTAAAAGAAGTATTGGCTAATGCACAAAAAGATCAAGATACTTTTATCGCAGAAAAACAAACCTTAAAACAACGATTGCCCGTTATTTGGGATGAAGTGCTGAAAATACTTAAAGGTGTTATTCCCTATGTCATTGTAGGAATAGCTATCGGTGGTTTAATGCACGGCTATATTCCTGAAGGTTTTTTTGAACAGTACATGGCTAAAGACAATCTATTGGCAGTGCCAATTGCTACCCTGTTAGCCGTACCCATGTATTCCAACGCCTCAGGTATATTACCAGTTGCCCAAGTTTTAGTTGCTAAAGGAATTCCATTAGGCACAGCCATTGCTTTTATGATGGGTGTTGTTGGGCTATCATTACCAGAAGCAATGCTATTAAAAAAGGTAATGACCTTCAAACTCATTGCAATCTTTTTTGGTGTTGTAACACTATGCATTATCATTTCAGGATATTTATTCAACATATTATTATAAACCATAAAACAATAAAAATGAAAATCATCAAATTTTTAACCATTTTAACTATCGGCTTAATGCTAACTGCCTGCAATGGACAAAGCAAAAACAACAATCAATCAGTAGACCAATCCATTTCTAAAATAGAAGTGTTAGACTTCCACTCTACTCATAGATGTATGACCTGTAAGGCCATTGAAGCAAATACAAAATATACATTAGACACTTATTATTCAAAGGAACTAAAAGCTGATAAAATTACATTTCAAGTTATTGATGTAGATAAAAAGGAGAATGAAAAAATTGCTGAAAAATTTGAAGCCTCTGGAACGGCTTTGATTCTTAATGTGATAAAAAATGGTAAAGAAAAACAAATAGATTTAACAGAATTTGCCTTTATGGAAGGAAATGACAAAGATGCTTTTTCTAAAGAACTAAAAACGAAAATTGATACTGAGTTAAAAACATTCTAAATGGAGTTTTTACAATCTCTTTTAGAGAATTACAACATTCCCATATTATCCGCATTGATACTCGGACTAATGACCGCCATTAGTCCGTGTCCTTTGGCAACGAACATAACGGCAACAGCATTTATTTCCAAAAACATATCGAGCAAACGGAAAGTTTTTTTGAGTGGTGTATTGTACTCTTTAGGAAGAGGATTTAGTTATACTACCATTGGATTGATTTTATATTTTGGTGCAAGTAAATTTCATATAGCTCGATTTTTCAATCAGAACGGAGAAAAATATTTAGGTCCATTATTGATCATCATCGGTTTGATAATGCTTAACGTTATTAAACTTAATTTTCTCGGAAAATCAAATTTTCAAGAAAAATTGTCCGATAATTTCAAGGATAAAGGTTTATTAGGTTCTTTTCTAATAGGTGTAATTTTTGCGTTGGCATTTTGCCCCTATAGTGGAGCTTTGTTTTTTGGTATGTTAATCCCGATGACCATTGCATCAGTAGACGGACTATACTTGCCCATAATATTTGCATTCGGAACCGGATTACCTGTACTTCTTTTCACCTACTTATTGGCCTTTACAGCAGGGAAAATCGGTGTATTCTACAACAAAATAACGAAAATTGAAAAAATAATGAGAACAGTTGCTGGGGCAGTTTTTATATTGACTGGATTGTATTACGTTTCCATTTTTACTGGAATATTGGAATAGATAAATACTAAAAAGGCATTCACATGTACACCAAACCATAAAAGGAATAGAGCAACTATTATTAGAAGTGATTTAACAATAAAAAGATGATGCAAATAAAAGGCCATTGGTTACGTTAATTAGAACACTCCGGAACTGCATTCTTTAAACCAACCCAATAAAAAAATGACTTGGAAAAACACTTTTACAACATTAATTGTAGCACTTTCTACTTTAATTTTAATACAAATAGGTATCATAGTTCAATATGGTTTGGGAACTATATTGAATCCCTTTGGATTAATAGGCTTTGCCGGTTTAATTATTTTTTTCATTTACATTTATTTTTTAAACAAAGCATTTGAGCAAAATAAACAAAATAATAATCTTAAAAATTTAGAGTATGTTAGCTATGTATTTATAGCATTAAATATAATTCCTATTGTTAGAAGTCTTTTTTTTATTACGCTAAGTTATCAAACTTTTAAAGTTTCTATATGGTTAATTCCAATGCTAATAAACATAATAACTATAGGCTTACTTATTTATTCTTTTATTCTTAGAAAAAAGACATTTGGTCGTTTTCTAAAAATTAAAAATGATGAATTGGTTTATGACTTAGAGTCTTTAAAACACAAATCTTTTGAAACAGACAAGCAAAGATTAGAAGTATGTAAATTATGTACAAATAGAACCTTTGATAAAAATGTTGGAATGGTATGTTCTTTAACTCTTGCAAAACCAACTTTTAAGAGCATGTGTACTGATTTCAATTTAGATACTAAAGAATACCAAAAACGAGTTAATGAAGTCATAGAAAATGGTAAAAACTCAAAGAAGAAATCGGTTTGGGCATACAATGTAACGGCAATTATTGTTATTAGAATCATTATTAAGATAATACAAAGTAGTTAATATCGTATTTTGTTTTTACAGCTCAACTTAAGCATAAGAAATGCACGATACACCGAGAACTTTTTTAAAGTGTAACTCACAAAAATACTGGTAAAGAATTAATTACTTAGGCAAAAGAGGCACGAGATAATGGAGCCATAGCCACATTTATGTTTCATAGTGTTGGAGGTGGTTATTTAAACGTATCCTCAGAATAATTACAACAATTATTAATTTATCTTAAAGCCAACGAGCAAGATTATTGGGTAGATACCTTTTATAATATTACCAACTACATCACAAAAACATTAGACGAAACTGAATAAACTCGTATTAACCTTTGGGTTATTCATCATCACTTTTAGCTTGTGTTACTTCTCTAAATGTCGGCAAAGCTTCACTAATACTGCCCACACCCTTTTTATTAACTTTAAAAGTTACATCCTTTGTTGTAGTAAACAATAGCACAGATAAAAAAGATTTTCTGATATGCGATTTCACAACTTCATGGGCTTGTTCTAATGTAAGCTCATCTTCTTTATCTTCGGTATCTCTAGATCTATAGCGTAATTTTAGTAAGACCTTAAAGCCATCTTCAGCATAAATTGGTCTTAAAAATATATTTCTCAAATTAGGTTTACCAATAGTTTTAGCCATAGTTAACTTAGCAAAACGGCCTTCTTGGACACTTTCTTTTACCTGTTCCCAGAAAAGAACAAATACATCTTGGTAGGGCATAATTTAAAGATTTTTTAGGAAGTATTTCGTTGTATCAAAAGTAATACTAATTATTGAATTCATATATTAGAATCTATCTACATTACTCCGGTATCTGGATAATAAGCAATAAACAATAGTCAACAGACACTAAAAAAAGCTTATAAATTCGTGTTAAGATAAAATACATCATCAAACTATGAGGGCGACTAAGTGTAAAATTTAGCATATTTTTGTATCAATCACGTCATGCGTTTTTATCATTTTCGTTCTGATAATTTGACAACATAAAAATTAACAACCAATAAAAGACAATTAAATAGTATGGAAATGACTCTAGAATACTGGAACAGCCTGGCAAATCAGCTCATTTTAATTAGTGCCTTACTAAGTGGATTTTCCATTGCAATAGTTGCCAACCTTGTCGTTTCCGATAAATCTGATAAAATAAGTAATAGACTGTTAAGAACTGCAACTGTATCGGCTGCTTGCTTTCTCGTTAGTGTTTTTGCAATGACTAAAATTTCAATGATTACAACACCAGGAGGATACCTAAAGAATGTTACTTCGAGTGACTTCTTATTGCCAAGAATTATTGGAATGATATGCTTTATGCTAGGTTTGTTCGCTTTGACAACTTTAATTTCACTTTCAGGTTGGACGAAATCAAGAAAGGCCGGAATATTTTCAACAGTTATTGGAGTTATCACTCTTCTATTAATTTTAATAACATTGACTGATTTTCATGCCAGTTGAGTATAAAACCAATCCTTAAGATTGTTAATTATCGGAAAAACTATTACACGGAAAATTCAATACACTATAGTTGTTGGCATTGTACTTCATGGAAATTTCAAACGGTTTAACATATGTAACTTCTTATAAACATAGTTATGAAAAAAATACCCATTATTAAAATAGTCTTGCTTTGCATGCTATTATTCTCATTTTCTAAATCAAAGAACGACAACGATATTATAGCCAAAAATGAAAAAGTAAAATTGGCGGGTACCGGATTTAAATTTACCGAAGGTCCTGCTGTAAATTCAAAAGGTCAGGTTTATTTTACAGATCAGCCCAATGACAAAATTCACATATGGGATCAAAAAAAAGGTATTTCACTTTATTTAGAAGGTACAAGAAGATCAAACGGAATGTACTTTAATACAAACCAACAATTGGTTTCATGTGCCGATGAAAACAATCAATTGGTCTATTTTGACGAAAACAAAAAACTTCATGTAATTCATGAAAATTATGAAGGCAAACACCTAAACGCTCCCAATGATTTATGGATTGCCCCTAATGGTGGTATCTATTTCACTGATCCCTATTATCACAGAGAATGGTGGAATAAAAATCATAGTGAGCTTCAAGATACACATGGTGTTTATTATTTAAATTCAAATGGAAAAATATCTAGAGTTATTAATGACTTTAAAAAGCCCAATGGAATTATAGGCACACTTGATGGTAAAATAATCTACGTTGCGGATATTGAAGACAACAAAATATGGAAATACACTATTGAACCGGATGGTAATTTAAGCAATAAAACTTTTTTCGCACCTCATGGTAGTGATGGAATGACCATTGACAATAAGGGAAACGTATATTTAACTTCAGGAAAAATATGGGTATATAATTCAAAAGGTGAACTTATAAAAGAAATTGAAACTCCAGAAAAACCAAGTAATCTCTGTTTTGGCGGAAAGAAAAGAAATCTACTTTTTATTACCGCACGGACTTCCGTATATACACTAAAAATGAAAGTAAAAGGTGTCGATTAGTAACAACGCCACCAAAACCTTGCAGCACTACTATTAACATAACATGTTTCACATTAAAGCCTACCTAAACATTCACCAATTTTCTTGACAAATAAGCTATTAAAAGGGTAACTTAATAGATTCTGGATCAATAAAATCTTTGGTATAAGGATTTTCAAGAAAACTAAGTGGTGGTTTTTGAAATTGAAGAATATCCTCTTTTTCAATACCATAAACTTGCCAATAATTGGAGAGTAATTGGGCAAATATATCCTCATCCCAAAGTCCGAAAACTGGAAGTTTATCAGCGGTTTTAACTTCTATAGTAATTCCACTGTCTTGGCTTTCAATGTTGTATTCAGGTTTGTACTGTAAAATATAATCTGAATAATGAAATCTCGCATACAACTCTTCAAACTGAACGGGATGTAAAACGTGACCTTCAATTTTATCGAGTAACTCTTTTTGTTTCTCGCCAATTACTCCGTTATCTTGTAAACATGCAACAAAACCAAAACCATTGACTCCAAAGGAGAACATTAAATTAATAGCATCGTCGCGATAGCTAAAAATATCAGAAGAATATTTAAGTGGAAATACAGCTATACTCCATGGTTTTTTCCCTTTAAAAGAAATTGGTTCTATTAACGATTGTAGCATTAAATGGAAGTAACCAAAGCGTTTTCTGAGCGTCTGAGAAAGTTTAAACTCTTCGCCTTTCTTTAGCAGTCTATCTCTTTCATAAACCATTTCGTAATATAAAAGACCATAGACCATTCTACCAGTCCATTGAAAAAGCAACTCTTGATCGAGTTCCTCCATTCCTTCAAAACCTTTTTTAAATGCAGCCTGAACTTTTACATCCAGCTCCTCAAAAGCCTTTTTCACTTCCGCTGAACATGGTAATTTAAGATCTGCATAGGTATACGCCTTGCTTTTATCCATCATCTCAATTCTTTCATCTCCAAATTTAAAATGATTCATTAGCCATTCTGGAAAAACGGTAATATTTTCATTGGTCAAGTCTCCAGAAAGGAAGCAAAAATGTTCGTCAAAAATTAAATCTTTAAAAGGGTTAAAAAGTGATTGAGACATAGATATTCAAAAAATTAAGATTGATTTTATGTTGCAAATATAGTTATAAACCATTATTTACTTTACTCAATACACACAGATATTGTACTTATAAAAAATAGCTGAAACACGCTCTTATTTCAGTACTGTTTTTAAACAAAAAACCCGCTCAAATTTTAAATAAGCAGGTTTTTATTTTTTCTATATCAATAATTGAGCAATCCATACTACTTCGTCACCTTCAACACATCCTCAATAATTTTCTCTAATTGTTCTTTAGGTAAAGCCCCTTGTGCCATTTGTGGTTGGCCTTCAGCTGGGCAAAACAGCATCGATGGAATACTTCTTATTGCAAAAGCAGCCGAAAGTTCTTGTTCTTTTTCAGTATCTACCTTATAAATATTTATTTTACCTCCGTATTCTTCACTCAATGCTTCCAACACAGGAGCAATGGCTTTACAAGGTCCACACCAATCGGCATAAAAATCTATAATACAAGGCACATCACCTTCAAAGGTCCATTCTTTGTTTTTTTCGAAATTAAAAACTTTTTCTAGAAAAGTCTCTTTCGTTAATAATTCTGTCATATTTTTTCTTTTAGTTCAACCTATGAATCACAATAACTATTCCGTTATTTGAATAAGACAAATTGACATATTTTAGATTAAAACACTGCAACTTAAGTTACAATTGTTAGTATTTTTAAGTTTTATCGTCTAAACCAGCTAACCTACTAAAATATTTTATTATGAATTCAAAAGTAACACTAGTATTAAGAATACTATTAGGATTAATTCTTGTCATTTTCGGTGCTAATAAATTTTATCCTTTTATGCCAGCACCAACAGAAATGTCTGAAGGAGCCATGAATTTTATGGGAGCCCTAGGCAAAAGTGGCTATATGTTTCCACTTATTGGTGGTGTTGAAGTTATCGTTGGTCTTTTACTACTCTTAAAAAAATGGGTGCCTTTTGCATTGATTTTATTAGCTCCTGTTGCTGTAAATATGGTTTTATTTCACCTTGTTCTTGAACCTGGTAGTACGGCCCCTGCATTAGCTGTACTAGTTATAAACGCTATCCTTATTTATGCTAATTGGGATAAATTCAAAACATTATTTAATTAGTTAAATAACAATTAATGGTTATAAGCATATCTCAAGAGATATGCTTTTTTTATGTATTTTTGCTAGACTCAAATAAAAATTTTCATCTCATGAAAAAATATCCATTTCTTATCTTAATTGCCCTACTAATAATGTCTTGTAAAACCGAAAAAAAAGTTGAAGAACAAACTGCATTATCTTATCCAGAAACTAAAAAAGTAGATACCGTAACCAATTATTTTGGTACAGATGTTAAAGACCCTTTCCGATGGTTAGAAGATGATATGTCTGATGAAACTGGACAATGGGTTGAGGCTCAAAACAAAGTAACTTTTGACTATTTAGATAAAATTCCTTATCGCGAAGAACTTAAAAAACGATTGGAAAAATTATGGAATTACGAAAAAGTAGGCTCGCCATTTAAAGAAGGTGATTATACCTATTTTTATAAAAATGACGGATTGCAAAATCAATATGTGGTGTATCGTCAAAAAGATGATTCAGAACCTGAAGTCTTTTTAGACCCGAATACCTTTTCTGAAGATGGTACCACTTCTTTGGCAGGATTGTCTTTTTCTAAAAATGGAAAACTAGCCGCCTATTCAATTTCAGAAGGAGGCTCTGACTGGCGTAAAGTAATTTTAATAGATGCCATTACCAAAGATATAAAAGAGGACACGTTAATTGACGTAAAATTTAGTGGTGTTTCTTGGAAAGGAAATGAAGGTTTTTATTATTCAAGTTATGACAAACCTAAAGGAAGTGAATTGTCTGCAAAAACAGATCAACATAAACTGTTTTATCACAAATTAGGGACTTCTCAAAAAGAGGACGCTCTTATTTTTGGTGGTACAGCAGCAGAAAAAAATAGATATGTTGGCGGTAGCGTGACTGAAGATGACAGATATTTAATTATTTCAGCTTCCACTTCTACCTCTGGAAACAAACTTTTTATAAAAGACCTACAAGACAAAACAAATACACTTAAAACTGTTGTAGACAATTACGATAGTGACACTTACGTTGTTGAAAACGTTGGCAGCAAATTATATATTGTAACGAATAGAAATGCTCCAAATCAAAAAATTGTAACAGTTGATGCGGCAAACCCTTCTCCTGAAAATTGGAAAGATTTTATTCCTGAAACTGAGAATGTTTTAAGTCCTAGTACTGGTTCTGGATATTTTTACGCCAACTATATGGTTGATGCTGTTTCTAAGGTATTGCAGTACGATATGGATGGTAAATTAATTCGTGAAGTAAAATTACCAGGCGTAGGTTCAGCAGGTGGTTTTGGTGGTAAAAAAGAGGCTAAAGAATTGTATTTTTCGTTTACCAATTACATCACTCCTGGTACTATTTATAAATTAGATCCTAAAAGTGGGGCTTATGAAGTTTATAAAAAACCTGAAATTATTGGTTACGACAGTAGTAATTTCGAATCTAAACAAGTGTTTTACACCTCGAAAGATGGAACAAAAGTACCGATGATTATTACGCACAAAAAAGGATTGAAATTAGATGGTAAAAACCCAACTATCCTTTATGGCTATGGTGGATTCAACATCAGCCTTACCCCAAGTTTTAGTATTGCCAATGCGGTTTGGCTAGAACAAGGTGGTGTTTACGCTGTACCTAATTTACGTGGTGGTGGAGAATATGGAAAAGCGTGGCACGATGCCGGAACACAACAAAAAAAGCAAAATGTATTTGACGATTTTATCGCTGCCGCAGAATATTTAATTGCTCAAAAATATACATCTTCAGACTATTTGGCTATCCGAGGTGGTTCTAATGGTGGACTTCTAGTTGGGGCAACAATGACTCAACGACCAGATTTAATGAAAGTAGCCTTGCCTGCTGTTGGTGTATTAGACATGTTACGTTATCATACTTTTACTGCTGGTGCAGGATGGGCCTATGATTACGGAACTGCAGACCAAAGCAAAGAAATGTTTGAATATTTAAAAGGATATTCACCAGTACATAATGTAAAAGAAGGTGTTCAGTACCCTGCAACATTGGTAACCACTGGCGACCATGATGATAGAGTTGTACCTGCACATAGTTTTAAATTCGCAGCTGAATTACAAGATAAGCAATCAGGTAACAATCCTACTTTAATTAGAATTGAAACCAATGCGGGTCACGGAGCAGGAACACCCGTTGCAAAAACAATTGAGCAATATGCTGATATTTTCGGTTTTACACTCTACAATATGGGCATAACAGAATTAAAAACCGATTTTAAAGATTAATTTGGAAAAGAACTTTATTTTCATTGAAGAAATGTCAATTTTCAAAAAGATATTCTTCTCGGTTTTTCTTGCCCTAGGAATAGTTTTACTTTTATCTGGAGGTATCTTTTATGGTTTCATTATTTTGGGAATAGCAACCAAATTTTTAATGCAAGAAGGTGTTGAATTGGATTTGCATAATTTGAAATATAGAGAACTAGTTACTTGGTATGGAATTAAATTTGGCAAATGGAAGAAGCTCCCTGATATTGAATATGTTTCGGTTTTTGAAACTAAAAAAACAAGTAGATTTAGAGCAGGTGGTGGTAATGCCACTTATGCTTCAGAATTAATATTTAAACTTAATTTATTTTATCAAAGAAACAAACACATCACTCTACTTGCCACAGAAAATAAAGACAAGGCCATGGAAATTGGAAATAATATTTCTAACATATTAGGTGTGCAATTAAATAATGCCACAAAGTGATTTTAAGTATGAAAGACAGCTCTGACAAATTTCACTTGTCATTCCGACAGAGCGACAAAAGGAGTGACGAGGAATCTTTTAAATGACATCTTCTATTAATGAGATTCCTCCTGCGTCGGAATGACAGTTTTTATTAAATTATGACAATCAAACAACAATGCTTCAAGTAAAAAATATATCTTTTGGGTACCATAAAACAACCGTTTTAGAAAACATTAGCTTTACAGTTAATCAAGGTGACGTATTGGCTGTTGTTGGAGAAAGTGGTTCAGGAAAAAGTACCTTACTTAAACTACTTTATGGAGCATATGATTTAGAAAAAGGGCAACTTTTTTGGAAGGATAAAGAAATACTAGGCCCCAAATTCAATTTAATTACGGGACCTGATTATATGAAATTTCTAACTCAAGAATTTGACCTAATGCCGGCTACTACTGTTGAAAAAAACATTGGCGAATTCCTTTCTAATTTTTACTTGAAAGAAAAAAAACGACGTACAGATGAACTGATTAAGGTTGTAGAATTAGAAGACTTTGCCAAAACCAAGGTTCGATTTTTAAGTGGCGGACAAAAACAACGTGTGGCATTAGCAAAAGCATTGGCCAATCAGCCAGAAATATTGTTACTCGACGAACCTTTTAGTCATATTGATAATTTCAGAAAACGTAGTTTACGAAGAAATCTGTTTGCACATTTAAAAGAAAATAACATCACTGCCATCGTAGCTACTCACGACCAAGAAGATGTTCTACCATATGCAGATAACATGATGGTAATACATGAAGGTAAAAAAGTGGAGATGGATACACCTCAGCGATTATTTAAGAATCCGAAAAACAAACTTACAGCATCTTTCTTTGCTGAATTCAATGAGTTTAAACTTTCAGAACTTACAGATTCAAATACAAATGACATCATTTTAGTTTACACACACGAACTTAAACTTACAGAAAATTCAAAATTAAAAGCCGTCGTAAAAAAATCTTATTTTAAGGTAAATCATTTTTTAATTGAAGCGGAATTTAATGAGCGGAATATTTATTTTGAACATGATACTAAGCTAGATAAAAATGAAAATGTTTATTTAGAAATTCAAGAAAGTATTATCAATAAACGACTATAGTATTTTTTTTTAATTCTCCTCCTTTTAAAATGAGGAGTGGATTTATGTGTGCGATAGCAAAACATAAAGACGAGGTGGTTAAGACCCCTCCGTCCAACAACACCATTGCAAGCTATTAAAATTCTAACAGGACACCTCCCCTTGAATTAAGGGGAGGAGCTTATTTCATGACTAATTAGACAACCTTTTCAATTACCACATTACCATTAAACTCAAAAGTATCTCCTATTTTTTTACCCAACAACATTTTCCCAATTGGTGAAGCTACAGAAACAGCATAATACGCCTTGTTCTCTATTTTAAATTCACCAGCACTTATGGCTAAAAAATAATTGTGTTTATTGGTAAACACCAAACTACCTAGCTTGATAATCTCTGATGTATCGTTTATTAAAACTCTATCCAAAATCATTTTCATTTGGTCGATAACGGCGAGTTGTTGTCCCGCCTTTTCCATTTCTAATTGCAACATAGCTCTACCCGTTTCATGCTTATCACCAGCACTACTTTTGGTTTCAGAATGCAGTGCTTTTTGATTCGACGAAATGATTTCCTTTACCGTATTTTCACGTTTTAACACATAGCTTTGACAAGCCTCAAATAATTGTTTTTTGATCATATTTAATTTACAAAAGCATAAGCACCATACAACCCATGATGTGATATTGAAATTGATGTTCTTTCAACATAACCTGGCTTAATTGAAGCTGAAAGGTTTAAGTTGCCTTGTCGATACTTGACGAATGGAATTCCATTATTATCTTTTTCTATGTTCACTTTAGTTACTGGAACTTTAAATTGATTTGCAACAGCTAATTTTAGATTTTCATAAGTTGTATTGTGCTGAACGTCATAGGTATCATTTTTAAGTCTAAAAAAATCAGTTGTAATTGATTCATCCTTATTTAATGTCGCCAACGTATGAATATTTTCTCTTGATATTGTTGATGATGTATAGTAGGTAATTCCATTAATACAAACGGTATTCTGAATAGCATTTAGCTCACATTTAAATTCCTTCGGTGCAAAAAAACGTGTATTATATTGCCGACTATAGATTTTATAAGCACTTTCTTTCATACTCCACAGTAACCAAACTGTAGTAAAAGAACCTGCTGTTTCACTAATAATTAACTGTTCTTTTGGCGTAAACACCTTCTCTAAAAAGCCTTTTCGTTTCCAGTTACTTTGGCTTTTTGCCAAGTTTAAATCAACCACATCATTACCAATCATTTTTCAGCCAATTTAGTTTCTATAATAGCCATTGCTGATTTTACCGATAGCATTTTTTCCATGGCTTCATTGTCAATTTCTATGTCAAACTCATCCTCTACATCTAAAATAACATCTACTAAATTAGCAGAATTAATTTTTAAATCATTTATAAAATCGGTATCCTCATTTAAATTTTCAAAAGCAGCTTCATCTTGAATATAAGGCTTTACAATTTTTTTTAAAGATTTTATAAGTTCGTTTTTATCCATTTTGTTATTGTTAATTATTAGTCTCAAATTTCTTAAAAAGGACACAGGCATTGACATCTCCAAATCCGAAACTCGCTTTCGCTATCAAATTTAATTCTTTTTGAATATGTTGCTTTATAATTTTTTCGGTATTAATTAATTTTAAAACTTCTGGATGCACATCATCACAATTGATCGTTGGGGCAATAAAACCTTCTTTCAATTGAATTATAGACGCCACACTTTCTATAGCTCCGGCTGCCGCTAAACAATGGCCAATCATCGATTTAGTGGATTGGATAAAAGGAAAACTATTCCCCTCTCTTTTTAATGCCATAACCCAATTTTCAATTTCATCTGGATCTTTAATTGTTGCGGTTAAATGTCCGTTAATTAAGTCAATATCATTCGTATTTACATTCGCATCAGCAATTGCATCTGTAATGCAACGCTGGACTGCCTCTGCGTTTGGTGCCGTCATTGTACCTCCATTACGTTGTCCACCAGAATTAATAGCACCTCCTAAAACTTCACCATATATCGTAGCATTCCTTTCCAAAGCACTTTCCAACGATTCTAATAACAAAGCTCCTGCCCCACTTCCTGGCACAAAACCTGAAGCTGATGCGCTCATAGGCCGAGAACCTTGTGTTGGACTTTCATTATGCTTATAAGTCATAACACGCATAGCGTCAAAGCCACCCCAAAGGTATGGACCATGATCACTACAACTGCCCACTAACATACGTTTCGCTTTTCCATTTTTAATTCGCTCAAAACCCATCAAAATAGCTTCTGTACCTGTTGAACATGCTGAAGAATTAGTACTCACTTGATTACCTAACCCTAACATACCACCAAGATACGCACTAACACCGCTCGCCATTGTTTGAGCAACCACTGTACTGCCTAAACGCCGTACCTGTTTATCATCTAGTTTGTAAATAGCTTCTCTAAATTTTTCTACTCCCGAAGTGCCTGTTCCGAAAATGGTTCCACTATCAAAATCCACATTTTCATCGTCCATTGATAACCCAGCATCTTTCCAAGCATCAATTGCTGCTATGCATCCATATAAAATCCCAGAACTATTAAAATTCCGTAATTGTAAATCGGAAAAATATTCTGATTTTTTTTCTTCCGAAATAGTAGGAATTCCACCGATACAGCAAGAAAAATTCAACGTTGATAATTCTTGATGAAACCTAATTCCAGATACCCCATTTTTTATGGCATTGGTAAAATCAGCAATACCTACCCCATTAGGAGCAACAACACCAAGACCAGTTATAACAACACGTTTTTTCATTTTATCATACCTGAAATAGAGCCTCTACAAACCAATTCATTAGAAGCATTTAACATTTTGACTTTACATTTCAATTTATTAAATCTAAAATATTCTTTCTCTGAAATCACGATAACTTTATCATTAGGATACACTGGAAGATAAAAATCAACAGCCTGAGATGTCAACGCTATTTTAGGTTTATTGTCTACAGAAATATGGTTACCCATCAAGTGAATCCCTAAACAAACGACACCAATCTGAGCCATGGTTTCGGTTAAAATAACTCCCGGTGTTATGGGGTTGTCTTTAAAATGACCTTTATAGAAATATTCATCGTTTTTAAAGGTGTAATTCCCTTCAATTCCATTATCAGAAACCGTAACAAGCTCATCAACAAACAAAAAAGGATGCTGGTATGGCAGGTTCAATATAATTTCTTCTGAAGTCATAGATTAGTTTTCATTTGACATAAATAGCTCTTGAGCTTTCGCCTTGTTTATAGAATTATCTGTTATTTTTAAAAAATAATTTAGTTGCCATTTTTGTGTTCGTATGGCTTGTTTGTTTACAGCTACATCCCAAGGTGGGTAAACCCTAAAACCTCGCTTACCTTCTTTAACATTAGTAGACACTATTCCTTTTAAAACAAGTACTGACTTCGGAAAAACAAACTGTCCTATTTCATTTTCATTTACCGTAAAAATAATCACCAAATCAAAATCATCATCAATATGAAATGGAGCTATCGGGCCTTTTACTTCTCTTTTCCATAAGGTAACAAACTGCCCCACTTTTGTTGGTGTAATTTTCGCCTTTCTATACAGTACTATTTTTTCATTAATTGAAAATCGGCATGCCCAATAATCTTTACTTTCTTCTTCAAATTCAGGATTGGTAAATTCGAATTTCTCTGGAATTAATTCTTGAATTAAAGAAAGTTGTTCTTTTATATTTTTATTCATTTGTTCAACTCAATTATCCCTCAGACTATTTAATATAGACTTAAAAAACAGCAAATTAGTTTTTCAGTAATAGCTTAAATTCAATTTCTTTATCTTCTTTAATTATAAAATTATAAATACTTGAGGTTTTGCGGTCTATAATCTATCAACTTAAACGCTCACCACCATCTACGGGTATTATACAACCATTAATCCACTTTGCTTCGTCTTTACATAATAAGTATACTACATTGGCCACATCTTCTGGTGTTGTTAAACGCTTAAATGGGCTTCGTAATAACGTATGCTCTTTTATCTTTTCACTTCCTGGAATTGCCCTTAATGATGCCGTATCTGTAACTCCGGCTTGTATACAATTTGCTTTAATCCCAAATGGAGCAAATTCTAATGCTATATTTCTGGTTATGGCTTCTAGAGCCGTTTTGGCTGCAGAAACCGCTGCATAATTTGGCCATGGTTTCGAATTTCCTTCACTTGTAAAACTTATTATTCTACTGTCTTCTGCAAATAAATCAACATCAAATAGAGCTTTTGTCCAATCAAATAAACTAAATGCCATCGCATCCAAAGTCAAGTGAAAATCGTCATTTTTTAAGGTAGGTTTATCATAAGCAACCATCGGTTTTAAGTTCCCTTTGGCAACACTGTGCACCATCACTTTTACTTTTCCAATATCACCTAATTTAGTAATAATCTTATCGATAATCTCGGTTCTTGAGGCAAGCTTAAAAGCATCTTCATTAAAATCAAGCAACGCTACACCCTGTTGTTGTATTATTGAAAATTCTTTTTCAATTTGAGGCATTTCTGAACGTCTGTTTCTATGAACAATTACAATATTAAGTCCATGTTTTGCTAGTTTTTTAGCAGTTGCTAAGCCTAGGCCACTAGAACCTCCTAAAATCAATGCCCATTCGTTATGTTGAAATTCTTTTACCATTTTAATAAAACTCTTTGTGCTGAAAAACCTGGACCAAAACTCAACATTAATCCAATATCGCCTTTTGGTAATTTCTTATCCATAAATCGTTCTAATACATATAAAACGGTTGCACTAGACATATTTCCATATTGTTTCAATACATCTTTTGTATCATCTATGTTTTTACCTAATGTGCCAAATAATTCTTCAACGGTTTGTACTATTTTTTTTCCTCCAGGGTGAAAAATAAGATGATCTACATCTTCTATCTTTATTTTATTTCTTTCTAAAAACGGATGGACAATAGCCGGAAAATGATTGGCAATTGTTTCCGGAACAGATTTGTCTAAAATCATTTGCAGACCTGAATTCCGCAATTTAAAACCCATCATTTTTTCGGCGTCATAAAAATGATACATGGCATCATCTAAAATTTCTGGACCTTCTTCATTTTCATAAGAAGATAAGATAACAGAAGCTGCTCCGTCTCCAAAAATAGCAGCACTCACAATATTAACCATAGAATAATCGTCTAGCTGAAAAGTAGCTGTTGGCGATTCAACTGCGATAACTGCTGCTCGCTTATTTGGATTGGCTTTTAAAAAGTTCTTCGCATAAATAATACCTGAAACTCCTGCGGCACATCCCATTTCTGTTACTGGTAACCGAACAATATCTTGACGCATTTTTAAACGATTAATTAAATATGCATCTAAAGAAGGAATCATTATGCCCGTACAACTGACAGTAATTATAAAATCTATATCCTCAGCATTTAATTTCGCTTTATCCAATGATTTTTGCAATGCAGATTCTGCTAATTTGATAGACTCTCTACTATAAATATCATTCTTTTCTTCAAACGATGAATTTAAAAAAACTTCATGAGCATCCATAATGGAATAGCGTTTATCTACGCCTGCATTTTCAAACAACTTTATTACTTTTCGTTGAAAACGTTCCTCTTGACCAGTTAACCAAGTTTTTATATATGGTAAAATCTCCTTGGTAGTTCTCGTATATTGTGGTAGTTGTTTTGCAACTGCTGTTATTTTTACACTCATTTATTTTTGAATTATCCACTGAAAACGAAAAGCCCATTTCCAACTAATTTCACTTTTAACATTCAATTCATTAGACATTTTCTCCAACTCTTTTCTTTTAAACCCACGTAAAACAGAAGTGAGTCCATCTTGTTTCACCATATGGTTTTTTATAAACAAACCCAATCCTTTAAATAAATAATAGGCCATTTTATGACGGTGTAAATCATTTACAAGAATTCCTAATTTTGCCGTTTTTAGCAGCTCTGAAAGCAATGTTATTAATTGCTCTTTTTTAAAATGATGCAAAAACAACGTTGCCAACACTAAATCATATGTTAACAACTTGAATTCTTCAGAAAAAATATCTTGTTGAAGATACATAATTTCAGGATAATCTACAGATAATTTTTGAGCATACTCAATTGCACATGCATTGGCATCGACCCCAATGAGTTTAAAATTAAAATGATTCTTTTTAAGATATTCTGCAACAATTCGTAACATATCACCATTACCACAACCTAAATCAATTATAGTTAGTGGTTTGTGTTTTGGATACTTTTTAAGTACAGTTTTTAAACCACTTAACGTAACGCTATTTCCCCCCAACCATTTGTTGATATTGGCTAACTGATCTAAGGTATTTTCAAGTATAGCACCGTCAATAGAAAAATCATCCATAATTTCTATGGCATCAGTTCTGTATTTTGTATTTATAAAAAAGCTCATTCTACATTAAGGGGTTTACCATGCGTTTGTTTTATAATTTTAGGTAATAAACTTGGAAAGCTTTGCAGACCATATAACATCAATTCAGAAAATGCTTGCATCCTAAATAATTTAGCAATGAAATGTCCTGTTTTTAATCGTGACTTAAATTCTTCATTCCATTTTTTTTCATAATTTTTTTCTAGTACTTGTCTAGACATTTTATTATCAAAAAAATCAATGATCAATTCAGATGCAATCTTAGCTCCATGAATAGCCATGCTCATACCATTTCCGCACAATGGATGAATCATACCCGCAGTATCACCACACATAATGATATGGTTATCTACTGGATTTTTTGATGAAAATGAAACTTGACTTATCGTTAAAGGCTTTTCAAAAACGGAAATAGAATTTTCAAAAATTTCCTTTAAGTGCGTATTATTATAAAGGACTTTTTGTTGAAAGTCATCAATGTTTTTATACTTTTTAAAGGCTTTATAATTCGTAATATAGCACAAATTAATGTGATTATTTTCTACTTTTGACACACCACAATACCCTCCTTTAAAATTGTGAAGTGCTACCAAATCGTCTGGAAAATCACCTTTTACATGTGTTTTTACCGCCAAATAAGGAGAATCATTTTTTATAAAAGCTCTTTTTAATTGCACATCAATCGCAGAGCGTTTCCCATAAGCACCAATAACCACTTTAGAAATATATTTCTTTTGTGTTTTTGTAAAAACAGAGAATTCATCGTTTTGAAAGGAAATATCAACAACAGCATCTTTACTAATTTTTACGCCATTTTTAATAGCTTTTTCTGCCAACAAATGATCTAAAGTATATCTACTTATTCCGAAGCCACCTAGCGGTAATGTAGTTTTTATTAACTTACTATCTACGGTGCTAATTGCGAATTTTGTGATTTTCTTTGCTCCAAAGTTTAATGGATCAATTCCCAAAAAACTTAAATAAGGCAAGACCTCATTAGATATGTATTCACCACAGACTTTATGTTTAGGATACTCATTTTTTTCAATGACTGTTACATGAATTCCCAGCTTTGAAAGGTGAATGGCACTGACCAACCCCGCCAATCCTCCACCAACAATGATTACCTCTTTTTTGTGGTCCATACCTATTTGTTACCCGTGTAATTTATTTGAATTTTAACAATGTCTGATAGTACCCAACTACTCGTTCCAACCTCATAATCTAATCGGTTAATGGAAAAACTTGATTTTATAGCAATGGAATTTGCTGATTCAATTATTTCTAATGGAATTACAATTGTTTTCGTTGTTTTCTTAATCGTTAAACTTGCAGTTAATAAATATTTATTAGATGCTTTTCTTTCTATTTTTTTTGAACTTAATTTTATAAAAGGAAAAGTTTCAGCTTCAAAATAATCCGCTGTGAGCAGGTGTTTATCTCTTTTTTTTATATCTGTATCTATTGAAGTCACATTAATAACTCCTTTGATATAACTATTTTCTAAATCATTTGATTTAAAATTAGTCGCAATTTTGACATCACTAAAAAATCCATCAACATTAAACCCCATGTTTTTTATCTTAAAATCTACCGAAGCAGAATTTTGAGTGAGTTCTTGTGATGATACACTAAACACTGACAAACAAAAAACAATAATTAATTTAAGTTTCATAATTCATAATTTATTCCATTAGTGATGCTAATTCCTTACCTACCAAAAAACCGATAGCAATACCCATTCCGCCGAGTCGAACACCGCAAGCTACATGATTACTAATGGGGTTCACTATTGCTTTTTTCTGATTACCAACGCCCATAATTCCACTCCACTTGTGATCAATTTCAAACTTTATATTCGGTAAAATTATAGTCGATAAGATTTCTTTTAGTTTATTCTGTATTACTTCTGTTTCTCCAAACTGGGTCGTTTCTTCCGTATTAAAATCTAAGTTTCTTCCTCCACCAAGTAAAATTCTATCATTAATATTTCTAAAGTAAAAATAGCCCTTATCTAAGTGAAAAGTACCTCTAATAGATAAATCTTTAATTGGTTTGGTAATTAGCACTTGTGCTCTTGCAGGCTTAACTTCTAAGTTAAGCAATTGGTTGGCAAAACCGTTAGTAGCGATTAATAATTTTTTAGTCGCAAACTCTCCAATATTTGTTTTTATGGTAACACTGTTTACGGCTTCTATGTAACTTTCAACGTTGCAACTATTCAGTATTTTAATACCCTTAGACTGAACTTTTCGGAGTAATTCTGACATCATTTTACCCGTATCAATTTGCCCTTCAAAAGGATTAAAAGCAAGCTTTTTATTTACTTTTAAAAAATGGAACGCATCATCATTAAAGGAAAAAACGTCTTTTTTAAAAATAGCATGCAAAAGACCATTTACTTTATCTTTATTTGAATAACATTCATCAAAAACATTATTATCATTAAATAATTCATATCCCCCTAATTGCTGATAATCGAGTGCTTTATCACCCACTATTTTTCTAAGTAAGGTTAATCCTTCCCATCGTTTTTGAACCAAATTATAAACTTCTTGTTCTGTATGCGATTTTAAATCGTCAATAATTTCAGACAAACTTCCAAAACAAGCGAAGCCCGCATTTTTCGTACTTGCACCATAAGGCAACATGCCCCTTTCCAAAATAAGAATAGTTGCTTTTGGATGTTTTTCATTTAAAAACAAGGCCGTACTTAAACCGACAATACCACTGCCCACAATGGTAAAGTCCACATTTGTAAACCACGATTTTATTTCCCAGTAGCTTAAGTTCATTTTTTAAAGATAAGGTAATTATTAGAATTCTAAACCCCTCCACCTTCGGCATACTGAAACAAGTTCAGCACAGGCTGTCCCCTTTAAAAAAGAGGAGAAATCAACGGAGCATTACCAATTAAAATTTCTATTTTAGTGAAAATTTTAAATCAAATGGATAAAAACAGATGTACTTGGTGCGGTAATGACCCTTTATATATGGCGTACCATGATGAAGAATGGGGCGTACCTGTTTATGACGATGCTAAATTATTTGAATTTCTAGTATTGGAAACATTTCAAGCGGGATTAAGTTGGATAACAATTCTTAAAAAGCGAGAAAATTTCAGGGTAGCATTTGACAATTTTGATTATAAAAAAATAGCGAACTATGGTGAAGACAAATATGAGTCTTTACTTCAAGATGCTGGAATTATTAGAAACAAACTAAAAATAAGAGCCACTATTTCTAATGCACAAGCCTATATGGAAATTCAGAAAGAATTCGGTTCTTTTTCAGATTACATTTGGGAATTCACCAATGGAAAACCTATAAAAAACAAACACAAAAGTATGTCTGATGTTCCTGCAACAACTGATTTATCAGATAAACTATCTAAAGATCTAAAAAAACGCGGATTCAAATTTGTTGGCAGTACCGTTATCTATGCAAACATGCAAGCCACAGGTATGGTAAACGATCATGTTGCAGATTGTTTTAGATATAACGAAGTATAAACTTCATTAAATATCTTCTGGCACTTCCTTAATTGGAACAAAAATTTCAGTAACTAAATCGGCTGGGTTTGGTATATTTAAAGGATTATTTATATATACCTCTAAAGACGGCCACTCTTCAAGTGGTATAAGAGCTTTATCTGTTATATACTTGTACGTTGCATCCCACGCTTTTTTTGAGTTTTTATAATCTCCTTTCAACACTGTCTTTACCGCACTAAAAGGCTTTAACATTCCTGTTAATATATCACTCCCTTTATCGGTAATTACTTTTTCAGTTACCGGCACCGCACATGAAAACATAACCGCATCATTTTCTTCATCAAACTTATGATATAATGTAAAAGGTGGCCCTGCCATGGTTATATTATTCTTTTTAGCATATTCAGCCACTTTTGGCATCATCATTTCCTTCTTTTCAGACAATTCCTCAATTTTACACGAAGTCGTATTATACAAGTAATATCCACCACCATGTGTAGTGGTTCCTTTTACCGAAACACTATACTTTTGCATTTCTGCATTTACCACACTGTCTAATTTTGAAAGACCAAGTTCATAATCAGGACCAATTTGCTCGTCCATGCCACCCATAAATGCCATATAGGCTTTAGACATAAAATCTAAATCACCTTTCATACCCCAAGTAACCTCGGTTCCATTATCGACTTTATTAAATTTCCAATACACATTTGAAGTAGACTCCCAAGGTGTAATAAAAGTAATTTTCTGGCCAATACTATCCTTTTGAACTGACAAGGTTTCCATACTGCCTTCTCCGGTTATGTCTCCCTTCCAAGCATAAGAAGCTCCAACGCCACTTGTTTTATCTCCATAAGTCAATTTTGCTTCTGGATCTTTCCCTAACCAAGGTGACCAGCTAGGCCATGTTTTGTATTCATTTACCACATTAAAAACTACTACATCGGGTGCTTGAATAACTTTGGTTCGCTCAACGCTATAACTATTTTCGAGGGTGGCTATATAAATTGATCCTGCTACTACTAATAAAAGTAACAATAAAAATACATACTTTAGAGCTTTCATTCTTTACTATTTGGAGTTAATGACTGATTTAAACGGATTCTTTTCTATAAAAATAGGTCTTTTTAATATAAATGCAAAACAGTCCAATCTCGTTCTATACAAATGTAAGGTTTTATAGCTATTTTGCCTATTTTTGTATAAATATATAAATCTATAGCTGATATGAAAATCAAATATTTTTTAAACCTACTTTTACTTACCGCTTTTTTATGGTCTTGTGATAAAAAAGATGAAAATAAGACCGAAGATGTTGCTGTTACCGATGCGGAAGAATTTAAAACTGAAGTTGAACAATTTGCTGATATTAAGATTTTAAGGTATGAAATTCCTGGTTTTGAAGCCCTGACTTTAAAAGAGAAGAAATTGGTGTATTATTTAAGTCAAGCGGGATTGGCGGGTCGTGATATAATGTGGGATCAAAACTATCGCTATAACCTACCCATTAGAAATGCTTTAGAAAACATTTACACGGCATATAAAGGAGATAAATCTACTGAAGATTGGAAAAATTTTGAAGTTTATTTAAAACGGGTTTGGTTTGCTAATGGTATTCATCATCATTATTCAACCACGAAAATGAAGCCTAGTTTTTCAAAAACCTATTTTGAAGGATTATTAAAGGAAACCAACACTACACTTGACGCTGAAATAATCGATGTATTATTTAATGACAAAGATTCTAAAAAAGTCAATCTATCTAAAGATGCTGATATCGTTTTAGAATCTGCCGTTAATTTCTACGGACCAGATGTAACTACACAAGATGTAGAAAATTTTTATAGTGCCATTAAAGTTGATGAAACAAAACCTATCGAAAAAGGATTAAACACTAGATTGGTAAAAGAAAATGGGAAATTAGTTGAACACGTATATAAATCAGGTGGATTATACGGTGCAGCTATAGACGAAATTATAAAATGGTTAACAAAAGCTCAAGAGGTTGCCGAAAATGAAAATCAAGGAAATGCCTTAGGACTGTTGATTGAATTTTATAAAACAGGTGATATCCATACTTGGGATGAATATGCCATTGCTTGGGTAACATCTACCGAAGGTAATATTGATTGGATTAATGGGTTTATAGAAGTATATAACGACCCTAAAGGTTATAAAGGTTCTTACGAAAGTATTGTACAATTGAAGGATTTTGAAATGTCTAAAAAAATGTCCGTATTATCTGGAAACGCTCAATGGTTTGAAGATAATTCTCCGTTAATGGATCAACATAAAAAGAAAAATGTTGTTGGTGTTTCATATAAAACAGTGAATGTTGCCGCAGAAGCAGGTGACGCTTCACCAAGCACGCCTATTGGTGTTAACTTACCAAATAACAATTGGATTAGACAAGAACATGGTAGTAAATCAGTTTCATTAGGAAATATTATTGCGGCTTATAACAGTGCCGGTGGTACTGACAGACTTAAAGAATTTGCTTACGATGAAGAAGAAATTAAATTAGAAGAAGAATATGGTAAGCAAGCTGATAAATTACATACTGCATTGCACGAGGTTGTTGGACATGCTTCTGGACAAATCAATAAAGGAGTAGGGACTCCAAAAGAAACCTTGAAGTCCTATAAATCTACTATTGAAGAGGGCCGTGCAGACTTAGTGGGACTTTATTATTTATACAATTCAAAAATTCAGGAAATAGGTCTTGTTGACAACTGGGAAAACATAGGTAAAGCGGCTTATGATGGCTATATCAGAAACGGATTACTTACCCAATTGGTAAGACTTAATTTAGGTGATGATGTTGAAGAAGCACATATGAGAAACAGACAATGGGTTTCGGCTTGGGCTTTTGAGCAAGGTAAAAAAGACAACGTTATTGAAAAAATAGAAAAAGATGGTAAGACATACTATAACATTAATGATTATGCCAAATTAAGAGAAATTTTTGGTAAATTGTTAAGAGAAACACAACGTATTACTTCTGAAGGTGATTATGAGGCTGCTAAAAACTTAGTAGAAAATTATGGTGTAAAAGTTGACCAAGATATTCATAAAGAAATTTTAGAACGTAATAGCCAGTTTAAATCTGCTCCATACAGTGGCTTTGTTAATCCTGTTTTAGTACCTGTAACCGATAAAGAGGGTGAAATTACAGATGTAAAAGTTACACAGCCTGAAAGTTTTGCAGGACAAATGTTAGAGTATGCAAAATCTTACGAGTTTCTAAAATAACAGTATAAAATTAAAAATCACTTTATGACTAAAGCTTTATAAATGACAGGTGTTGTAACAAAATCAACGGGAAGTTGGTATTCGGTAAGGGTTGATGACGACACGGTTATTGATTGTAGGATTAAAGGAAAATTCCGTTTAAGCGGTATAAAAAGTACAAATCCCGTTACGGTAGGAGATGTGGTTGATTTCGATATGGAAGCTGATGATGAAAATGGTATTATCAATAAAATCCATAAACGAAAGAATTATATTATTCGAAAATCGGTTAATCTATCGAAGCAAACACATATTATTGCTGCAAATATTGATCAAGTTTTTTTATTAGTAACCATAGATAATCCACCCACATCTACCTCGTTTATAGATCGCTTTTTGGCTACCGCCGAAGCCTACTCAATACCCGCGGTAATTTTATTTAATAAAATTGATTTGTACAGTAAGGCATTATTGGCAAAAAAACAAGCAATTGAAAAAACCTATAGAGATATTGGTTATGAATGTTTAGATGTATCTGCTACTGAAAAAATAAATATTGATAAGTTAAAAATATTGATGAAGGATAAGGTGAGTATGTTTTCAGGACATTCAGGTGTTGGTAAATCAACCTTAATCAATGCTGTTTTTCCTGAATTAGATTTAAAAACTGCCAAAATATCAACACAGCATAAACAAGGACAACACACTACAACATTTGCAGAAATGTTTGTACTTCCTTTTGGCGGATATATAATTGACACCCCTGGAATTAAAGGTTTTGGCGTGGTTGACTTTGAAAAACATGAAATTGGTGATTATTTTCCTGAATTTTTTGCCATAAAACAACATTGTAAATTTAACAACTGCTTGCACCTAAACGAACCTGATTGTGCCATTAAAAAGGCCGTTGAAAATGCAGAAATTGCCGAATCTAGATACGTAAGCTATCTGCAATTATTAGAAGGCGAAAATGAAAATTATCGGATTGACGACTGGAGCTAAAAATTAGTTGTTAGTCTTCAGTAACAGTTGGCAGTAGCAGTTTAAAATTAAATTTCAAATTAAGGGTCTTAATAACATTAAAGAGATTGCCACGTAGTGTATAAAATTACTACAAATTGATGGTAATTCGTTTACACTCCTCGCAATGACACTAACTTCAAACTAATTGCGTTTCACTTCTATTTACCTTTCTACATTTTCTACCTTCCATATTATAAAAATCCGTGAAAATTTGTGAAATTTGTGTCTTGTCTAGTCTTGTGGATAAATCAACCCTACGTCACACCTAACTTCGTCTAAGATAGAGATCAACTCCATGCTGTTTTTATGTGACCAATTTTTGCTTTCAATTTGATTGTTGTTCAAACACTTATGGCATTCCATTATCTCATGCGAGAATCCAATACCTTTTGTTGGCAATTCAAACACTTCTTCTTTTCCGTTTTTAACCAACGTAAAACCTTGTGCAACATGCCATTGGTCATGGATATAAATTTCACCTTCAGAACCACTAATACGAGCAATCATTTTAGCGTTTGACATAAAACCACTGTACAATATGGCTTGTGCATTTTCATAATGAAAAATCATGGAAGATTGAACATCGCACTTTGTAACTTCATTAAAAAGAGATTTTGCCAAAATCTCTTTTGGTTTACCCAATAAAGCATACGTTAAAAAGGCAGGGTAAATACCTATATCTAATAATGCTCCACCTCCTAATTTCAAATCAAAAACTCTACTATCTAATGAATGGTTTGATTTAAAAGAAAAATCAGCATTTATGAATTTTATATCGCCAATTTCACCACTATCAATTATTTTTTTTATGGCAACAAACGTTGGGTTAAACCGTGTCCATAAACCTTCCATAAAGAAAAGTCCCTTTTCTTTAGACATAGCAATCATTTTCGCAGCTTCCACCTTATTAATAGCTAACGGTTTTTCACTTAATACATGTTTATTATGCTGCATCGCTTTTAAGCTCAATTCACAATGTGACATATGCGGTGTGGCTATGTAAACAATATCTACATCAGCATCTAAAAACAACTCGTCATAACTATCATAACATTTTTTCGAATGATGTTTTTTACCGAAATTTTGTGATTTCTCAAGACTTCGAGATGCTACTGCTTGCAGCTCAGCATCCTCAATTAGAGCCAAATCACTCGCAAATTTATTAGCTATGTTTCCACAACCTATAATGCCCCATTTTATTTTTACTTTATCCATAATCTTTATAAAAGAACAATATTACGAAAAGTATTATTATATTTAAAATTTTAAACCACCCAAAACTACTTATGACAGATTACGGTTTCCTATCCATTTTACCCCCAGTATTAGCCATTATTTTAGCCTTAAAAACCAAACAAGTATATGTATCCTTGGTGTTAGGCATTTGGTTATCATGGCTTATCATGAGCGATTGGAACTTTTTAGAAGGTACTTTGGCTACATTAGAAGGTTTTGTAAATGTTTTTAAATCGGAAGGAAATACCAGAACCATAATGTTTAGTGCCTTAGTCGGTGCTTTATTACTTTTTATTCAATACTCTCGTGGTGTTGAAGGTTTTGTGAATCAGTTAAATAAACTCATTGTTTATTTTGAAAATAAACAAAGTGGGTATAGCCGTGTAGTGGTTCAATTATTGGCTTTCCTTACGGGAATGGCTCTTTTTGTTGAAACCAGTATTAGTTCGTTAACCGTAGGTACTATTTATCGTCCCGTTTTTGATAAACTTAAAATTCCCCGTGAAAAATTAGCGTATATAGCAGATTCTAGTTCTGCTCCATCCTCAATTTTAATCCCCTTTAATGCTTGGGGAGCCTTTATTATGGGCTTATTATTAACTCAAGGAATAGATAATCCTTTCGGCGTATTAATGTCTTCTATAAAGTATAATTTTTACCCAATTATAGCCTTGCTTTTAGTTGTTGTTGTTATAGTATCTAAAAAAGATTTTGGACCTATGGCTAAAGCTGAAAAACGAACGCGTGATACCGGAAAACTACTAAATGATGGATCTAAACCAATGATATCTGAGGCCGTAACATCTTATGAGCCTAAAGAAGGTATCCCTGCTAGGGCTTTCAATATGATTGTTCCTTTGGTAACAATGGTTATTATGATGCCTGTTTGGTTGGCATATACGGGATGGAATAATGTTACAGATGCCACCTCTTGGTTTAATCATTTTGTAACGTCATTAGGTGAAGGCTCAGGGTCTTCTTCTGTACTTTATGCGGTAACTACTTCTATTGTTGTGGGTATGATTTTATACCGCTCGCAAGGCATAATGCGAAGTAGAGAAATGGTAGACCTCATTTTAAAAGGAATTAGTGAATTAATGCCTTTGGCGTTGTTAATGTTATTAGCATTTGCCATTGGAGATGCATGTAAGGCATTGGGCACAGGACAGTTTGTTGCCAATTGGTCTAAAGACTGGTTATCACCTGAATTTTTACCTGCCATTGTTTTTATTATAAGTTCTTTTATAGCCTTTTCCACAGGTACCTCGTGGGGAACATTTGCTATAATGTTGGCTATTTCTATCCCCATGGCAAATTTACACGGATCTGATGTTACCTTAGTCGTTGCTGCAACATTAGGTGGCGGTATTTTTGGTGATCACTGCTCCCCTATTTCAGACACCTCCATAATTTCCTCCATGGCATCAGCCAGTGACCATATTGACCACGTACGAACACAATTACCTTACGCATTAGTTGGCGGTATAATTACGGTGATTTTATATTTGATTTTAGGGTTTACAATGAATTAATTTTTTTTGGACAACGGTATGCTGAACCTATGATATAATAGTAGGACAATTAAATTAGCTCCTTCTGGTATAAATTATAAACTCCAAGTGGTAGTTGTTTTTGCCCAACCAATATATACCCAAGGTTTTCGTAGTATGCAGAAAGCTTCGCATTTGAAGCGTCGCAATCTAATCTTAAATACTGAAAATTATTTTTTTTCGAATTTTCCTCAATATATAGAATAACCTGTTTCCCCAAATTATTACCAGAAAAGGATTTGTCAATAACCAACGAGTGTATATATTTTGACTGATCATTCATTGCTCCCCAATAGCTCAAATCTTCTTCTAAAATTCGAACCATCCCCATAACTGCATCATTCACATTTTTAATGAAGTAGAATTCATTATTTAAAAAGCCATCCTCTACCCATTTAATTTTCTCAACAGGAGGATCTTGCCAATACTTCCATTGACTAATATTCTTCTGCTCCAATGTTTTGGATGCTGATTTCAATAAATCGAAGGCTATTTGTATGTCATGTGGGTGGGCTTGCTTGAGCTTAAAGTTCATTTAATTAGGTCTAAATTTCGTTTTAAAGATAATTGTTTATAACATACAATTACCAGACCTAATAAGTTTTAACCCCGAAGGGTCAGTACTGTGAGGTCTTTCTAGAATTTAACCTACCTTTGCAGGATTAAAACTAAGAAGACAATGCATAAAGCAGGATTTGTAAATATAATCGGTAACCCAAACGTAGGTAAATCTACGTTAATGAACGCCTTTGTAGGTGAACGTTTATCTATCATTACCTCAAAAGCACAGACTACACGTCATCGTATTTTGGGAATTGTTAATGGTGAAGATTTTCAGATACTATTTTCTGATACACCAGGTATAATAAAACCGGCCTACGAATTACAAGCATCCATGATGGACTTTGTTAAATCAGCTTTTGAAGATGCAGATGTGCTTATTTATATGGTTGAAATTGGCGAAAAGGATTTAAAAGACGAAGCTTTTTTCGATAAGATAACCAATGCCAAAATCCCCGTTTTGTTATTGATTAATAAAATTGATACTTCAAAACAGGAAATTTTGGAAGACCAAATGGTCTATTGGCAAGAAAAAGTACCTAACGCTAGGGTGGTGCCGATTTCGGCATTACAGAATTTTAATATTAAGAGCGTACTTGAAAACATTATTGAACTGTTGCCAGAATCTCCAGCATTCTATCCAAAAGATCAATTGACTGATAAACCCGAACGCTTTTTTGTAAACGAAGCTATTAGAGAAAAAATATTAGTACATTATAAAAAGGAAATTCCTTATGCTGTAGAAATTGATACTGAAGAATTCGTTGAAGAACCTAACATCATTAAAATCCGTTCTATTATTATGGTTGAACGTGAGTCTCAAAAAGGGATTATCATTGGTCATAAAGGGGCGGGACTTAAACGTGTGGGCTCAGAAGCCAGAAGAGATTTGGAAAAATTCTTTGGTAAGAAAATTTATCTTGAACTCTATGTTAAAGTAAATAAGGACTGGCGTTCTAATAAAAATCAATTAAAAAGATTTGGGTATAAAGAGTGAGTTTAAATGGCCAGTTCATTTTTTATATTAAGTCTACCTAGTTAATTTCTTCCAAAAATAATAACTTGCAGTTATAATTGGTATAACCACTCCTGAAGTTTATGTAGGGTTACCATATGTTCTAAGGCATTGTAAAGAGCCAACATATGAATGATAAGAAGCAAAAATATTTAGAGCAGTTGTTAATGACAATTGAAGTCCAAAACAGAATAATAACAGACTCTAAAAATTTTGATAGTGCGACTAAGGAAGCATTTATTAATCTTTCAAATCAAATAAAAGAGCTAACAAAAAGTAAACTGACTAAGGTTCAGATGAAATCACTTTCGATTGAACTGCTGACTTTTTGGAAAGAAAGCATTGGACCTGAAGTTGAAATGTTCTGGACTGAATTGAAAGATATAGGTGTTGATTTTGAACGTAGAGATGAACTAAATTTCGCATTACAAAAAGAAAGGTTTCGAAGGGTAGACCAGGAAATTGCTGCTCGAAAACATTGGAACACTATAAAGGTTTTAGGTACGATATCTGACAGATTTTCTTCAAGTGAACTGACCAGAATTAGTAAGATTATTGAAAAGGACGAAAACACCAGACTTGAGATTCTTAAAAAATGTCTTCGAAAAAATTCGATACCACAGACGCAGTATTATAAGTTTGGAGAATGTATGGCGTACTTCGGTCAATGTGAATTGTTTGATTCATATTTCAACAAAAAAGAAGTAAATCAACTTTATGAAATTTGGAGAAATTTTAAAAGTGAATAAATTAATAAAGGCCTTCGACTTATTGTATATTGTATACTCTTTGAATACGCACCATATACAAACTATCAACTTTAACACTAAAAATAAACAATGAAACAGATCGCATTCATTTTATTTTTGATTTTTATAAGCTGTAAAAACGAATCAAAAACTGAACCTCAAAATAAAAAATCAACAGAAACGAATAGTCTTAAAAATTCAAATAATATAATTATCCCCGCTGATGTAGACTTGGCCTTTGAAACTTTTTTTGAATATTTTAATAAGGACTCACTATTTCAAGTAAGTAGAATTGATTTCCCATTGAAAATAATGGAATTGGATTCTGAAAATGACTACGCTGATGTAGAAAAATTAATTGATTTACAAAGTTATCGTATGTTAAATCTCAAGTATGACAGTTCTTTTGAAAAGAGAGCATATGATAAATACACTCAAGAGACTCTATTGAACGGAAATAGTGCCATCGTTAAAATGAGGGGAATAGACAACGGAATTTATACCGACTATGAGTTCAAAAAAAGTGATGGACAATGGAAATTAGAAACTTGGAAAGACTCTTCAACTTAAAAACAGCCAACACTCCAAACTGGCCAAACCCTTTACACAATTGAGTTTTCCAAATACCTCTATATAATAAGGGTAACAAACATAATATTGCAAATTAACGCTACATAAAACATTTTAATGTAAGTAACTAAAAGCCAAGGCTTTTTTACTTGTTTTATTTACATTTTATTTCTACATTTGGTAACTAGTCGCTAAATAAACCCCTACTACCCTAACGACACTTCTGGACAGTACTCTTTTTTTAGCTTCTTAAAATCAATTAAAAATAGTGGTAACTATAATGAATATTATAACTCTCGAGGTATCTAGAGGGGTATACATATGTTACCTGTAAGCAAACAAAACAATAATGAATTATTGAAGTAAAACTTGGAACAATCTTAATAAAAGTAAAAACCATTAACCTTTTAAGTAAATAATTTTGTAACTTTGCAATGAAATTATCGTATAAAAATAACAAACTAGAGAAATCGCTCACTACCGATAAGGGTATAGCAAAGAGTTACGGCAAGTTGGCAAAGAAAGTAAAGTTAAGGATAACTCAGATTAAAAATGCAGATAATTTAGAAGTTATCTCAAAATTACCTGTATTGCGATTACACCAACACATAGGTAAAGGTAAAGGTACTTGGTCAATAGATATTCAAGAAAATTGGAGAATAATATTCGAGATACACCAAGACCCTATACCAACCTTAGAAGATGGTGGAATAGATTTAAAAGCGATAACAATTATAAGTATCGAGTCTATAGAAGACCCCCACTAACTTAAAAAGGAAACAAAATGACTGATTTACAAATTAAAAAATCCTTACTCTCTTGCCCAGGAGATAGTATTCAAGAGCATATTGACCACGTTGGTATGTCACAAGCTGAATTAGCAGAACGATTGGGTAGGTCTGTTCCTAAACTAAATGAGTTAATAAAAGGAAAAGCACCAATAACTAAAGAAACAGCCACCAAATTAGAATATGTACTGGGGGTGCCTGCCAGTTTTTGGCTCAATTTAGAGCGTACCTATCAAGACGAATTATTAGAGATAGAGCAAATGGAACATTTAGAGCAATGTCAAGAATGGGTAGCGTCTTTCCCGTTAGCTAAAATGAAATCTTTTGGTTTACTACCTGATACTCGTAAAAAACCTGAATTAGCAAATGGCTTATTAAAGTTCTTTAGAGTTGCCTCTCCTACGCAATGGTCAGATATTTATAATGGTAGTTCGTTAGCCTTCAAAATAGAGCTGCGACATACAGCAGAACCACAAGCTATTTCTGTTTGGTTACGTTTAGGAGAATTACAAGCAGATAAAATAAAGGTAGCAGCTTTTGATAAAAAAGCATTACGTAATTGTTTAGAACAAATTCAAGACATTTCCTACAAGCATTCAGCCACTTGGTTAGAAGAATTGCAAGCACTTTGTGCATCTTGCGGAGTAGCTTTAGTTTATACACCTTGCATTGCCAAAGCACCAATATATGGAGCTACAAGATGGATAAAAAACAATAGTGTACCTCTTATTCAAATAACCGATAGACAAAAAGATTATAATGCTTTTTGGTTCACGTTATTTCACGAGTTAGGGCATATTTTATACCATGGTAAAAAAGATATTTTTATTGATGGTATAGAAAGTATTAAACCTGATAAAGAAAAGGAAGATGAAGCAGATGCGTTTGCAGCTCGTATGCTATTATCAGAAAAAGAAAGAAACGAGTTGTTTCAATACCCTAACTTTGATAAAGAATTGATTTTACAACTCAGTCAAAAATTTAAAAAACATCCAGGTATTATTGTAGCCCAAGTACAAAGACAATACAATGATTTATATAGAAATGTAAGATTGAATAGCTTAAAAACGAAGGTGGAATTTACCGAATTGTCAATTTAATACAAGAGTAAAATCACTAAAAATAAAAAGATTAGCTCACAACAATGTTTTAACGAATTTACGGCGGATTCGACTACGTCAGAATCCACTCGGAATTGCTAAAGCCTTTGCCAAATCTAAAATTATCGCAAAAAAAACAAAAACTGACAGTTAAACAAACCCTTTACCGCACATTTGACAAAACACAATGGAACTAACCACAATTAATGAAATTAGAGAACTGAGAGATGAAATTCGAGAAAGTATTAAGTCTCTAAATTTGAACGAATATAAATCATTAGAATACGGAAAGGAAAATGAATATAATTTTCGTGGTTTAGTTGGTGGTATTGAAGCACTTTTAACTGACATATCTACTTTGACCCAGTATCCAAGCAAATTTGTAAAAGTATCAACTTATACGGAACGAATAAACATAAAAAACTATTTAACTACAATAAATACTTACATAGAAAGTCCAAATAATTATATAACAGATTTTGAGGCTTTAAAAATTCTTCTGAGAAATTATAACGTCCGATATTTTAGTGAAAGGCAGTTAGAATTTGAAAAAGAAATTGAAGAAGTAAGAAAAGTAAAATTACAACTTCAACAAATTTTAGTAGAAGTAAAAGAAGTAAATACAAGTATTAACGAAAAGAAAGAATCAATTGATAATAAATTAGAAAGTAGTAATGAAAAACTTTCTGAAATTGAAACAGAATTAGAAAAAATAACCGAACGAAAAAATGAATTAATTGAAGAGTCAGAAACTCTTGAAACGATAAATACAGACCTAAAAACAATTAAGGAAAGTGCTTCTGAAAATTTAGACGAAATAACAACTTCACTTACAGAAAGCAAAGGAAACGAAAAATTAATAACTTCATTTGCAAATAAAGTACAAGATAGAGAGAAAAAATTAGACGAATTAGAACAAAATACTAAAACAAATAATGAAAAGCTTGCAGAATATGAAACTGAAAGAAAATCGATTTTAGAGCAGGCAAGTCAATTAATTGAATCCTCTAAAAAAGCTTTAAACTATACAACAGCTGAAGGTATTAGTGCATCTTTTCAAAAACAGTATAAGGACTCAAACAATTGGAAAATACTTGGAAGTTGGATATTAGGAGCTGTTATTTGTTTGTTAGGAACAATAGCATTAGGAATTTGGATTTTAAAGACAAACGATGACAGTATTGGTATTGTAATTGGTAGAATATCTCTTTTACCTTTACCAATTACAGGAGCAATATTTTGTGCGAATCAATTTACAAAACAGAAAAACATAATTGAAGATTACGCATATAAAATGGTTCTTTCAAAGGCAATAGTTGGTTTTTCTGAACAATTAAAGAAAAATGGAAAACAAGGTAACGAAGAATATGTGCATTATATTAAAACAGCTCTAGTTGAAATTCATAAAGACCCATTAAGAAAAAGAGAGAAAACAAAACCAACTGAAACAAAAGAGACAAATATTAAAGATTTAATTGAAGTTGCAGAACGAATAATTAAATTAACAAAAATTGAATAAAAATGTGTGGTAATGCTGAATATAATTTATTAGTAGCTCTAGCTTACTTACGAAACCAGAAGTGTCAAGACGGTATTTATTTTTACTAAATTAGGTCTTGAAACACGCCACGAAATCATACACAAAACCGCTCTACGCAATTTCAATAAATATCATGCATAAAAAAAATGAAACGGACTAACGACCAATTCGAGGCTTCCGCTTACATATTCGAAAAAGCGAATGGAAATAAAAAATCAGAATACGAAGAAAAATTAATTGCTGAATCTAGATTGACGAAATTAAAGCCAAACGACTTAAAAATGCAAATAATAAACGGATTAAATAGTGGACTTTACTCTGACTCAAAAGAACGAATAAGTGCATATTGGACTTTAAGTAAAGTTCATGACAAAAATTTAATACCAGATTTCAGAAAATGGCTTAAATCAGAGTTTGAAAAGTCAGAACCTTTAGCTGTCTATCAATTAATGATTGCTCTTGTAAATTTAGAAGAACCTGTTTTCAACAAAAAACGAATAGGAAGTGCATTCCACGAAGCTGAACTTAATATGAGAGATGCAGATAGCTATTTAAAAAGTTTATAAAATGGCTACTCAAATTTGTCCAAATTGCGGAGAAAACTCATTTACTTGGAATATTGATGATGAAATATCTGAATTTACAATTTGGAGTTGCTATAAATGTGAATATCAAGCATTCGAAAATGAAAAGAACCAACGGAATTGCCAAAATTGTGGACGAAAAACAGAAACAAAATTAAAAGACGATAAAAAAGAATATTGGTGGTGCTCGAATTGTAATTCAAAATCGGAAATAAAAAGCAAGCTATAGCCGTATATAATTCATTGTGATAGAATTTTCTAAATGGTAATCTCAGTTAATTATTTAACTTTGGTCTATTAATAATAGTTGTTAGAGTACTTAATTCGCACAACTTTTATATATAATGTTAACCAAAAAAACATAAACAAAAAAAATCATAAACCATGTCCTATTTTGAAAAACTCAATCGTCATAGAGATATAAACTTAAAATTTTAGAAATTATGAAAGAATTTATGATGATTTTCAGAAACGAAAAAACTAACCAGCCAAAACCTTCGCCAGAACAAATGCAAGCGATGATTAAACAATGGCAAGATTGGATTGGAGGAATTGCTGCACAAGGAAAATTCGTTAGCACCAATGCATTGGGTTACGAAGGACAAACGGTAAATTCAAACGGAATTGTGAGCGATGGACCTTATGCAGAGGTAAAAGAAATGATTGGAGGTTATATTATTGTAAAAGCTGAAAACCTAGCCGATGCTGTAAAACTTTCTGAAGGTTGCCCAACACTTCTTATGGGTGGAAAAGTAGAAGTTAGAGATGTAATGATACTTAATTAATTTGTAAAATGGCGTTACCAACTATTTTCAACAAAGACATTTCAGAAAAGATAATTCAACGGATTAACCACCTGAAATCAGACTCCCAACCCAATTGGGGAAAGATGAATGTTTCAGAGATGTTGGCACATTGCAATGTGACCTATGAAATGGTGTATGAAAACAAACATCCGAAACCTAATTTTTTCATGAAAGCAATGATGAAATTATTTGTAAAAAAAATAGTGACAAGCGAAACACCTTACAAACACAACGGACAAACTGCACCTGCGTTTAAAATTAAGGATTCCCGAAACTTTGAAACAGAAAAAATCCGTTTGATCGACTACATTAATAAAACACAACAGTTAGGTGCAAATAGTTTCGACAACAAAGATTCACATTCTTTTGGAAAATTAAGCACAAACGAATGGAACAATATGTTTTATAAACATTTAGACCATCATTTACATCAGTTTGGAGTGTAATAATTTATGCAAGAAAAGGAACTTATTCCTCAATTATTCAAAACAGAGTATAGAAAAATCATTTCTGTACTCTGTAAATTGTTCGGTATAGTACATATAGAAATTGCAGAAGACATCGCAAACGATACTTTTCTATTAGCGTCCGAAACATGGGGCTTAAAAGGTATTCCCGAAAACCCAACGGCTTGGCTTTATACCGTCGCCAAAAACAAAACAAGAGACCATTTCAAAAGAACAAAAATCTTTAACGAGAAAGTTGCAACAGAACTTAAAAATACCCAATCCATTTCGCACGAAATAGAACTCGACCTATCCGAAGAAAATATTAATGACAGTCAATTGCGAATGTTGTTTGCCGTATGTAATCCAATCAACAGCAATGAATCACAAATCACTCTTGCTTTAAAAATTCTCTGTAGTTTTGGAATCGATGAAATTGCAAACGCACTTTTAAGCTCAAAGGAAACCATCAACAAAAGGCTTTATAGAGCAAAAAAAACGTTGCGAGAAAACAATGTTGACTTATCGTTTCCTTCAAATTCCGATTTGGAAAAACGATTGGACAATGTTCTTTCTATTTTATATCTCCTTTTTAACGAAGGATATTATTCTTCAACTTCTACAAATACAATTCGTAAGGAATTATGTCTTGAGGCAATGCGTTTACTTTACCTTTTGACCGAGAATGACAAAACAAATGTTCCAAAAGCAAATGCGTTAATGGCTCTATTTTGCTTTCATACGTCACGATTTGATGCCAGATTTGACCAAATTGGGCAACAGGTCATGTATAAAGAACAAGACAAGAACCAATGGAATTCTGAATTGATTGAAAAAGGCGAAACCTATCTTAACATTTCGGCAAAGGGCAATCAAATATCAAAATATCATTTGGAAGCGGGCATAGCATTTTGGCATACAAGAAAAAAAGTAGTAGAAAAAGAAAAATGGAATAGCATTCTACAATTGTACAATAGACTTTTGCAAATCGAATATTCGCCCATTACAGCTTTAAACAGAACTTACGCTTTAGCAATGGCAGAAAATAAAGAAATTGCACTGAAGCAAGCATTAAAAATCGACTTGAAACAAAATCATCTCTACCATTCCCTATTAGCAGAATTATACAGTGAAATAGATAAACAAAAGCAAATAGAACATTTGAATTTAGCCCTAAAACTAACAAAAAATGAAAAGGATAGCATTTTGTTAGAGCATAAGCTGAAGAAAGCCCGTGGTTGACAGTGTATAAAAATATTTACAAGCACTTAATTCATTGACTTTTCATATATTTAAAGCTCGTATGTAACAGAAAGGTTGGTAATTATTTAAAAGCAACTTTTCATAAACTAACCTAAAGCCCGTAATACTTTTTATATGATACATTTAAACAAAGTAGTTGGTGTAGTAACCGTCAGATTAATTTTAGGATTCATTTTTTTTATGCAAGGATTTGGAAAAGTATTTTCTATAGGTGTAGAAAATGTATATAACGCAGATTTTTTTTATGGTACTTTTAAAGATCTTTTACCTGAATTTCTAATTTACGCAACGGCTTATTACACATCATATATTGAGTTACTTGCGGGGTTTCTTTTGGTGTTAGGTTTAAAAACAAATTATGCCTTATATGCCCTAGCATCCGTTTTAATTATTGTAACCTTTGGACATGGATTAGCTGAACCCATTTGGGATTTATCTCATGTTATGTATCGTACAATTCTCTTGGTAACGCTTTTAATAGTACCAAAAGAATGGGATAAATTTTCAATGGACACTATAATTAGAAAATACATGAACAAAAGTAAAAACTTGACGGAGTAAAAACATTTTTTTAACTATAAGACCTTTTTGATTTAAAAAAAATAAATACAAACATTTTAAGATCAATTAAACATAAAAATTAGTTTAAATCTCTCATTTGTCGTTTTCTGAAAATTTTAACAATTTCACTTTTTAGAAAATACTCAAATACAATACCTTGCACCCATTATTTTTATAAAAATTAATGATCAAGAATATAATACCCATTTTTATTTTAACGCTCTTATTGAGTATAAACGTTAGTTGTAATAAGCAGAAACCAACAACTACCACAGAAAAGGTTGCTGTAAAACAATTTCAAACTGAAATACCAATTTACGACTTTAACCAATTAGAACCACTACTTTATACGGAGCGTGATAAAATTTATATCGTTAACTTTTGGGCTATGTGGTGTGCTCCTTGTGTAAAAGAACTGCCTTATTTACAAGAATTTGCTGCAAAAAACCCAGCAATAGAATTGGTATTGGTAAGTCTTGATTTTACAAAAGATATAGAAACGAAATTAAAACCTTTTTTAGAAAAAAATAAGATCACTTCAAAGGTCATTTTATTGGATGATCCAGATGCCAATACATGGATAGATAAAATAGATCCAAACTGGTCTGGAGCCATCCCTTTTACCATAATTTTTAACAATAAAAAACGCCTGTTTTTTGAACGTGCTTTCGAAGATTTGAAAGATTTAGAAAATGAAATTAATAAAATACGTAATCACTAATAATAAATTTTAAAAATGAAAAAAATCAATTTAATTATAGCATTTGTATTTATAACGGCAAGTATTATTTCTTGTAAAGATAAACCTGAAAACAATAAAGAGGTAGCATCAACTGAGCAACATGAAGGTCGTGATGGTCATCCACCAAAAGGTGAAGGAGATAGAAAAGGACCTCCTAAAGGTGGCAGTCCTGAACAAACTAAAACCCTCGAAGAAATTGGAGGTTATAAAATTGGTGAGGTAGCTACTGATTTTAATCTTAAAAATGTTGATGGAAATATGGTTTCATTAGCGGGAATTAAAGATGCCAAAGGCTACATTGTTACTTTTACGTGTAATGGATGTCCTTTTTCTGTACTTTATGAAGATCGTTTAATTGAATTACATAACAAGTACGCAAGTCAAGGCTATTCAGTCATTGCTATTAATCCGAATACGGCATCAGGTGGTGAAAACGAAAGTTACGAAGCCATGCAAAAACGTGCGAAGGAAAAAGGATTCCCTTTTGCATATCTCGTTGACGAAGGTCAAAAAATATCCCCACAATATGGTGCCGTTAGAACGCCACATGTATTTTTACTAGATAAAGATAGAAAAGTACAATATATTGGTACCATTGATGACAATTCAAGAGCTCCAGAAAACGTAAAAGTAAAATACGTTGAAGATGCGATAAAAGCCTTAGAAAATGGAGAAAAACCAAGTCCTAATTTCACTAAAGCCATTGGTTGTCCAGTTAAACCTCATAAAGTATAGTTCAATTCCAACGATAAGAAAATTAGTTTTATATTTAAAATCCATAACTAATTTTAATGATTGATTAAAATTCTAGAGTTACATTTTACTACTGAACAGCTGTTGTTTAATAATAGTTAGACAACAGCCAGTAGAAAAAGTCGACTTGAACAACATTAATGAAGAAACGATCTAACATTACGCTATTTCAACTTTTTAAGAAATTAATTAATTATATAAAGCCGTATAAGTATTTAGTCATTGTAACGTTGGTTTTAACACTTATAGGTGCCTTTCTTGCTCAAGTTAATGCTCTAATATTGCGTTATGCTGTAGACGAACTTACCGTGCTAAAAGAGCAAGATAAAACCTTGCAAGATGGGTTATCACTTTTAACAACTATTAGTGTAATTCTATTATCAAAAGAGTTGCTTTATGCTATAGTACAATTTGGTCAAAAATTTTATGGAGAAAAGATGAAAATCTTTATTTCAAGAGATTTTGCACAGCAAGTTGTAGATAAGATCTTAACTTATAAAATGGCTTTCTATAGCTCTGGTGAAAATGAAAGTGGTAAACTGCAAACACGAATAGATTTAGGAATTTCAAGTTTAACTCAATTGGTCAAAAATTTCTTTATTGATATCCTTCCTTTATTTACAAGTGCAATTATAGCTTTATTTTTTATGTTTCAAGCTAACTTCTATGTTGGCTTAGTCAGCCTTACCATTATACCTGTTTTTTTCTATATCAGTAGTCTGCAAGCCAATAAATTAAAAGGGTTTAGACGGAAAATGAGAGGGTTCAGAGAAACAAGAAACAATAGTATTATTGACCTCATCAATTCAATAACTGTTATAAAATCATTTACCAGAGAAAACTTAGAAAGTAAAAAGCATGAGGAGATTCAATTAGACATGACCGAAAATCAAATGAAAACGCGTCAACTAAGTTTTTTATTTGATAGTGTAAAGTCCTTTATTGAACAATTTGGAGTTGTTATTATTATTGTCTTAACCGCCTATTTTGTATTGAATGGTACCATGACAATTGGAGCCATTATGTTTCATATTTTATTATTTAACAATGTTTCAGCTCCTATCCGTCAGTTACATCGAATTTACGATGAAGTAAATGATGCACTTATTTACTCAGAAGCATTTTTTGAAATAATGGATGCTGATGAAACTGAATTTAGTGGGAAGTATATACCGAAAAAAGTAATAGGGAATTTTGAACTAAAAAATGTAGATTTTGCCTATCCAAATGGTACCAAAGCCTTATTTGATGTTTCTATGGTTATTAAACCCAATACTATAAATGCCTTGGTAGGTTTGAGTGGTGCAGGAAAAAGCACCATCGTTAATTTATTAGATAAGTTTTACCAACCTTCATCAGGAACAATTTATTTAGATGGTGTTGATTTACAGAAATATGATACGCTCTGGCTTAGAGATAATATTGGATTGGTGCTACAGAAAAATCATATTTTTAATGGTACAATAGAAGAAAACATCCTTTATGGAAAAGAAAATGCTACCCATGAAGAGGTTGTTGATGCAGCTATAAAAGCACACATTCATGAGCAAATTATAAATTTACCAGACGGTTACAACTCAAAAGCTACCTTATTGTCTGGCGGTCAGAAACAAAGGGTATCTATTGCACGACTTTTTTTAAAAAACCCTCCCATAATTTTTCTTGATGAACCAACAGCAAGCTTGGATGCAATTGCTACAGAGCAAATTAAAAAGAGTTTAGATTCTATTAAACAAGGACGAACAGTCATAATTATTTCACACAGTATTTCTCAAATCATAGATGCGGAAAATGTGATTGTTTTAGAAAAAGGAAAAGTAATTGAAGAAGGAACTCATGAGGAGTTGTATGATAACGAAAGTACGTATCATGAAATTTTTAATGCCATGGCCAACAGTCTCAATCTTGATAAAATTACCGACACAATGAATGAATAATTCAATATCAATACCTCAGTAAAACAACTAAGCCTGAAACTCCCCCACTGCTTCATAAAAATCATCTTCATCTACGCCCATATGTTGGCAAAGCCATTTTACACCCAACAAATGTTTAATGTCATTTTCATTCGTTATTTCTAAGGGTAATTTACCTTCATTTGTATCTATAAAATAGACCTCATTTTCTAAGGTGTAATTTGGTTGTTGGTACGGATATTTCTTTATCGTATTGGTACTTGCTTCAACAAGTAACTTTACTGCCGCAATAGTTTCGTTATACACCAACATACCTCCATTGGTAATAGAATTTACAAAATCTGCAGTGTGTATCTCAGAATTCACATCAATTACAAGTGCTATATTCCCCTTTAAGGCATCGGCATTTTTAGCTGCTTCAATTACAATAAATTCATTACTTTCATCAATAGATTGTTCGCCATTAGCTAAAACAAAATCAACTTGTTTATCATGATAATTTAAAACATGAAGTAACATAGCTGTGATGTTATTTTCAGCTTTAGAAGTTAAGATAACAACTCTCGTTTTTTCTTGAAACTGTTGGTATAATTGTTGTTCTGAAATCATTTAACAAAAGTAAATAAATTAGAAATTACAAGCACTAAAAAACAAATAACAAATAAATTCCAAAAATGAAAGTCCAAATAACAATTGTAACAATCTAACAATAAATATTTCGAGAATTATTCATGAGATTGCCACGGGCATTTTAAATAGTTCTTTAACGACACTATTTTATGAATGCCCTCGCAATGACAGGTTTGTGTAAATCAGTGAAATTAGTGTCTTACTCATCAAAACAACCACTTTACTCAATATAAATTGTAATTTTAGGTTATACTATCGTTATTTGTTATCTAATAAAAGAATTATGCAAAAGTCAATCACGCTACTAACAATGATATTATTATTTTCAACAACGATCATCAATGCACAATCCGATGATAATTATTCAGAGGCATGGTATAAAGTAGAGTCCTTTGAACTAGAAGGCTTACCAAAATCTGCCTTGGCTGAAGTTGAAAAAATATATAAAAAAGCTAAAAAGGATAAAAACGATCCTCAATTGGTAAAGACCTTGCTTTACATTTCAAAGTTTGCTTTGACATTGGAGGAAGATGCTCAATTGAATACCATCTTAAACCTAAAAAAAGAAGCAACAGAAAGTAAATTTCCTACAAAGAACATCTTGGAAAGTATAATTGCAGATATCTATTGGCAATATTTCCAACAAAACCGATATAAATTTTACAATCGTACAAATACTTCAGAGAAGGTAGATACTCTTGATTTTAGAACGTGGGACTTACAAACTATTTTTGAAGAAACGCATCATCATTTTCAAGCATCTTTAATCAATTCAATATCCTTACAAGAAACAGATTTAACTGCCTACAATGCCATTTTACATCTGCAAGGAAACTCTAAAGTTTACAGACCCACTTTATATGATTTTTTAGCTCATAGAGCCATTGATTTTTACAAAACCGATGAACGTAATTTAAAACGTCCTGCTTATAAATTTGAAATTGACAATGCCGAATTATTGGCTCCAAACACTGATTTTACTAAAAATCAATTGTATGCTAAGGATAGTTTATCACAACAATTACATGCCTTACGTTTATATAAAAACTTAACATTATCTCATGCAAAAGATAAAGCCCCAACGGCTTTAGTTACATTAACCTTAGAGCGTTTGGACTTTGTGCGTGCAAACGCTGTATTCAGCAATAAAGATGCTGTTTATTTTCAGACACTGAACACTCTAAAAGACCGGTATAATAAACACGAAATAGTTACAGAAATTGATTACAAAATTGCTGTTTTTCTAGACAGTCAAGCAAATGCATATGATCCTATAACCAACAACAATCAATGGAAGCGTAAAGAGGCGTTAAAAGTTTGTGAAGATGCCATGGCTCTTTTTCCAAAATCTACAGGAGCCGAAAAATGCAAGAGTTTACAAAGTCAAATATTAAATCCTAGTTTGCAAATCACCGCAGAAAAATTTACACTTATACATAAACCTGCTAAGCTATTGGTTACTTATAAAAATACAGACCAACTATACTTTACAGCATTAAAAATCTCGAAAAGTCAACATAAAAAGTTTTCTGAAATTTATCAGGATGATAAAAAAATAGCTTTTATCAAAAAATTAAAGGTTATTAAAACATGGAACAGTACATTAAAAAATGAAAGTGATTATCTTCAGCACACTACAGAGGTTTTATTACCGGAGTTAGAAGGTGGAAATTATATGATTTTCACCTCTGTAAATGAAACCATTTCAGATCAATTTACGCATGGACACACATTTACTCAAGTAACGGATATTGCTTTAATTGAAAACACATTAGAGGGTAAAAAAATCTATCAAATCGTAGATAGAAACACTGGTAAACCTATTAAGGATGCCCGAGTAAATATTAAAAATTACAATACAGGCAGGTATAATAAAGCAATAAACAGAACGCTAACTACTGATAAAAACGGACAGGTGTTTTTTAAAAACAATGTCTATAGAAATAACGTTGTAATCACGGTAAACTATAAAAATGACGAAGCTGCATTTGGCGACTATTATTTATCTGAAACACATAAACCTGTCATAAACAAAAATAAATCGGCTCGTATCTTTCTATTTACGGATAGAAGCATTTATAGACCAGGGCAAACCGTTTATTTTAAAGGTATTGCAGTAGCTTCTGAAGACAACAAATCGCATGCCATTGACGGAAAAGAAGTAACCGTTAAGCTAAACGACGTTAATTATCAAGAAGTAAAATCACTCACTTTTAAAACCAATGAATTTGGTTCTTTTAGTGGCGAATTTATCTTGCCAAACACGGGATTAACAGGGAATTTTAATATCTATGCGTCTTCTAGTTATTATTTTGGAAATTCACTCAATGGTAGTTCACACTTTTCAGTAGAAGAATATAAACGTCCCAAATTTGAGACTGAATTTAAACCCGTAACAGAAACGTACAGAGTTAATGATACGGTAACAGTTAACGGTACCGCAAATGCGTTTGCAGGAAGTACCATAACCGACGCTAAAGTGACTTATCGCGTGTTTAGAACTGCTCAATTTCCTAGATGGTGTTGGTGGTATTATAATGACTATAGTTATAATTCAGAATCGCAAGAAATAACACATGGTGAAACCACGACGGATGCCAGTGGTAATTATAAAATTGCTTTTAAATCTATTCCAGATATTAAAATAGATCCGAGTAATCAGCCAACTTTTAATTATAAGGTAATGGCTGATGTCACTGATATTAATGGAGAAACACGAAGTACAGAAACTACTGTAAACGTAGGTTATCATGCGTTGACCCTTTCTATTTCTATGCCCGATAAACTTGAAAAAAGCGACAAAAACCATACTATTCATTTACAATCAAACAATTTAAATGGAGAGTTTGTGGCAGCAAAAGGCAATTTGAAAATTTACAAGTTGGTTGCCCCTGAATTTGTATTGCGAGCACGACCATGGGAAGCACCAGATTATCAATCATTATCAGAGGAAGCGTTTAAAAAATTATTCCCTCATGAAGCCTATCAAAAGGAAAATGATTCGAATACATGGAAACAAGGAAAACTAGTTTTTGAAACCACTTTTAATACTGAAAAAGAAAAAGACTTACAATTGAAGAACATCAGTAAATGGGCTTCAGGGTTGTATATCGTTATTGCCGAAAGTGAAGATAAATTTAAACAGGCGGTAAGAGATGAGTTTCGTTTTGAGGTTTTTAACACGAATGACAAGGTAGTTTCTGACAAGCAATTACTTTTTATTAAAACAAATAAAAATGAATACCAACCTAACGAATTTGTAAAATTACAAATAGGTTCAGCATCAGAAGATATTTCTGTAACCGTTACCGTTGTTAAAAAATATAGTATCGTCGACACTAAAATTGTAAAGCTCTCCAATGAAATCAAAACCATTTCAATACCTGTTAAACCAGAAGATCTTGGTGGTTTTTCAATTCAATACCAATTGGTAAATAACAATGCATTTAGCAATGGAAATTTAAATATTAACGTGCCTTATCCTAAAAAGGAATTGTCTATAGAAACCACAACCTTTAGAGATAAATTACAGCCTGGGCAAAACGAAACATGGAGTTTTAAAATAAAAGGAGCTAAAAAAGACAAGATAGCAGCTGAAGTATTAGCCTCTATGTATGACGCCTCTTTAGATGAATTTAGACCACACAATTGGTATTTTAGTCCACTTAACCAACGCTATTATTACAATTACAACCAAAGTACGGCCAGTCATAGTTTTGGGAATGTTAATTTTAATATCGATCAACAAAATTATAGTTATTATGGATTTTCTAATCAAAACTATGACCAACTCAATTGGTTTGGATTTAGTTTAACGAATAGTTGGTTTAATAATAACTATTTAAATTCAATAAGAAGTAAGCATGCTCCTGATATGTTTTCAGCGTCAACGGACAGTAATAAAGAGAAAGGCTATATCTATGGTAAAGTATCTGATGATTCCGCTGTATTACCTGGTGTAAACGTGTTAGTGAAAGGATCTTCTACTGGAGTTCAAACCGATTTTGATGGTTATTATAAAATTAAGGCATCGCAAGGTGACATATTGGTATTTTCATTTATAGGGTATAACACTTCTGAAATAACGATTAAAGGGGATAATATTTACAACATAAGATTAAGAGCTGATGAGCAATCATTAGATGAAGTGGTTGTTACCGGTTATGGCGGTCAACGAAAAGAAAAAAAATCAGCCAATAAAGCTTTGATGATTAGAGGAAGTGCTTCCATAAATGTCATAGAAGACGATATGGAAGTTGAAGAAACTGCTATGGAAGATAGCTTAGCCCAACCTGCTATGAGTCCTAAATTAGAAAGCGACAAGGATGGAGAAAAAAACAAAGAAGGAAGTCCTGAAAACAATAATGACCAATCACCTTTAAAAGGCATTGTAGCTCGCAAAAACTTACAAGAAACGGCTTTCTTTTATCCACATTTAAAAACAGATGCCGAAGGTAATATCAGCTTTAATTTTACCATTCCTGAAAGCTTAACACGATGGAATTTGAACCTCTTGGCCCACACCAAAGATATGGCAACGGCACAATCACGCTTATCAACCGTTACTCAAAAAGAATTGATGGTAATGCCAAATCCACCACGTTTTCTACGTGAAGGTGATGTCATTATTTTTGCTTCAAAAATTGCCAATTTAACGGAGAATACATTAGATGGAATAAGCGAATTACAATTATTTGATGCATTAACCGATAAACCTATTGATGCCAAATTAGGCAATGCCGATAATCGCAAAAGTTTCACCGTGGATGCTAAAGGAAATGCCAATGTAAGCTGGACCTTAAAAATTCCATTTGATGTGCAGGCCGTTAAATATAAAATAGTAGCTAAAGCGGGTGATTTTACCGATGGTGAAGAAAATGCATTGCCTGTATTGTCAAACAGAATGTTGGTAACCGAAAGCTTACCTATATGGCTCCGTTCTAATGAAACCAGAACGTTTACCCTTGATAAGTTGAAAAACAATACATCAACAAGCTTAAAAAATCACAATTTAACCTTAGAAATAACTTCAAACCCAGCTTGGTATGCTGTTCAGGCATTACCCTATTTGATGGAATACCCTTACGAATGTGCAGAGCAAACTTTTTCTCGATACTATTCAAATGCATTGGCTAGTCATATTGCCAATTCAAACCCACGGATTCAAGAGGTATTTAATCAATGGAAAAACAGTGATGCTCTGGTATCTAATTTAGAAAAAAACCAAGAATTAAAATCACTAATTATTCAAGAAACCCCTTGGTTACGAGATGCTCAATCTGAAACTGAACAGAAAAAACGTATTGCTTTGTTATTCGATTTGAATAAAATGAAAAACGAATTGGCTTCTGCATTACGTAAATTGGAACAAGTTCAAATGGGCAATGGTGGTTTTCCTTGGTTTAAAGGAGCACGATATCCTAATCGATATATTACACAACATATAGCCTCAGGATTTGGACATTTAAATAAGTTAGGTGTCGCTAACCCTGAATCTGAACAAATGCTGAATAAAGCCGTAAAATTTTTAGATGACGAGATTTTATCTGATTTTAATAAGCTTAAAAAGCAAGCTAGAAAAATTAAAGCCAGAGCGAAAACAAAAGCGGAAGGTGAGCGCTTGGAAAAAGAATTCTGGGAATCTAATCACACGCATCATTTTCAAATTCAGTATTTGTATATGCGTAGTTTTTATAAAGATATTACCATTCGTAACAATGTTCAAACGGCTGTTGATTATTTTACCAATCAAGCCTATGAATTTTGGAAAGAAAATAACTTATATACCAAAGGTATGATTTCATTGGTCGCAAAAAGAAATGATAAAACGGCAGTTGCCAATAAAATAATAGCTTCACTAAAAGAAAATTCAATATCAAGCCAAGAACTGGGTATGTATTGGAAAGAGAACACGGCTAGTTGGTATTGGTATCAAGCTCCAATTGAAACACAAGCCTTGTTGATTGAAGCATTTACTGAAGTTGAAGGTGATATAAAAACCATTGACGAACTTAAGGTCTGGTTGTTAAAGAATAAACAAACGAATCGTTGGAAAACGACAAAAGCAACTACTGAAGCTGTTTATGCTTTACTACTGCAAGGTACAGATTGGTTAGAGGTTACTGAATTTGTAGACATCACCATTGGCGATCAAAAGATTGACCCTTTACAATTGGAAGACACGAAAGTAGAAGCCGGAACGGGGTATTTTAAAACCTCTTGGAAAGGCGATGAGATAAAAAATGACATGGCCACTGTGACCTTAAGTAAGAAATCTGAAGGTGTAGCTTGGGGAGCATTGTATTGGCAGTATTTTGAGGATTTAGACAAAATAACCTCAGCCAAAACACCATTGCAATTGTCTAAAAAGTTATTCCTTAAAAAGAATACGGATCATGGTGAAGAGCTTACGGTTATCACTGAAGGTACCGATTTAAAATTGGGCGATTTAGTTCGTGTTCGTATAGAATTAAAAGTAGATAGAACCATGAAATTTGTTCATATGAAAGATATGCGTGCAGCAGGATTTGAACCTATAAATGTACTATCACAATACAAATGGCAAGACAATTTAGGCTATTACGAAAGCACAAAAGATGCGGCTACCAATTTCTTTTTTGACTATTTACCTAAAGGTGTTTATGTTTTTGAATATGACCTACGCGTCAATAACAAAGGTGATTTCTCTAATGGGATTACAACAATACAAAGTATGTATGCCCCTGAGTTTAGTAGTCACAGTGAAGGGGTCAGAGTGAATGTTAAGTAAAATTCCCTCCCTAGCCCTCCCCGAAGGGAAGGGAATATTGGAGTGGATAATTGTTTAAATAACAACACCCCTAATGAGTTTCACTCGGTATTTTCAATGAAAATATATTTTCATTTTAATAATCCTCAAGGGGACAATACTAAAGTAATTTGGTAGTAAATGTTCCATTGGGGCTGATGAGAACAAAATATATTTTGTTTAGAAATTATCGAGCGACGCTTTTAGGGGTGTTTATAAATTATATTATGATAAAAAAAATAATTAATTTTTTACTCAAGCTAGGCATAGTAACTGCACTCTTGACATCAATATTGCCAAACATCTTTCCCAATTATTGGCTTATTGATATACTGTCAAATTTTAAACTACAAATTTCACTATTTCTTCTAGTAGTTTTTGTTATAAACCTATTCTCTAATAAAAGTAAAATTATAGGGATTATTTCCTTTTTACTCATCCTATGGAATGCTTCATATATATACAGTCTTTATTTCCCAAGTAAGCTTGGTGAAATACATAAGCTGAGAGGAACAACAATTGTCAGTATCAATTTACTTTCAAGTAATAACGATTCTGAAAAAGTCATAGACTTTATAAAAACGAAGAGTCCTGATATTCTCATCTTACTTGAATATAATCAAAAATGGAAATCTGCATTAAGTGACATTACAGAACAGTATACTTTTAAAAAATGGGTACTTCGTAAAGACAATTTCGGAATTGGATACTATAGTAAGATAGCATCGGAAATGTCAGTTTTAAATTTTGATTCATCAAAAGTCCCTTCTATTCTAGCTAGCCTAAAAATTGATGACAAACCGATAGACATAATTGCAACGCACCCTTTTCCTCCAATGGGTAAAAGAAACTTTGATATTCGTAATGCTCATTTTAAGAACCTTGCTAAAAAGACGAAGGAGCTTTCTGAAAATTTAATCGTTATAGGCGATTTAAATACCTCTTCTTATTCAAAACACTTTCAAGATTTATTATTAAACACCAATTTAAGAGATTCGCGAAATGGATTAGGTATACTACCCACTTGGCCAACAATGTTTACAATCTTAAATACCACTTTAGATCATGCTTTGATAAGTAAGGCTATTAGCGTTATTGATCGTGGTACTGGACCTAATATTGGTTCAGATCATTTACCTATCTTTATGGAGTTCAGAATTAAGGACTAAAAAAATCTATTCAATTCTTTGGCACCATATTTGCTTACTACTAAGTAATTAATAATAAATTATAAATAATTATGAGTAAAGGAACAGTTAAATTCTTCAATGATGCCAAAGGTTTTGGTTTTATAACTGAAGAAGGTTCAAACACAGAACATTTTGTTCACATTTCTGGATTAATCGATGAAATTCGTGAAGGCGATGAAGTTGAATTTGATTTAGAAGAAGGAAGAAAAGGTTTAAACGCAGTAAATGTAAAAGTTATATAACATATATATATTACTAGTTAAAATTTTAAACAAGAGCCCATCAATAGATGGGCTTTTTTATTGTCACAAAGTGTACGTAAAAACAATTTAAGACCTAACTCCATTGATATCAATACTATAAAAACAATTATCATTTAACCAATACTACGTTACTATTCTTATCGTTAATAATAAGACAATACAAAATAAGTGGAAATATGTTTGAAGACGACGATGATGACTACAAGTCTCACGAGGAAATAGAAAAAATGCCTATCTATAAAAAAGCATGGGAAATTATGTTACTAGGCAGAAAAATTGGAAGTTTAGTTTCAAAGGATGATGTTGAAACTGCTGATGAAGCTGAAGGTGAAATGCTTGAAAATTACGCTACCTACATCATCGAAAATGCATTGATTATTCCGGCAAAAATTGCAGGAGCAGAAGGAGCTAACGTTTATGATATTCGCATGGAAAATGCTGCTATTATAAGAAAATCGGCTCGTGAAATTTTAACAAGTTGCTCTGGCATGCAACTATGTGGCTACCAAGACAATGACTATATAGAGTTACTAAGAAACGAAATTGAAGAATTCCGCGTCATCTTTGCCGAATGGGTGGCAAGTTTTGACCCAAACAATTATATGATTGACCGTTGGGGATTGTTTAATCCTCCTGGCGTAAATTATAATGACTACGCCCCTGATGACGATATTAATTTTGACGATGATTTCTTAGGATAAAATATTACTAACCTCATAGCTTCAAAACCTATGAGGTTTATTTTTTCACTACATTTGAGAAGAACTTATTCCCTTAGCATGAAAATCAACAACTCTTTTAATACTCCATTCTTAGTTATATTTTCATTTTTCTTATTGAATTCGGACCTTTCAGTAGGTCAAACGAATTCTAAACCACTTAAAATAGGCGTTGTGGGATTATCTCATAGTCATGTTGGTTGGATTTTAAGCAGACCAGATAAAGGAGATATAAAAATTGTCGGAATTGTAGAGCCCAATAAAGACCTAGCAGAACGTTACTCAAAAGATTTTGGATACTCCATGGATATTGTTTTTGCTACCATGGAAGACATGATTAAAGCGACAAAACCAGAAGCTGTCACTGCTTTCGGCTCTATTTATGAACATTTAGAAGTAGTCGAAACTTGTGCTCCTTTAGGTATTCATGTAATGGTTGAAAAACCATTGGCAGTAAGTATGGAACATGCGAAAAAAATGGAGGCTCTTGCCAAAAAACATAATATTCACTTATTGACCAATTATGAGACCACATGGTATGCTACAAATCATAAGGCTTATGAAATGGTCGATAACGGTGATATAGGTAATCTCAGAAAAATAGTAGTTCGAGATGGGCACCAAGGACCAAAAGAAATTGGTATTAATAAAGAATTTTTAGAATGGCTTACAGATCCTGTGCTTAACGGTGGTGGTGCCTTGGTTGATTTTGGCTGTTACGGTGCTAATTTAATTACATGGTTTACAAAAGGTAAAAAACCAGAAGCCGTATTCGCAGTGACCCAAACAATAAAACCAGAAATCTATCCAAATGTAGATGATGAAGCAACAATTATTTTACAATATCCTAAAATGCAAGGTATTATTCAAGCTTCGTGGAATTGGCCGATGTCAAGAAAAGACATGGAAATCTATGGCAAAACAGGATACGTATATAATGACAATGCTAAAACAATGCGTTACCGTTTAAATGAAAAAGAGGAAGAGCAAAAAAATGTTTTAGAATCTCGTTTGGCTCCCTATGATGACCCTTTCTCGATGCTTGAAGCGGTAGTTCGAAATAAAATTACGTTACCGCCATATGACTTATCTTCATTAGAAAACAATATGATTGTGGTTGAAATTTTAGAAGCAGCTAAAAAAAGTGCAAAAACAGGAAAGAAAGTAAAGTTGAATAATTAATTCAATTTATACCTCAAATTGCGTGTATCTAATTCATTCAATAAATCTTGAGATATTTTGACTTTGGCAGATCTACTAGGCATTTGAAGCTTCAGTTTTTCTTCACGATCAAATACTAAAAAATTCAATACATCTTTTCCTTTATGGTCTTCTAAAATTTCTTCCAAGGTATTTATTCTTTGGTCAGTAAGCTCTAATATATCTAATTGTAACGTCAGCTTATTGGCCAAAAGATCTAACACATCTTGTAACATTTGTATGTTATTGAATTGCATACGCACATCACCTTCTCTCCACCCCTTACGTACAGAAATTTTGACATGTAAAAAAGAATTGGGTATTAAAAAATGCTTATACCTTAAATATTCTTCGCCAAACATTCTAAACTCATAGGCTTCTGAATAATCTTCAATTGTAAATAATGCCCAGCCCTTACCATTTTTTGAAACTCTATGTTGTACGTCAGTAACAATACCCGCAATAGTTAAATCTTTATTTACTAAACTTGGTAAATCATTAAAGGAACTGATTGGAGCATTGCAAAAATATTTTATTTCTGTTTTAAAATCGTCCAATGGGTGACCTGAAATATAGATACCAATCATCTCTTTTTCTTTTGCCAATTTCTCCATAACTCCCCAAGGTTCACAATCGGGAATTATAGGTTCTTCAAATTGAATTTCTGAAGTTTCACCAAACATAGAAATCTGAGCTGAATTTTTATTTTCTTGGTATTTATTTCCAAAACGAATGGCTCTTTCAATAAACGTTTGTCCACGTTCGTCATGCTCAAAATATTGAGCCCTGTGGGTTTCTATAAATGAATCAAATGCACCTGCTAATACTAATCCATCAAAAGCTTTTTTGTTTGTAGAACGTAAATCTACACGTTTGGCCATATCAAAAATCGAAGTATAAGGACCATTCTCTTTACGCTCAGAAACAATGGCTTCCACAGCATTAGCCCCAACTCCTCTCACTGCTCCCATTCCGAAACGGATGGCACCTTCATTGTTTACGGCAAACTTGTAAAAAGATTCGTTAACATCTGGACTCAACACTTCAATTCCTGCACGTCTACATTCATCCATAAAGAACGTAACCTGCTTAATATCATTCATATTATTTGATAATACCGCCGCCATATATTCCGCAGGATAATGTGCTTTTAAATACGCCGTTTGATACGCTATATAGGCATAACATGTAGAGTGCGATTTGTTAAAGGCATAAGCAGCAAACGCTTCCCAGTCTTTCCAAATTTTTTCTAATGCATCTTCTGGATGTCCATTTTTAGTACCTCCAGCAATAAATTTAGGTTTTAATTTTTCAAGTAAAGCAAATATCTTTTTACCCATCGCCTTACGCAAACCATCGGCTTCACCTTTGGTAAACCCAGCTAATTTTTGAGACAATAACATTACTTGCTCTTGGTACACCGTTACCCCATACGTTTCCTTAAGGTATTCTTCCATTTCTGGAAGGTCATATTCAATAGCTTCCGTACCGTGTTTACGATTAATAAACAAAGGTATATATTCCATTGGCCCTGGTCTATACAAGGCATTCATCGCAATTAAATCTGCAAACTCCGTCGGTCGTAAAGACTTCATATGCTTTTGCATTCCAGGTGATTCATACTGGAAAATACCTACTGTTTCACCACGTTGAAAAAGCTCATATGTCTTTTTATCATCTAACGGAAATTCATCAGGATCTAAATCGACCCCATGAATCGCTTTTATTATTTTTATAGCATCTTTAATTAAGGTTAATGTTTTTAACCCTAAAAAATCCATTTTTAGTAGGCCAGCATCTTCAACAACATTATTATCAAACTGAGTTACATAAAGATCAGAACCTTTTGCTGTTGCTACAGGTATTAAATTGGTAATATCTTCAGGAGTAATAATGACTCCACAAGCGTGTGTACCTGTATTACGTACGGACCCTTCTAAAGCAACGGCTTGCGTAATCGTCTCTGCGACAATACCATGACCCTCTGCCAAATTTCGTAGTTCATTTACATTTACAACCTCTTCACTTCGTAAAGCTTTTATTTTGGCAATACTTTTGGGATCATCTCCAAATATGTTGGCCAATTTTGTATTTGGAATTAATTTGGCAATTCTGTCGGCATCTGATAATGGTAAATCTAATACCCTTGCGGTATCTCTTATAGAAGATTTCGCTGCCATGGTACCATATGTAATAATTTGAGCCACTTGATTGGCACCGTATTTATCTATTACATAATCAATTACTCGCTGTCTCCCTTCGTCATCAAAATCAATATCAATATCCGGTAACGAAACACGATCGGGATTTAAAAAACGCTCAAAAAGTAAATCATACTTAATCGGGTCAATATTAGTAATCCACAAACAATACGCTACGGCAGAACCTGCTGCAGAACCACGGCCTGGCCCTACAGAAACTCCCATTTCTCTCGCTTTGAGAATAAAATCCCATACAATTAAGAAATATCCAGGATATCCCGTTTTTTCAATAATTTCTAATTCAAAATCAAGACGTTCTTGCTTTTCTTTATCTAATTTTCCATATCGTTTTTCAGCACCTTCAAAAGTTAAATGCTTTAGAAATGCATTTTCTCCTCTTACACCACCATCTTCAGCATCTTTGGGATCTACAAACTGTTCAGGAATGTCAAATTTTGGAAGTAACACATCACGTTGTAACGTATAGACCTCAATTTTATCGACAATTTCTTCAATGTTAACAATGGCTTCAGGCGTGTGACGAAACAATTGTTTCATCTCTTCTTGACTCTTAAAATAATATTCCTCATTGGGCAAACCATAACGGAAGCCTCTTCCCCTACCCTTTGGCGTAGCTACTTTTTCACCATCTTTTACACAAAGTAAAATATCATGCGAATCTGCATCAGACTTATTAATGTAATAAGTGTTGTTAGCAGCTATTAATTTTATGTCATGTTTTTTTGAGAAATCAATCAACACATTATTTACGTGTTGCTCATTTTCTTGATTATGGTTATTTAATTCTATATAAAAATCATCTCCAAAGGTATCTTTCCACCAAACCAGTGCTTCCTCGGCTTGATTTTCACCCATATTAAGAATCTTTGAGGCTATTTCCCCATAAATGTTACCACTCAATACAATGATATCTTCTTTGTATTTTTCAACAATGGTTTTATCGATTCTGGGTACATAATAAAATCCATCAACATAAGCTGTGGATGCCATTTTTGCTAAATTATGATATCCATTTTTATTTTTGGCCAACAAAACCATTTGGTAACCATTATCCTTTACAGATTTGTTTTTATGATCTTCACAAACAAAAAATTCACAACCCACAACCGGTTTAATTTGATGCTCATTATTTTTATTACTACTTAAAGCTTCCTTTACAAAGTAAAAAGCCCCCATCATATTACCAGTATCCGTTAAACCTACGGCTGGCATTTTGTTTTTTACTGCTGTTTCTACAAGTTTTTTAATACTCGCTGTTGATTGTAAAATGGAAAATTGAGAATGGTTGTGTAAATGAGAAAACGCAAAATCATCTAAGTTTATATCTGAATTAGATGCATCACTTACAGATTGTCCCTCTGCTTTTTCACTCTTTTTTCTTAGTTTTTTACTCTCTTTCTTAAGGTTTGTATGTTTAAGACCTATCAGCTCTATTTCTTTAGGATTTTCTCTCGAAAATTCTTCAAAATACTTTGCATCAACATCTAATTCTTCTTTGGTATATAAACGTTTTCTAATCAGCTCAAAAAAGCATCGTGTGGTGGCTTCAACATCCGCGGTAGCATTATGAGCTTCAGCGAAAGGAGCATTAAATAAATGTTGGTGTAATTCTGTTAAGGTTGGTAATTTAAACTTACCTCCTCTACCTCCAGGTATTTGACACAACGTAGCTGTTTTCTCAGTACAGGTATCTAACAGCGGTAAATCATTCAATGGCGTCTCAATGCCTTGACGATAGTATTCACTCCCCATAATATTCAAGTCAAAACCAACATTCTGACCAACTACAAAAGTTGTTTTTGCAAGAGCCTCATTAAATAACTTTAATACGGTATCTAATTCTTCTCCTTTTGCTTCCGCTAATTCTGTAGAAATACCATGAATTTGTTCCGCATCATAAGGTATATTAAACCCATCTGGTTTAATTAAATACTCATGACTTTCTATCAATTTACCGTACTTATCATGTGTTTGCCATGCTATTTGCACACACCTTGGCCAATTATCGGTATCGGTAATTGGGGCATTCCATTTTTTAGGCAATCCGGTAGTTTCGGTGTCAAAAATTAAGTACATAAATAGAAGTGATTTTTATTGCGAGAACGGGTTTAAAACTACCCTTATTTCGAATGTTTAAAATTAGTGTTTTAATTGTTTTTTTTGATCAGATTTTTAAGGATTTTATTAACAGGAAACTTTAACGTCATTTGTAGGAGAGAATAGCTGGTATAGACTACTTAAACATTTTTTAATGAGAACAATAAAAACCTTAAACCAAACCCCTTATACTTTATATAATTTAAAAGGAACATTACTTTAGTTTTAGTTCAAAAATTAAATTTAAAAACCTTTATATTTGAACATCTACAAAAAACAAACCTACCAACATGAAAAACAAGTTCCTTTTTTTATTATTCTTATTTCTTTCTTTTAATTTTTTCGGACAATCTATAGTCAAAAACGTACCTTTTACTAATATTGGCCCCTCAGTGATGAGTGGTCGTGTGGTCGATTTTGATGTAAACCCTGATCAACCGACTGAATTTTATGTAGCCTATGCTTCTGGTGGGTTATGGTATACAAATAATAACGGCACATCATTTACTGCTGTTACTGAAACGGCACCAACCCAAAACATGGGTGATGTTGCTGTTGACTGGAAATCAGGAACTATTTACATTGGAACTGGAGAAAGCAATTCCTCTCGTTCTTCTTATGCGGGAATTGGAATTTTAAAAAGTACCGACAAAGGTAAAACTTGGACAAACGTTGGCTTAACAGATTCTCATCATATTGGCAGGATGATCATCAATAAAAACAATACTGATGAAGTGGTTGTTGGTGCTATTGGACACTTGTATTCTTCAAATGCTGAACGTGGTATTTTTAAAACTACAGATGGTGGAAAATCGTGGAAGAATGTACTATTTATTGATAATAATACGGGGGTAATAGACCTTTCCGTTTCTCCGACCAATCCTGATATAATGTATGCAGCTTCTTGGGAAAGAACAAGAAAAGCATGGGACTTTGATGGCGCCGGAGAACATTCTGCAATCTATAAAAGTACAGATGCGGGTTCTACTTGGACTAAAATGACAAATGCTAAAAGTGGCTTTCCTTCGGATGGTGGCGTTGGCCGAATTGGTTTAGCGGCATTTAGCGATGACGTTATTTTTGCTTTATTAGATAATCAAAACAGAAGACCTGCTGAGAAAAAAGTTACATCTGAAGGTTTGAAAAAGGAAGATTTTGAAACCATGAGTACTGTTGATTTTTCAAAACTTGACACTAAAAAACTAGACGAATTTTTAAAAACCAATCGATTTGATAAAAAATACACGGCCAAAAGTGTGAAAGAAAAAGTAGAAAATGGTAGTATAAAACCGATCGATTTATCCGTTTATTTAACAGATGCTAATTCAGTTATGTTTGACACTCCAGTTATTGGAGCAGAAGTTTACAAATCAACAGACGGCGGTAAAACGTGGTCAAAAACACACAAAGGTTTTATAGATGGTCTTTATAGTTCTTATGGTTATTACTTTGGTTTAATTGCAGTAAATACTAAAAATGAAGATAAAGTTTATATAGGAGGCGTTCCTTTATTAAAATCAGTTGATGGTGGTAAAACTTTCAAATCAATTGGTAGAGAAAATGTACACTCAGATCATCAAGCAATTTGGGTGAACCCTAACTTAAACGGTCATGTTATTAATGGAAATGACGGAGGTGTTAACATTACCTATGATGATGGTGAAAACTGGACAAAAAACAACTCACTTGCGGTGGGGCAATATTATTATGTAAATGTTGATAATAAAAAACCATATAATGTATACGGTGGTTTTCAAGATAATGGTGTTTGGTATGGCCCTAGCACATATAAGGCTTCTAAAAGTTGGGAAAGCACAGGAGAATACCCTTATAAAAGAATTGGTGGTGGTGATGGCATGCAAGTTCAAATTGATAGTCGCGACAACAATCTAGTCTATTCTGGATCTCAGTTTGGTTATTACACCCGACTTAATATAGAAACTGGTGAGCGTTTAAGCTTTAATCCAAAACACGAATTAGGCGATTCGCCATATCGTTATAATTGGCAAACACCAATTTTATTATCTCCTCACAATCAGGATATTTTATATATGGCCGCCAATAAATTGTTACGATCTATGGATAAAGGTGAAAATTTTGAAGTGATTTCGGGCGACTTAACTACTGGTGGTAAAAAAGGAAATGTTCCTTTCGGTACTATAGCTACAATTTCAGAAAGTCCTTTTCAATTTGGAATGATTTATACGGGTTCTGATGATGGATTAATTCAGCTAACAAAAGACGGCGGTGTTACTTGGTCAAAAATCTCTGATGACTTACCTCAAGGATTATGGGTGTCTCGTGTCATTGCTTCGCAACATGAAAAGAATCGCGTTTATGCTACTTTAAATGGATACAGAAGTGATGATTTTAAAGCTTATGCTTATGTAAGTGAAGACATGGGTAATACATGGAAATCAATTGCAAACGGATTGCCTGATTATTCTATTAACGTAATTAAAGAAGACCCAACTGATGAAAACTTACTCTACTTAGGTACAGATAACGAAGTTTATGTTAGCTTTGATAAAGGACAAAATTGGCAAGTGTTTTCTCATGGAATTCCAAAAGTTGCTGTGCACGATTTAGTGATACAAGAACGAGAAAAAGATTTGATTATCGGTACACATGGACGTTCACTTTATAAAGCGAATATTGCGACACTTCAACAATACAACACCGTAAAAAACAAAACGGTTGCTCTTTTTAAATTACCTGAAACGAGACACTCTTCACGTTGGGGAAACTCTTGGAGTCAGTTTTCAAAACCATATCTACCTAACATTGAGGTTTCCTATTTTACATCAAACGCTGGTACTGTTAAATTAGAAGTATTGGCTGATGAAAAAAATGTATTGTATAGTGAAACTTTAAAAACAGATAGTGGATTCAATTTCACCAATTATGATGTATCTGTTTCTGAAAAAAGTTTAAAAAGCTATTTTGGTAAAAAGAAAATTGAATTAAAAAAAGGAGATAACGGGAAATGTTATTTACCAAAAGGAGAATATTTGTTGAGACTTACTAGCGGTAATGTAAGTGTTACGGAAAAATTAGTGGTTAAATAAACTCATTTTTCAAACCCTCGAATAGTTGATAACCTAAATTAAAAAAAACGCATCATTTGCTATTTTTAATTAAACATATTATGGCAGCATTAAAGTGTAAAAGTGAAGTGACTAACTTTTTTTTGTAATTATATTTCTCACCTTATTTAAATCGTCCAACGTATCCACTGCAATGGTTTCAAACTCTGTGGTGGCTACTTTTATCTTATTTCCATTTTCTAACCAGCGGTTTTGCTCTAAAGATTCTGCAATTTCAAGTGATGTCTGAGATAAATTGGCAAATTCTTCTAAAGCTGCAGGAGTAAACGCATACATACCGACATGTTTGTAAAAAGTATGTTGTTGCTGCCAATTGTTTTTATCGATATCACGTACAAAAGGAATTACAGAGCGGCTAAAATACATGGCATTATTATTCTTATCCATCACCACAAAAACACCACCTTCAAATACGTTTTCCGAAGCTTTTACAGGAATAACTAAGGTTGCCATTTGGGTTGACTTATCATCAAAGCAAGAAAGGATTTGTTTGATTTGTTCTGGCTCTAACAAAGGTTCATCTCCTTGAATATTAATAACGACATCATAATCAACTCCTGAAGTAGATTTAAATATTTCATATGCTTCTAAACACCGGTTTGTACCTGTATTATGCTTGTCGGAAGTCATGACCACATTGCCTCCAAAAGCCTTTACCGCTTTTTCAATACGCTTATCATCAGTCGCAACTAAAACATCTGTCAATGCTTTTTTGGCCTGTTCGTAAACACGTTGAATCATGGGTTTTCCACAAATATCTAGTAAAGGTTTGCCTTCTAATCTTGTGGAGCCATATCTGGCAGGTAATATTCCTAAAATGTTCATGATATTTTTTATGTATTTACAAATATGCCAATTAAAATTCATTTATAAAATCAAATGATTAGATTTATAACATACTACAGACCAAAGACAACTAAAATTCTCATCAAGAGAAAGTGAATTAAAAAAACGCTATCAACATACTTTATAACAAAAAAACGTAGTATATTTGCAGCCCACTTCGAGAAAGTGAATAAATCATTAATAATCAAGGTCGTGTACCTTAAATAATTAACAACAAATGCCAGTAAAAATTAGATTACAAAGACACGGTAAAAAAGGAAAACCATTCTATTGGATCGTTGCAGCAGATGCTCGTTCAAAAAGAGATGGTAAGTCTTTAGAAAAATTAGGAACGTACAACCCAAATACTAATCCTGCAACAATCAATTTAGATATTGATGGTGCTGTAAAATGGTTACAAAATGGAGCTCAACCTACTGATACTGCAAAAGCAATTTTGTCGTATAAAGGTGCTTTATTAAAAAATCATTTAGCCGGTGGTGTTAGAAAAGGTGCTTTAACTGAAGAACAAGCAGAAGAAAAATTCCAAGCTTGGTTAGATGATAAAGCAAAAAGAGTTGATGCTAAAGTTGATGGCTTATCTAAAGCTGACGCTAGTGCTAAAGCTAAAGCTCTAGAAGCTGAAAAAGAAGCTAACGAAGCAAGAATTGCTAAAAACGCACCTGCTCCTGTAGTAGCTGAAGTTGAGGCTCCTGCAGAAGAAGCTGTTGAAGAAGCTCCTCAAACTATTGATGAAGCTGCTGCTGAAGCTAAAGAAGCTCCAGTTGCTGAAAAAGTTGAAGAAGTAAAAGCTTCTAAAGAAGAAGAATAAATTTATTTATTATATCTTATATTTAAAGCCTGACAAATTTTGTCGGGCTTTTTAATTTTTATTATGCAAAAAAAAGATTGTTTCTATTTAGGAAAAGTAGTTAGAAAACACAGTTTTAAAGGAGAAGTAGTTATTAAGCTAGATACAGATGAGCCAGACTTGTATCAAAATATGGATGCTTTATTTTTGGAAGCTGGCAATAACTTTATTCCCTTTTTTATCGAAAAAAGCCTCTTACAAAAGGGTAATCAACTTCGTGTACAGTTCGAAAACTTTACCACAGAAGAAGATGCCGATTCTATTATGAAATGTGGTGTGTATCTGCCTTTAACCTTATTACCGAAATTAACTGGAAATAAATTTTACTATCACGAAGTAATTGGGTTTACCATTGAAGATGAAAATTACGGTAACGTTGGTAGTCTAGTAGGGGTTAATGACAAAACAGCTCAACCTCTTTTTATAATTGAAAATGGAGACAAAGAAGTTTTGATTCCGATGATAGATGACTTTATAAAAAAAGTAGATAGAGCTAACAAAAAGATTGTTGTGGAAACTCCTGAGGGATTAATTGAAATGTATTTAGATGAATAAACACTTTTCATTCAAACAATTCACCGTCAATCAAGACCAATGTGCAATGAAAATTGGCACTGATGGTGTATTATTAGGTGCTTGGTCTTCTATAAAGCACAATCCTGAATCAATATTAGACATTGGAACAGGAACTGGTGTTATTGCCTTACAATTGGCTCAACGTAGTGATGCCGAAATTATTGATGCCATAGAAATTGACGACAATGCTTTTGAACAAGCCGTTGAAAATTTTGAAAACTCATCATGGGGTGATCGATTATTTTGCTATCATGCTTCTTTGGAAGAATTTACAAATGAGATTGATGATCACTATGATTTGATAATTTCAAATCCCCCATTTTATAACGATGCTTTTCAAAGTGATGATAATGCTAGAAATACAGCTCGTTTCACAGATTCATTACCTTTTGATATACTTCTTAAATCGGTATCTAAACTCTTAAGTAGTCATGGTATTTTTACGGTTATTATACCCTTTAAAGAAGAAGAAAATTTTATAAACTTAGCAAAAGAACACAACCTTTTCGTCAACACTATCTGTAACGTAAAAGGCACACCTACTTCTGATATTAAAAGAAGTTTATTAGAATTTTCATTTACAGAAAATGAAGTAATTATTGAAGATCTGGTAATTGAAACGACTAGGCATCAATACACGGACACTTATATTGAATTGGTAAAGGACTTTTATTTAAAAATGTAATTAGCCAATAACGATATCTGGGTTATAACCTAAATAGGGTGTCTTAATTTCGTTAAATACAATTCCATGACCTTCTAATTCCTTTAATATTGGATCATATACTTCTTTGGTTATTGGAATTTGAACACCTGGTGTCGTAATCTTTTTATTCAAAATTAATAAAGTAGCTATAGCAACAGGTAAGCCAACCGTTTTTGCCATCGCAGTATAGGTTTGATCTTCACCAAGAACAACCATAGTCGATTCAATTTGACGTTTTTCATTTTGATATTCATAACCAAATTTATGTTGCATTACAATCATGTCTTTGTCCTCCTTTTTCAAAGTCCAACTGTCCATTAGAATTTTCTGCAATACTTGTGCGGGCGTCGCATTTTTTAACCCTACTTTTTTAGTATGATCAAAAATATTTAACTCTAATAATTTCTCCCACATAATATCATCTTGATCAATTTTTAAATAAGACCGTAATTTTAACTCCACAGAATCATGAGGATTATAACCTAAAAACGAGTTCGTAAACTCGCGATAACTCATATGCTCTGAACCTTCTAGTGTATAACTATCATCTGTCATACCCAACTGCACAAACAAATTCCAAGCTCTGGAAAAACCTACACGTCTAATGGTTCCTCTATACATTGTAAGTATATTCTCTAATCCATAGGTCTTAATATATTTCAAGGAATCTCTGTTGGCATAGGCTTCAAACTTTCCAACATTTGGCAGATTCAATATTTCTGTTCTCCTAAATAATTTATGATATGGTATGTATTTATAAGTACCTTCTTGTATAAATTTTGCAGCTCCGCCTTGTCCAGCTAAAACAACATTTCTAGGATTCCATGTAAATTTGTAATTCCACAAATTAGTATCACTCTCTGGAGCTACTAAACCACCAGTAAATGACTCAAACAACAACATTTTAGCGTCGTTTTCTCTAATCCTATCAATAACTTTCATGGCACTCATGTGATCAACTCCTGGATCCAAACCTATCTCATTCATAAAAACCAATCCTTGTGCTTTAACCTCTGCATCTAAGGCTTTCATTTCGTCAGAGACATAAGAAGCAGTAACCATATTCTTTTTATACGTAATACAATCTTTAGCTACCTCAATATGAAATCTTGCGGGTAACATTGAAACTACGATGTCTGCATTTTTAATAGCTGAAACTCGCGATTTTTCATCGAAAATATCGAGTACCATTGCTTTCGCATTTTCATGATTTTTTATGATAGATTCTGCTAAATCAATAGAAATATCTGCTATGGTAATCTGTAATTTTTCAGATACAGATTTTTCCAATAAATAATTGATAAGTGAAGCAGATGAACGACCTGCACCAATAATAAGAATGTTACGCATAGATTAAAAAAATTGATTCACGAATGTATAAAAATTACTGACCATAATCAAAAATAGTGCTTATCATTTTCTCGAATAAAAATAGTAAAAAACGTTAAGAGCAATCGCAGGTATGATGTTACAAATATGTACTACTTTTGTGATAGAATAATCCTTTTAAAATGAAAAAAAACTTATCAATTACTGCCATTTTAGGTATGCTTGCCATTGTACTAGGTGCCTTTGGTGCACACGCTCTAAAAGAAAAATTAGGAGCTGATGCCTTGCTGAGTTATGAAACTGGAGTACGCTATCAAATGTATCACGTTTTTGCACTTCTTTTCGTTAACACCTATTCTGGCTTCAGTTCTAAAGGTAGACAAACAATAAGTTGGCTCTTTTTCCTAGGTATTTTATTATTCTCTGGCTCTATTTATGCTATAACAGCGGGTGGTATTGACCCTAAACTTATTTGGTTTATCACTCCATTAGGTGGTTTATTATTTATTATAGGATGGCTCATAATGTTTTTCAACTTTCTTAAGAAATAAAAAATTTACGAAAACGTTTTCGTAAAAAGTAATATTGCTTAATTTTGTAGTTCAAACTAACTTATAATATGAAAGATTCTACAAAATCAGTAAATACAGTATTAAAAAAATACGGTATAAAAAATGCCAACGTACATTGGAACTCATCACCAGAAGAGCTCACAAAAATATGTGTTGATAAAGGTTTGGGTATAATTGCCGATTCCGGAGCATTAATAGTAAATACAGGTGAGTTTACAGGAAGGTCTCCTCAAGATCGATTTATCGTAAAAGATGAGATTTCTGAAGATAAAGTTTGGTGGGGTAACATAAATCTACCTTTTGAAGCTGAAAAATTTGACCGCCTTTATGATAAAGTAATTGAGCACTTATCAGGAAAAGAACTCTATGCTCGTGATGCCTATGCTTGTGCTGACGACAGATATAGAATGAACATTAGAATAATAACTGAACTTCCTTGGTCTAACTTATTTGCTTATAACATGTTTTTAAGACCTACAGAAAGTGAATTGGAATTGTTCCAACCCGAATGGCTCATATTACAAGCCCCTAGTTTTATGGCTGTTGCTAAGGAAGATGGTACACGCCAGCATAATTTTGCCATATTAAATTTTAAAAGAAAAGTTATTCTCATTGGAGGCACAGGTTATACCGGTGAAATAAAGAAGGGAATTTTTTCTGCTTTAAATTTTATTCTTCCTGTTGAAAAAGAAACATTACCAATGCATTGTTCATCAAATGTTGGTGAAAATGGAGAAACAGCAATTTTCTTCGGATTATCAGGCACGGGTAAAACAACATTGTCCGCAGATCCTAATCGTAAATTAATTGGCGATGATGAACATGGTTGGACAAAAGACAACACCATTTTTAATTTTGAAGGCGGTTGCTATGCTAAGGTGATAAATCTTTCTGAAGAAAATGAACCCGATATTTTCAAAGCAATTAAGTCTGGAGCAATATTAGAAAACGTGGTATGCAAAACTGGTACTAATGAAGTTGATTTTGAAAATACTTCAATTACACAAAACACCAGAGTTAGCTACCCTATCAATCACATAAAAAATATAAAAACGCCTTCTTTAGCGGGTAACCCCAAAAACATATTCTTTCTAACGGCTGATGCTTTTGGAGTATTACCTCCTATTTCACGTTTACTGCCAAACCAAGCTGCATATCATTTTATATCAGGCTATACTGCAAAAGTTGCAGGAACCGAAGCTGGAGTTACAGAACCTGTTCCTTCTTTTTCTGCCTGTTTTGGTGCTCCTTTTATGCCATTGCACCCTGCTAAATATGCAGAAATGTTAAGTAAAAAAATGAAAGATTCAAATGTAAATGTTTGGTTGGTAAATACGGGATGGACTGGTGGCCCTTATGGAGTTGGTACCCGAATGAAATTAAAATACACAAGAGCAATGATCAATGCCGCATTAAACGGTGATTTAGGACCTTACAATTATAAAGATTACCATATTCACTCTGTATTTGGTGTAGCTCAGCCTAGAAGTTGCCCCGGTGTACCCACAGATGTTTTAAGCCCTCGAACTACTTGGAACGATGATGATGCGTATTATAAAATGGCCTTTAAATTATCAAATGCTTTTAGAGAAAATTTTGACAAATTTGAAGCTATTGCCAACGAAGAAATAAGACGTGGTGGCCCACAACGTTTCGCTTTTTAATCAATCCGAAAAGAACTTAAACGCATATTGTATTTTTTCTGTGCAAACTGAAAATACTGATAAAGCTTGTAATTGACTTCCATTCCATAATCTATATTGGGTTGGTAGTCAATTTCATTTTCGTATATATTAGAATTATATCTAGTTGGGCTCCTAAACCTACTATTCCACTCCATAACATAAACTCTATTTTTTGATTCTAAAGTACTTAGACTATAGTAACTTTCTGGTTTTGCAGAAATCAAATAACTTGTAAATCCTGGATCAATAATAGTAATTTCATACTCCAAACTATCATTTGCAATTCTTACAGGTTCTTCTTTGTCTTCATTTGAAGTAGTTGTTTGTTGCGTACCACAACCCACAATTAGAAAACCAAGTATCCCAAAAACGTAAATAAAATTTTTCATTATTTTATAATTTACTGACAGCTATGAATATACAAAAATTATTCCAATTTAAGATTTTAAAACTCTAGTTTTAACTGAAACTCTACAGGTTCTTCCTTTTCAATTGTATTTGTATTTAAATTAGACAACGAAATACCCAACAACCTTACAGATTCATGCATTTCTTCTTGGTATAATAAATCTTTAGCCTGTTCTAATAAAACACTCTTATCTTTTACAAAATAAGGTAATGTTTTACTTCTAGTTTGTATTGTAAAGTCGCTATACTTAATTTTTAAGGTAATGGTTTTTCCTGAAATATTTGGTTTTAAAAGTCTACCTGATAATTCTTCAGCTATTATTTCCAATTTCTCGAGCATATAAATTTCTGAAGTCAAATTGGTATTAAAAGTATGTTCTGCCGCAACAGATTTTCTAGTTCGGTCAGGTTTAACTTCTCCAAGGTGAATTCCTCTAACAATATCAAAATAGTGTTTCCCTGATTTTTTAAAATGCTCCGTCAAAAATTCAGATGACTTTTCTTTTAAGTCCTTCCCCGTAAATATACCTAAGTTGTACATTTTTGATGCTGTGACTTTACCAACCCCATAAAATTTCTTAATATCTAAAGCTTCTAAAAATGCAAGTACTTCTTCAGGAGGAACCGTTTTTTGCCCGTTTGGCTTATTTACATCTGAGGCAATTTTTGCCACAAACTTATTAATAGAGATGCCTGCCGAAGCATGCAAACCTACTTCATTGTAAATTTGTTGTCTAATTTCTTGAGCTAAAATTGTTGCCGAAGGAAAGTTCTTTTTATTCTTTGTCACATCCAAATAGGCCTCATCCAAGGATAATGGCTCTACCAAATCTGTATATTGATTGAAGATAGCTCTAATTTGAGTAGAAATCTCTTTGTATCGTGTAAAACGAGGCTTTACAAATGTTAAATGTGGACAATTTTTTCGTGCCAACACACCACTCATTGCTGAACGCACACCAAATTTACGAGCCTCATAACTAGCCGCTGCAACAACGCCTCTTTCTCCACCTCCACCAACAGCCAAAGGTATTCCTTGTAACTCAGGATTATCCATTTGCTCTACAGAAGCATAAAATGCATCCATATCAACATGAATTATCTTACGGTAAGGAGGTAATAAAGACATATTCAAAAATAATGAAAAAAGCGAACCCCGCCCTTTCTTAAGTGTTGTAATAAAAAAACTCGCCTATGGGCGAGTTTTTTTATCTTTTATTTAAAATTCTAAGTTTATATCTCTTACACTACGCCTTGATCCATCATGGCATCAGCAACTTTTATAAACCCAGCAATATTTGCTCCTTTTACATAATTTACATATCCATCAGGTTCTGTACCATATTTTATACAAGCTGTATGAATAGAAGTCATTATTTGATGTAATTTCGAATCAACTTCTTCCATTGGCCAATTTAATTTCATAGCATTCTGAGACATTTCTAAACCAGAAACAGCAACACCTCCAGCATTTACCGCTTTTCCAGGTGCAAATAATATTTTGTTTTTATGGAATACCTCAATTGCATCAGGTGTACAGCCCATATTAGAAACTTCTGACACATATTTTACGCCATTATCCACTAATTTCTGAGCATCTTCACCATTCAATTCATTTTGAGTTGCACATGGCATAGCAATATCACATTTTACACTCCAAGGCTTTTCACCTGGATAAAATTTAGCTTCAGGAAATTCTTGAACATATGGAGAAACGATATCATTATTTGAAGCTCTTAAGGCTAATAAATAATCTATTTTGTCAGCATCTAACCCTTTCTCATCGTATACATAACCATCGGGACCAGAAATAGTAACTATTTTACCTCCTAATTCTGTAACTTTTAAAGCAACTCCCCAAGTTACATTCCCAAATCCTGAAAGAGTAACTGTTTTCCCTTTAAAATTGTCATTTTGTGTATCTAACATTTCTTTGGTAAAATAAGTACCTCCAAAGCCAGTAGCTTCCGGTCTAATTAAGCTTCCGCCCCAATTTAAACCTTTACCTGTAAATACACCTGTATTTTCTTGTTGTAATTTTTTGTACATACCATACATGAACCCAATTTCACGGCCACCAGTTCCTATATCACCAGCAGGCACATCTGTATTCGGTCCAATTACCCTCCATAATTCAAGCATAAAAGCTTGACAAAAACGCATAATTTCAGCATCTGATTTGCCCTTAGGGTTAAAGTCAGATCCTCCTTTAGCTCCTCCCATTGGAAGCGTTGTCAATGCATTTTTGAAGATTTGTTCAAAACCTAAAAATTTAAGAATACTTAAGTTTACACTTGGGTGCAAACGAATACCTCCTTTATATGGACCAATAGCGTTATTAAATTGAATTCTATGACCTAAATTAACTTGAACTTCGCCATTATCATCAACCCATGAAATTCTGAAAGTAAAAACACGATCTGGCTCTACTAGCCTTTCAATAATTTTTGCTGACGCGTATTGTGGATTTTCATTATAAATGTTCTCTATAGATTCTAGTACCTCATGCACCGCCTGTAAATATTCTTTTTCTCCGGGGTGTTTTGTTTCTAGATTGTTTAAGATTTCTTTTACATTCATGTCTGTATATTTTATTTATTTTAAAACGTAAAACTCATAACAAAATTACAATTATTAAATTCTATTTTCAGCAATTTATAACTAATTATTTATGCAATTTGATAATTTCAACTTACATTAGTTATGACATAATATTAAATCCTCAAAAAATTACATAAAACCTTCAGGAGGTAAATCATCTATAGAAATTTCTAATTCAGATGCATCATTATCAATCTGATATCCAGATTTAAAAATTGCCGCTTTATTATTTTTACCTTCAATAATTACCGAAAGTGGTGAATCAAACTGAATATGTCGTAAAAAATCATCTTCATAAACCGCTTCTTGACTATTCAAATAATCTACATCAAAAAAGCCATCATTTAAAAACGGATTAATTGTTAAATAGCCCACATTAAACGAAGTTAAATTTTGAAAAAAGTGAGTGCCTTGACTCGGATCAATTCTGAAATCATTCAGCCCTGCTTCTACAATTATTTTTGCTGAAGAAATTTGAGGCCATATCACAGGAATTCCCAACCATGAATCACTAGACCCCCATCTACCAGGACCTACTAAAATATATTTTTTATGCTCTTCTGTAAATTTTTTATTTATCAATTCAACAGCTTTGGCAATTTGCCTTGTGCTTGCAGAATTGAATGTTTCTGGTTTTACATAAACAAAATCGCAGATATCATCATATTTCCCATTTCCTAATGCCGATTCTGAATAAATAATAGTGTCTGCCACGTCAAAATTATTTGGTAGAACACTTAATGTTTCGTTACTCTCTACAATAGGTCGAATTTGTAAAAAACTAAATTGTCTCGGTTTTCCTTGAGGTACATCTAACTTAACAGCAAACTCAATTTCTATGGGATTTCTCATTTCACGTTGCCCAACACGTAATAATTCCTGAAGTATTTCTGGCAAAGGAAAAGTACCATACTTTAAAATGTTATCAAATGTAATTACACGAATTCCATCATGCATTACACCCGGTCTTATCATGTTGTTTTGTAAATCATAGGTAGATGCCACAAATTTTAACGACCCGTGATTCTCAGCTTGTCTAATGGTAATTCTCTTTTTGTTAATAGTCTGGCTTGTTGAAGCCACATAACTATTAGGATTCATATCTAACGCATAAAAATACTGTTGTGTTTCTCGCTGAGCAGACCCTGGCGTTGACAATTGTATTATTTTCTTTGGATGATATGGAGAAAAACGCAACGTCTGTCCACCACCCACAATTATTTCTCCTAATCCTAAGGCGATATTGGCGATACCTTCATTAGGTTTTTCATTACCAATTGGATAAAAGTTAATGGAACGAGCAACACCAGAAATATTAGGATAAAAGACATCATCATATTGCGTACCTGTAATTTCTTGTAAAATTACCGCCATTCTATTTTCTTCTACGGTATGAGAAGTGGCTTTTAAATACAATTTACTATTTTGAAAAAAGGCGGAAGCCATAACTGATTTTACAGCATTAGAAACCATCTCTAACATTTGCTTCGGTTTGGTTTTAGGGAGCATATAAGTCGCAAAAACACCTGCAAACGGCTGATAATGTGAATCTTCCAAAACACTGGAAGATCGAATTGCTACTGGATGTTTGGTTACTTTTAAGAATGCTTTGATGTCTTCCATTACCCATCCTGGTAAAGGTTTTGAAACAAATTCATCTAAAATCTCATTCTCATCATCACAATGTGCTGCAAATTTAAAGAGCTTATGCTCTTCCATAAATTCGTCAAAAACTTCCGTACTTAAAACTACTGTTCGCGGTATAGATATAAGCACATCATCAAACTTTTTAAATAAGCGATTGCGTTTTAAAAAAGAATCTATAAATGCAAGACCTCTTCCTTTTCCGCCTAAAGCCCCATCTCCAATTCTAGCAAAACCTAAATATTTATCGTATTTATTTTTATTAAATTTAGAAATTACACCTCTAGATCTATAGATTCGATACGCTTTTATAGCTTCAATTAAAAAGGTTCTAATTTCTTCAGCATCTTCAAAATCAGCATATTCTACATTTTTAAACAAATTTGCTAACGGAAAAAGTGCTCTTGACCGCAACCACTTAGAATACTCACTTCTTATGGCATGATAGGTCATTGATTCTTTAGTAACAATAGCCAAGGCATTTTGAAATGAATTTAAATCTTTTACGGTCGCTAAAACTAAATGTTGCTCAGGATCCCAAAATTCAAAATCACCAAAAGAAAAATATTTTGTAATGTAATTTTTTAATTCTAACTCAATGGTTTCCGAGTGTTTCCATAAAAATTTACCTTTTAATTCTAATGCTATTTTTTCATTTTCGATATCTGAAGATTCTATTAGAAAAGGAAAATACCGTTCTATACTTCTTACATATTTTAAAAATTGAAAACCCGCTGTAGGGTCACGTTTACCATCTTTAAAATAGTTTACATCTGAAATTACACCCAATAAATTGTCTTTATATTTTTCAAACAAAGCCAATCCCTCTTCGTACTGCGTAGCCAATAAAATTTTTGGCCGTCCACGCATCAAATTCATTGCACGGTGCTCATTAAGGCCTTCCGACATAAATGATCTTGTTTGCTTTAAAATAATCTTATAAATAACGGGTAAGTATCTAGAATAAAACCGCAGCGAATCTTCTACCAATAAAATAGCTTTTACCCCAATTTCATTGATATCCTTATCTGCATTCAATCTATCTTCTGCCAATTTTATAATCGCTAAAAAGATATCTACATTACCATTCCAATGAAAAACATAGTCAATGATACCCGTATTCTCTCTTAAAATTTTCCTTCTTAATTCAGATGAGTAATGACTCAATGCGGCTATGGGCACATTAGGAAAGAACTTTTTTAACTGCATAGACGTTTCAAACGCCTTATAACTACCAATATCTAGCCAAGTAATTACAAGATCTATATGATCAGAACCTAATATTTTTAATGCCTTTTTAGCAGAATTGGCATGTAAAAAAGTAGGAGGATATCTTAAATTTAAAGCCGTGTATTCATTAAAAATTCGTTCATCAATTCTACCATCCTCTTCCAACATATAATAATCGTAATTAGAACAAACAATAAGCACTTTGTTTATTCTATTTTGCATCAATTGTTCAAATGCAAAATGTTCAAAAACGTATGTTTTTAAATCTGGAAGTGTCTTTTTAGGCATTGATGAATGTGTTTATAACAAAGATAGGAATTATTTGATGGGTTATTTCAGAGTCGTTAATTTTGGTTCTAATTTTAAAACATAGGGAAGGTTCAAGCATCAATAATTGCAAAAGTTATCTTTATTAAAAAAAATGACTAGAACATAATACTTAAATAAAAGTATGCACAATCAAGTTATAAATGAACAGTTAATAACTGCCTATAGCCTTTTATTATTACTTTCCTTAATTATATCATACTCCATAAAATCTTACACCACTCCTTGTCCTAACATGGCGTCAGCTACTTTTACAAAACCTGCAATATTTGCACCTTTAACATAGTCTACATAACCATCCTTATCTTTACCATAGGTTACACAAACTTCATGAATATCATTCATAATTTCATGTAATTTAGTATCTACTTTGTCATTCGTCCAATTATAACGTAACGAGTTTTGACTCATTTCTAACCCAGATACTGAAACGCCTCCTGCATTTGAAGCCTTACCTGGTGAAAATAATATTTTAGCATCTTGAAAAATCCGAATGGCTTCAGCTGTACTCGGCATATTAGCACCTTCACAAACACAAATACAACCATTTTTTATCAAGGTTTTCGCATGATCACCATGGAGCTCATTTTGAGTGGCACATGGCATGGCAATATCACATTTTATAGTCCAAGGGGTTTCCTCTTTATAAAATTTCGCAGTTGGGTATTTTTCTAAATACTGGTCTATTCTTCCACGTTTTACATTTTTTAATTCCATAATAAAGGCCAACTTATCAGCATCTATCCCAGCTGCATCGTAAATATATCCAGAAGAATCTGACATCGTAACCACTTTCGCCCCTAATTGAGTCGCTTTTTCACAAGCATATTGTGCCACGTTACCAGAACCAGAAACCAAAACTATTTTTCCTTTTATACTTTTATTCTGGGCTTTTAACATGTTTTCTGCAAAGTATACGGCACCATAACCTGTAGCTTCAGGTCTAATTAATGAACCTCCAAATGACATTCCTTTACCTGTTAAAACACCTGTAAACTCATTTCTTAATTTTTTGTATTGTCCAAATAGAAACCCAATTTCTCTACCTCCTACTCCAATATCACCAGCAGGCACGTCTGTATTCTCACCAATATGACGAAATAATTCCGACATAAATGCTTGGCAAAATTTCATTACTTCATTATCTGATTTTCCTTTTGGGTTAAAATCAGAACCTCCTTTACCACCACCCATTGGCAATGTGGTTAGAGAATTTTTAAAAACCTGCTCAAAACCTAAAAATTTAAGAATACTAATATTTACTGATGGATGAAATCGTAATCCTCCTTTATACGGACCAATGGCAGAATTAAACTCTATCCGATACCCTCTATTTACTTGTATCTTTCCGTTATCATCTAGCCAAGGCACTCTAAACATTAGCGTACGTTCAGGTTCAACCATTCGCTCTAACAACATCTTGTCTTTATATTTATGGTTTTCTTCTATAAATGGAATAACAGTCTCTGCAACTTCATGTACTGCTTGTAAAAACTCGGGCTCGTTGGTATTACGTACTTTAACGTAACCCATAAAATCTTTAATTTTCGATTTCATAATTTAGGAAGTAAATTATAAGGTTTCATCAATAAATTCATAACAAAAGTAATTAAAATGCAGATTTCTTTCTTTGAAAACCTTAAATATTTGCAAATCTTTTAACCACTAAAATCAACTTCTTTACTTTAGGAATAGATTAATAAAAAACTATTCTGCTTAATTGATGAAAAACCTTAAATTTGCAAACCAAGTTAAACAATCAATGTTAGACAAAGTAAAAGAATTCATTAACGAAGTCAGTGCTTTTAATTCCAATTCAAAAGAAGAAATTGAAGCATTTCGTATAAAATATTTAGGCAGTAAAGGTCTATTAAAAGGCTTATTTGCTGAATTTAAAAACGTAGACCCAAAGCAAAAAAAGGAATTTGGACAAGCTCTAAACACCTTAAAGACTACAGCTGAAAAAAAGGTTGAAACGCTGAATAATGCTCTGGAAGGTAATGGCGAACAAAAAAGTTTCTATGGAGACTTATCAAGGCCGGCTGAACCTATTGAATTGGGTGCAAGACATCCAATTTCTATTGTTAAAAATCAAATTATCGATGTTTTTTCTCGTATAGGGTTCACCATTTCTGAGGGCCCTGAGATAGAAGATGATTGGCATAATTTCACAGCGTTAAACTTACCAGAATACCATCCCGCAAGAGATATGCAGGATACATTTTTTGTTGAAAAGCATAAAAATGTTGAAAAAGATATGCTGTTAAGAACACATACCTCTTCTGTACAGATACGTTATATGGAGAATAACAAACCTCCAATTAGAACAATTTCTCCAGGTAGAGTTTTTAGAAATGAAGACATTTCTGCACGTTCGCATTGTATTTTTCATCAAGTGGAAGGATTGTATATAGATACAGATGTTTCCTTTGCTGATTTGAAGCAAACCTTGATTTATTTTACAAAAGAAATGTTTGGTAAATCAAAAATCAGATTACGTCCTTCTTATTTTCCTTTTACGGAACCAAGTGCCGAAGTTGATATTTACTGGGGGTTGAAAACAGAAACAGATTATAAAATAACAAAAGGAACTGGTTGGTTAGAAATTATGGGTTGTGGTATGGTTGACCCTAATGTCTTGAAAAACACTAAAATTGATCCTGAAAAATATAGTGGATTTGCATTTGGAATGGGTATTGAACGTATTGCAATGTTGTTATACCAAATTCCAGATATTAGAATGCTTTTTGAAAATGATATCCGATTTTTAGAACAATTTAAATCTGTGATTTAAATATGAGTCTGAAAGCCTTTTTATTAAACAAAAAGTACATTAGCATCAAATTAAAAAAAATTGCCACCAATCATTTTGAAATAAAAGCTAAAATTAATGGTATAAAAGGACGATTTATTTTAGATACTGGTGCTTCAAACTCATGTGTTGGTTTTGATGAGATAGAAACTTTTGGTTTAAAAACCGAAGATTCAGAACATAAAGCTGCGGGTGCAGGATCGGCAGAAATTGACACTCAAATTTCAAAAAAAAACAAAATTGAAATAAGCGATTTCAAAATAAAAAAAATACCACTTGTATTAATTGATTTAGCACATATTAACAACGCCCTAACAAAACAAGAAGCCAAACCGGTTAACGGAATTATTGGTGCCGATGTTTTAGAAAAAGGCAATGCTATTATAGATTACAAAAAGCGTAAATTATACCTTTCAAAATAAAACCAATAAAAAAATGAGCTCATCTTCAGACCAACGATATAACCTCAGAGGCGTTTCTGCATCAAAAGAAGATGTACATAAAGCCATAAGCAATATAGACAAAGGACTTTTTCCTAAAGCCTTCTGTAAGATAGTTCCCGATTATTTAACTAATGATGATGAATATTGCCTGATTATGCACGCAGATGGTGCGGGTACAAAATCTTCATTGGCCTATATGTATTGGAAAGAAACTGGCGATATTTCAGTTTGGAAAGGTATTGCTCAAGATGCATTAATTATGAACGTTGATGATTTATTATGTGTTGGAGCAACGGATAACATTATACTTTCATCAACCATTGGGCGTAACAAAAACTTAATTCCCGGAGATGTAATCTCTGCCATAATAAACGGTACAGAAGAACTAATTACCGACCTAGAAAAACATGGGGTTACTATAAAATCAACAGGAGGAGAAACTGCCGATGTTGGTGATTTAGTAAGAACCATAATTGTAGATTCTACCGTAACAGCAAGATTAAAACGTAGTGATGTTATTGATAATGCTAATATAAAGGCGGGTGATGTTATTGTTGGATTGTCTTCTTTTGGACAAGCGACTTACGAAACAGAATATAATGGCGGAATGGGTAGTAACGGTTTAACCTCTGCCAGACATGATGTTTTTGGAAAGTACTTAGCTGAAAAATATCCGGAAAGTTTTGATCACGCTGTACCTGACGATTTAGTATATTCTGGAAAGGTAAAACTTACGGACGCTATTGAAAATTCACCTATAAATGCTGGTAAATTGGTACTATCACCAACCAGAACATACGCTCCAATTATCAGCGAAATTTTGAAGCAATATAGAGCTGAAATTAACGGAATGGTGCATTGTAGTGGTGGGGCACAAACCAAAATTCTTCATTTTATAGACAATTTACACATCATTAAAGATAATTTATTTGATGTACCTCCTTTGTTTCAATTGATTCAAGAACAGTCAAATACCGATTGGAGAGAAATGTATCAAGTATTTAATTGTGGTCATAGAATGGAATTATATGTTCCTGAAGCCATTGCTAACGATATTATTAAAATTTCTAATTCATTTAATGTCGATGCTCAAGTTATTGGTAAAGTTGAAGCATCATCAACAAAAAAACTTACTATTAAAAGTGAATTTGGTACATTTGTGTACTAACCCAATCAATAAATGAAATCAATCTTAAAGCTTACCACCATTATTATCTTAATGTTGGCTATTTCGTGTACAACAAAATCTAAAGAGAAAAAAATCCTTGTTTTTACCAAAACAGCGGGATTTAAACATAAATCTATACCCGCTGGAGCAACTGCTATTCTTAAAATGGGAGCCGAAAACGGTTTTTTAGTTGACACTACTGATAATGCCAATTGGTTTACGGAAGAAAAACTAAAAACCTATTCTGCCGTTGTATTCTTAAATACGACTGGTGATGTTTTAAATCAAAGTCAACAATCAAATTTTGAACGCTATATTCAAGCAGGCGGTGGTTATGTTGGTATACATGCTGCCACTGATACGGAATATGATTGGCCTTGGTATGGTAAATTAGCTGGTGCCTATTTCGAAAACCATCCTAAAATTCAAGAAGCTACCTTAACTATAGTTGACAATAAACACCTTTCTACGCAACATCTGGACAGTACTTGGATAAAAACGGACGAATGGTATAATTTCAAAAATATCAATCCTGATATTAATGTTCTCATCAAAGTAGATGAAAACAGTTATAAAGGAGGAAAAAATCCTGAAAATCATCCAATAAGCTGGTACCACGATTATGATGGTGGTAAATCTTTTTACACTGAATTAGGACATACAGATGAAACCTATAAAAATCCTAAATTTATCGATCATTTATTAGGAGGTATACGCTATACTATTGGAGATAACATTTTAGATTACGGAAAAGCAACCACAGAAAAAATACCTGAAGAAAATAGATTTGTAAAAACAGTATTAGATTTTAACCTTGATGAACCAATGGAATTGGATGAGTTACCTGGAAAAGGTATCTTATTTATTGAAAGAAGAGGTACTTTAAAATTATTTGACTTTAAAGAGAACAAAACAAAGGAAATTGCCAAACTAGATGTGTTTTATGGAAATGAAGATGGTTTATTAGGCTTAGCTGTTGATCCTAACTATGAAAAAAACAACTGGATTTACCTCTTTTATTCTAAACCAGGAGATGAACCTCTACAGCATATTTCTCGTTTTAATTTAGTTGATAACAAACTCATACTTGAGTCTGAAAAATTATTACTTGAAGTACCCGTTATAAGAAAATGCTGTCATAGCGGTGGTGCATTAGAATTTGGCCCAAAAGGCAATTTATTTATAACGATTGGCGACAATACCAATCCATTTCAATCTGATGGATATGCTCCCATTGATGAGCGAGAAGGAAGAGCTCTTTGGGATGCCCAAAAATCTGCTTCAAATACCAACGATTTACGCGGAAAAATTCTTAGAATTAAACCTGAAGATAATGGCACCTATTCTATTCCAAAAGGAAATTTATTTCCAGAAGGCACTGATAAAACCCGTCCAGAAATTTACATAATGGGTAATAGAAATCCTTTTCGACTTTCAATTGATAGTAAAACAGGTTTTGTATATTGGGGAGATATTGGCCCTGATGCAGGAAAAGACAATCCTAACAGAGGACCTAAAGGAATGGGTGAATTTGACCAAGCCAGAGAAGCAGGATATTATGGCTGGCCATATACTCGAGGAAATAACCAACCCTATAATGATTTTGATTTTACCACAAACACATCAGGTCCAAAATTTGACCCAAATAATATCATCAACAACTCACCAAACAATACAGGTATTCAAAAATTACCGCCTGTAAAAGAATCACAAATTTGGTTTTCTTATGATGCCTCTGAAGAATTTCCATGGTTGGGAATTGGAGGTGTAAACCCAATGTCGGGTCCCGTTTTTCACAAAGATGATTCGCCAAATGCAAAGGAAACTTTTCCTGAGTATTTTGAAAATAAATTATTCGTTTATGAGTGGATGCGTGACTGGATTTATGTGGTTACTTTAGATGATAATTATGACTATGTAAAAGCGGATGCTTTTATGCCAAATTCTGAATTTTCTCATCCTATGGATATGATTTTTGGTTCTGATGGTAATATGTATGTTTTAGAATATGGTCAATCTTGGAACACAAGAAATATGGATGCTCGTTTAGACCGTATTGAATATATTAAAGGGAATAGAAAACCTATCGCTATGATTAAAAATGATCATACGATTGGAGGTGAGCCACTCACTATAAATTTTAGAGGTGATTTGTCTGAAGATTACGACAATGATGAGCTAACTTATGAGTGGTCTTATAATGGCATAGTTCAATCTACGGAAATAAACCCAACAATTACTTTTGACAAGATTGGCACCTATACTGTTAAACTAAAAGTTACAGATAAGTCAGGCGAAAGTGCAACGGCAAGTCAAAAAATACTTGTTGGTAATGACATTCCTGAAATTACCATTACAACAGATGAATCCAATCCTTTTTATTGGAAAGGAAAAACTGTTGCTTATGACATTTCGGTAAAAGATAAACAAGATGGTACCACCACAAATAATGGTATAGACCAAAAAGATGTTAAAGTCTCTTTAAACTACATTCCGCAAGGTAGAGATATGGTAAAGGCTACCATAGGTCATCAACAAATCATAGATCCTGAAGGTAAAACAATCATTGACAATGCTGATTGTAAGGCTTGTCATGCTATTGATAAAAAAGTGAACGGACCAAGTTATAAGGATATTGCTAATAAATATAGTAAAAAGGATACTGGACATCTGATTAACAAAATTTTAAATGGAGGTTCAGGAGTTTGGGGTGAAACCATGATGGTAGCACACCCTACTTTAAGCACAAGTGATGCAAACAAAATTGTTGATTATGTTTTATCATTAAAATTAGAAAGTGACGACACTAAATTATTACCGTTAAAAGGAACCTTAACTTTTAATGAACATGATACAAATGACAAAAATGGTGTTTACATTCTAACAGCTTCATATACCGATAAAGGAAAAGAAGGTTTAGAAAGTGCTGAATTAACCGGGCGTAAACAACTCATTTTTAAACCACCTTACCTAGAAGCTCAAAAAGCTAATAAAAAAAGTGATGGGCTTAGTAACTGGAATGCCAATGGAAATAATCTTGTAGGTTCAATTAAGGATAATTCATTTCTTAAATTCAATAAAATAGATTTGAACGGGTTGAAAAGTATCGATTTTACAGCATATTTTGGCAAAAATTATAATTACGAAGGAATATTAGAAATAAGAATTGGTTCAAAAACTGGTCAATTAATTGGCACAACCAAATTGAATTATTTCAGTAAAGACAAGGGGGAATTAAAAGTATCTAACATAAAAATTACTCCTACAAATGAAGTTACAGACTTCTTTCTAGTATTTAAAAATGGAGCTGATAAACAGCAATTTATTTGTAATGCAAATGCAATACAGTTAAATTATTAGATTTTCAAAATTCCCCTATTGATAGATACAATGGGGGTGTTTTTAATTAATTCGCACATTCTGCTGTCAGGTTGAGTGGAGTAGAAACCTAACTTTATATGTTATTGATGAGTTCTCTCCCGAATATCTCAGGACGCTCGAATTGACAGTACTTTTTTAATTAAATCATATAGAAATAATGTAACAAAATAATATTTAGAACTACTAATTACACCAAATCAACAACATGATCTCAAGATTTTTCAGCTTACAATGGAAACAGTTTTTCCGCTCTTCATATTGGCAAAAAAGCATGGCATTAAATATTGTAATGGTATTTTTTGCATTGTATTTTATACTTATGTTTTTAGGCCTTGGTTTTGGCCTTTACCCTATACTAAAAGATAAATTTCCGACTCAAGACCCATTACTAATTGTCAATGGATTTTTATTCTATTGGTTGTTGGGCGATTTATTAATGCGATTTTTCTTTCAGAAATTGCCGGTAATGAACATAAAACCGTTGCTAACTTTACCTATAAAAAGAAGCAGTATTATACATTATGTTTTGGGTAAATCAGCCATTTCATTTTTCAATTTTTTACCATTATTTACGGTTATCCCTTTTGCTGTGATATTACTAATAAACGGATATGGAGCTTCAGTAGTTTTTACTTGGATGTTTTTGATAATTACCCTAACACTGATTACTAACTTTTTAAATTTTATTATAGAAAGTAAATCTGCCGAAACAGAATTGTCATTTTTACCAATTTTAGCTTTTTCAGGAATCTTATTTGGACTTAACTATTTTAATATTGTTTCATTTAATGACTTAGTGGGTAGTGCTGTAAATGCCATCACTGCAAATCCGTTAATCTTAATTATTCCAATAGGAATTTTGATCTTATTGTACTATACCAACTTCACATCTTTAAAACAGAAATTATATATAGACCGATCGCTAAAAGCGAAAACGGAAATTGCCACCACAACAGACATGGCTTGGACCCGAAGATTTGGCTCTGTAGCTCCCTTTTTACAACTTGATTTAAAATTGCTATGGCGTAACAAAAGACCCCGTTCTTCAGTTTTTATTGTGGCCATTGGTTTGCTTTATGGATTGATTTTTTACCCGAACCCTGTATATCAAAATATGGTTAGTTTTTATGTATTTGTAGGGATTTTCGTAACTGGAATTTTTATGATCAATTTTGGTCAATTTATTCCCGCATGGGATAGTGGTTATTACAAATTATTGATGAGTCAAAACATTAAATACAAAGAATACCTAAATTCAAAATATACATTAATGATGATGAGTGCCATTTTAATGTTTGTGATCAGCATACCTTATGTTTATTTTGGTTGGAAAGTTTTAGTGGTTCATTTCGCTGCTATGATCTATAACATTGGAGTTAATACGCATGTGCTTTTATATGGAGGTTCTTTTAATCGTAAAAAAATTGATTTAACCCAAAGAGCTGCTTTTAATTACCAAGGTACTGGAGCCGTGCAATGGATTATCGGATTTCCCTTAATGATTATTCCGATGATTTTCTTTTACATTCCTTATAAGTTTATCAATTTTGAAGCAGGTATTACAACCCTTATCATTTTAGGAATTATTGGGATTGTTTTTCATGAAAAAATAATGAAAGGTATTACCAAAAGATATATAGACACAAAATACAAGATGATTAATGCCTTTGACCAAGATAACTAGCAGTAGCAGTAGCAGTAGCAGTAGCAGTAGCAGTAGCAGTAGCAGTAGCAGTAGCAGTAGCAGTAGCAAAATTAAGGCATATTAAAATTTAAACGACATGATACAAGTAACAAATATTTCAAAAAAATACGGGCAAAC